>JAEEPZ010000019.1 GCA_016285055.1 Prevotella sp.
TGGTGACGGGGAACGATGTCTTCCTGATGCAGCGCCCCATCGTCGACGGCTACGTCTCGCTGAAGTCGTTCGACGAGGCCACCCGTGCCGGCTCCATTGCCGACGTACCTTATATGATAGGCTACACCCTGAACGACATGGGCTCGATGTCGGCAGGCATTGCCGAGTTCTGCAAGGTGCGCCAGCAGCAGCAGGGCAAGGCCTGGGCCTACGAGTTTGCGCGACCCCTGCCCGACGACGGCAGCCATCCCGAGGTGACCGCCCGACTGAAGGGTGCCTTCCACTCGAGCGACCTCTGGTTTGTCTTCAAGAGTCTGAAGCACTGCTGGCGCCCCTGGACGCAGGGCGACTGGGACCTCGCTGAGAAGATGCTCACCGCCTGGACCAACTTCGCCAAGTACAGCGACCCCAACGGCAAGGACACCGACTCCCTGGGCTGGGCTCCCTGCACGGAGGAGGCTCCGCAGTTCATGCTCTTCAAGCTCGACGACAAGGATGCCGAGGCATCGGCCATGGGCGACCCCATCATCCCTTAGACTGAGCACGCCGCTTTCGTAGCATTCTTTAGTCCCTCTATCACCACACACAGTATCTGTTTTTTATCCGTCACATCCGTCACTTGGCTGAATCGTTCTAATAGTCAGCCGTTTACGGGGTGACGGATAGTGGTGACGGGTGACGGATGCCACTCTGGCATGTCTTCCTCCTGCGAGATACAGCAAGTCATGAGATTATTCACGGCCAGTGAATCTTTGTTCACGGCTGGTGAACAGTCGTGCGGCCACAGCAAAGAGGTATCCGTCACCCGTCACTCTATCCATCACCACCGTAAGCAGCAGACTGTCAGCAGGTTATCACAAGGTGACGGATGTGACGGATAAAAAGATTACTTTACTCCAATTCCCTCAAAACCTTTTCCAGGTCAATGCCTAAGCTGGTGGCAATGGCCTCTGGCTCCATCTTCGCTTTCAGGAGCATCCTGATGGAGTTGCGCATTAGTTCCTGCAGTTGCACATCCTTCTCTGCCAGCTGCACATTCTTCTCTGCCAGCTGCACACTCTGCTCCGCCAATTGACGGTCGCGCATCATGATCTCGGTGTCGCGCTTCTCGATGATGGAGAAGTACTCGTCCTCCACGTTCATGTCCTGGCGCACGTTGGCGTCGGTGGCGGCCATCAGCAGCCGGTGTATGATGTGCTCCATCTCGGCATCACCGGCATAGATGCTGTCATCGATGTTCAGCACCTGCTGGTTGTCCTTGCTCTTGTAAGTCTGGTCGAAGATGCTCAGCACCTTGTCCAAGCGGGTATTCACCTGACCGTGCAGGCGGGGAATCTGCACGATGATGCTGTTGTGCGTCAGACTGTCCACGAACGGGTCGGGCAGTCCTTTCGTCACGCGCCGTCCCTCGTAGTCGTAAGTCTCGTGCTGGACGTAGAGCACCGGCTCCTCGATGTCACCCACATTGTGACCGAGCAGATAGATGGCCACCAAGGGTAGGGCATGGGTGTCCCGGCCTTCACCCACTACATTCGCCGGGTTCTGGTACTGCACGCCCAAGTACTGGCGGAAGCGCAGCGTCTCCGTAGGCAGCCACGTCTTCTGCAGTTCCACCAGTATCAGCTGCTCTGACCCGTCGGCTTGTCGGACGGTGGCTCCAAAGTCGATGCGGAACACCGAGAGCGTGTCGCGCTTGACATTGGCATACTCGTGGGGTCGTAACTTCACATGCACCACATCCATCTTCAGCAGGGCCGACAGGATGGTACGTGCTATGCGCTCGTCTTCCATCAGGTATTTGAATACGATGTCATAAATGGGGTTTGCTACTGTTACCATGGCTTTATGTAATTACGCCCGCAAAGTTACGAAGAAAAAACTGAAGCGCCAAATGTTTGGCGGAAAATAAAGCAAAAGCAGGTGCGCCGTCCGTGGGCGGCGCACCTGCGAGTTATGTTGATGACCAGGCTGTAAAGCACAAGTCACCGTTGTACGGATTAGTCTTCGTTGAACAAGAAGATCGAGCGCGAGTCAGTGGGGCCACCGGGGAATTCTTCTGTGGCTGGCGTTACGTCTTCGAGTCCTGTTATTTCTGTTATCGAGGCTTCGAGCAGTGACTCTAACTCCACGTCCATCACCTCGACGTCTGGCTTCAAATATTTCTTCATAGTCATTTTCTGTTTTTTATTGATAAAACCAATTCAATTTTACTTTACGATGACGGCCTTGCCGTTCACCACGTAGATACCCTTCTTGGCGGTCTTCACGCGCTGGCCGTTCAGGTTGTAGATCTCGCCACTCATAGCCTTTTCGGCAGCAATGCCCTCGATGGCCGTAGCCTCGCCGTCGACGGTGAAGGTCAGTTCGCGAGCAGCACCTGCAGTCTCTGCCAGCTGGATGTAAGCACGGTAAGGATTGACTGTAGCTTTATTGGCACCCACTTTGTAGATTGTGTTGTTGCTCAGCACGTAGTTAATAGCACTGTTGTCAACCTCAGTAACAGCGTAGACACCCTTCAGCGAAGCATTGCCAGCCGTAGCATCGGTAGCAGCAGCGGCTGTTACTTCAACATCGCTTAGCGTGATTACACCGTCGTTCTTCAGCAGGAACGGTACGTTGGCTTCGCTGGTGGCAGCCGACTCAAAGGCCAATGTGCCGCTGGCAGCATCATAACTCTCCAACACAGCAATGTTGCCGTCACTAACAGCGAACGGATAGACAGCGGTTGACCACTTTTCAGAACTGAACTCACGGTTAATCTTCACAGAGGGATAGGTGCCGGGAGCGTACTTTGGCAGCGTAGCATCGGCAAACTCAATTTCAGTAGCAGATAATAAGGACATGTTGCCAATAACTTTTTGGTGCTGGCCATTCTCATTATTCTTAAACTTCAATACATAGTTACCTGTGGTTGGGGCAACGAAATAGCCAGTCCATTCCCACCAGTTGTTTATATCAGAATTACCATTTTGAGAGCCACCAGGCACAATCATAGTAGCATCGATAACAAGCTCACTTTTATCCGGAGCAATCATCTTTACAGTCGTATTAGATGGCTCAGTCCAGCCTCCGTACTTGAAGTTCAACTTATAAATTTTGTTTGCCTTCAGAGGCATGGTGTAACCTGTAGTTTCGCCATAAGTCATATCAAACTTACCAAACACTGCCGTATTATTCTCAACAGCAGCCAAGCCAGGATTGTTAGTTACATCATTTTGGATGCGAACATTGTAGGCATCAGTGCCACCCTCAAGCCCCCAGCCAGTTGCAAATATGCGGCCTGATGCGTCTTTTGCAGCATCCTCACCGTATGTAGTCCAGTAGATGGCATTCACCTCAGAAGTGTTAGGTGTCCAACTAATATCATTCAATGAATTTATAGCAGCATCAATAACGCTCTTGAAGGCACCCTCGACATTGGCAGCCTTAGCAGCAGCTATAGCCTGACAAGCTTCAATATTATTATAGGGGGCATATTCGCCTTCCTCGAAGCCAAATTTAGCTTCTGCAGCAGCAATAGCGTCGGCCAAGTTCTGCAAATCACTTTCTGAAGCCAGTGGGTCAGTTGCGTATTCGGTCATATACAGTTCAAAATTGTCATAGCAGAGCCACTTTTTATTAGTACAGTCGCCTTTAAGGCCAATCTTCATAGTGTGGTCTGTAACGGTCACGCTGAGGGTGTTTACATATTCACCATTGCTGAATGCAGCAGCGGCAGCACTCTGTGTGCTAATGCCGTCAGGCTGTGCCAATACGGCTATTTCCTCACTATTAGCATAGAGTTTCACGTCTGTACCCGAAGAAAAGCCCTGCATCTTTAGCGTATAAGTACCATTGGGCAAATTCTCAATTGTTTGGTAAACGTCAACAGTTCCATTCCAAACCTGAGCATTGTAATTGCCTCTGTCTTGGTTCTTGTCTTCACCATAGGCAATATTAGTCCAGCCTGATTTGTTGTAACTTACTCTCAGATTACGGCTAATATTGGCCTCTTTAATATAATAGGTGGCATCGGCAGGATTATCTTCAGTAGCAGCTTCCAGCATGTTGTCACGATCTGTCTTGGAAAGGAAATACCACTGAGCAAACGTGCTATTAGCATTGGCAGCATTGCTTTCTACTTTGGTGTTACCAGCCAAAGCTGTCACGAAAGCATTTTCTCCAGTTGAAATGCTATACTTCCCATCACCCAAAGCAACAATATCCAACTTTGTAGAAGGCTGGTCTACATAGCTACCATTAAAGAAATGGTCTGTGCTGTTATTATAAGTGTGAGAATCGAGTGTGTATTTACCGTCGGCAACTGCCACGGTAAAAGGAATACCGTGGTTAATAATGGAAGCATGTGTGCCCCAGTCATTGGCACCACCAAGGAACTTTCCAGTAGCAGCATTCATAATATAGAAATCACCTGCAGCAATCTCGCTGTAGAATGAAGGAGCAGATGCACTGGCAACGTTTACCGTACAAGATGCAGAAACGTCCGAGCCATCGTTGGCTGTTGCTGTGATGGTAGCACTTCCTTCACCAATTGCTGATACAATGCCTGCTGCTGTGACAGTTGCAACAGTTTCGTCTGAAGAAGACCATGTGAAGGTCTTGTCATCGGCGTTATCGGGAGTGACGGTGGCTGCAAGCGTCAGCATATCACCCATTGTCAGATCAGCTGAAGTCTGGTTCAGCTCAATGTCAGAGACTTTGACACCAGCATATTCTGCAATGGTAACGTTCTTAATGGCCATCCAGTTGAAGGTGGCATCGTTTGCACTTTCAATACCAATCTCAAGAACGCCGTTAGCATCAACTTCAGCAGCCAGGTTCATTGTACCTGCTATACCGTTAGTGCATGCTGAGCCATTGGCAGCGATATCCTTGGTCTCACTGTTCACGTAGAACGTAGCACCAGAAACGGCGGCACCGCTCTCGTCAAGCACGCGGACAAGTGCAGATACGGAATACTTCTCGCCAGGATTCAGACCCTCAAGGCGATAATAAAGCTTACCAGCACCAAGAGGAGTACCACTCCCTACCCAATCCTGAATGAACGGTTTGGTCATTTTTGAACCGTCTGTATCACCTTCAGTTGACCATGTGTTGACGGCCAACCCACCAGCTGTGGTAGAAATGGCCCACTTGCCAAGGACGTTAGTTGCTATGGTTCCATTTGCAATTACCTCATAACTGGCAATTGATGTTTCTGCTGCATTATTGGCATTAGTAAGTGCATCAATAGCTGTGTTAAGGGCATCCTCAGAGTTCTCATCGACAGAAGAATATGTTGAGATTGCAGTGTTTAAGGCAGCCAGAGCACTTGTGCCAATTGTCTTTGTCGTTTCAGCTGTAGTTTCTGCATTGTTCAGCGCTGTTTCATAGGCAGTAACAAGTGCGGTAAGGGGGAGGTTGCCTGTACGCGTCAGCTGATAAATCTGTATTGTCTGCCATTCAGTTTGACCGGACTTGTCAAGAGCCAAACCAATGGTGAGTTCACCACCTGCAACCTCAATATCGCTAATAGTGACCTTGTAAGGCTCGTCTTCTGACATACCGGAATCTTTGCGAGCTTTGAAGAACTGTTTTAGTGTTGTTGAACCATCCGGCTTTGCAAAAATGTAGGCAACATCTTCAGCATCTGCTGCTAAGGTTGCACTATGATTGCCCCATGCGTTGTGAGAAGTAGCAAAAACGGTTACATCATACACACCTTTTTCCAAGCCTGTTACTGTCTGACGTAGTTTCTCGCCGGCATCCGAAGATCCATAAAACTCTGCAAGACCAATAGCTTCGCTCGCACCAAATGGGGTTACTGTTTTGCCTGTGTAGAAACCACTACCACTCCATGCTGACTGGGACGTCCCAACCTTATTTGTATAGTCGGTTTGTGCCCACATAGCGGATGCCCCCATCAAGGCGCACGCCGCGATTAAAAGTTTTAGTTTTCTCATACTTAAATGATTTTTGTTAGTAAATATTGTTAATAAAAGATTGGTCCAATTTCCTCAAGACCTTTTCCAGGTCAAAGCGCGCACGTTAGCGTCAGTGGCGGCCATCAGCAGCCGGTGTATGATGTGCTCCATCTCGGTAACAGGCGTTTCTTTCGCTGATAATTAGTTTTGACCTACAAAAGTAGTAAATAATCAGATAGGATGGCCAGGCATGTTGCCTAACTTACGTTTCTTTGTGCTATTTTATGGTTTGTTAACAGGCTGTAATGGGTTTTTCTGTGTACCTTTGCACCATCGAAAACAGTAAGAGCAACCGGTATGAAGAGAATCGTCTGTCTGATGATGTGGATGGCCACGCTGACGGTGAGCGGCCAGACGTTCACCGTCGATACGCTGAGCGACGCCGTGTTCGGGCGGATGCTGGGCAAGTCGTATAAGGAGGGCTGCACCATTCCCCGCTCCCAGCTGAGCTACCTGCAGCTGTCGCACTACGACGGGCAGGGCCGCGTCTGTGTCGGCGAGATTGTGTGTAATAAAATGATTGCCAACGACTTGAAGGAAATCTTTCAAGAGTTGTATAAACATAAATATCCGATAGAGCGGATGAGGCTGATTGACGACTATGATGCCGACGACGAACGCTCGATGAGGGCCAACAACACCAGCTGCTTCAACTACCGCCCCATTGCCGGCTCCAAGAAACTCTCGAAGCACTCGCAGGGACTGGCCATCGACATCAACCCGCTCTATAACCCCTGCGTCAGGCAACAGGCCGACGGCACCACCTCGGTACAGCCGGCCACGGCGGGGAAATACGTCAGCCGCAAGCCCAGGCAGCAGTACATGATCGGCAAGAACGATTTGTGCTACCGGCTGTTCGTGAAGCACGGCTTTACGTGGGGCGGTTCGTGGCGCTCGCTCAAGGACTATCAGCACTTTGAACGTTAAAGAATATAAAAGCGCGAAAATACTTGCACAATTTTGGCGCTTTTGTGCCATTTTCTTGCTACCTTTGCACCGCAATTTTCTATAGTGTGTTATGGAATCGTTTCATTGGCTTAAGGACTTGTTTACGACGACAGATTCTGTCGCCCATATTGCATTGCTTTACGCTGTGGTCATCGCCGTGGGTGTCTACCTCGGGAAGATCAAGATCTTCGGCATCTCGCTCGGCGTCACCTTTGTGCTCTTTGCCGGCATTGTGGCCGGTCACATCGGCTTCACGGCTCCTACCGACATCCTGACGTTCGTCCAGGACTTCGGCCTTATCCTGTTTGTCTTCATGATAGGCTTGCAGGTAGGTCCGGGTTTCTTCGAGAGCTTCGGCACGGCCGGCGTCAAGCTCAACGGTCTGGCCACCACGGCCATTCTGCTGAACATCGCCGTGATGTTTGCCTGCTACTTCATCTTCTTCGACACCTCCGACAAGACGTCGCTGCCCATGATGGTCGGCACGCTCTACGGTGCCGTCACCAACACGCCGGGTCTCGGTGCCGCCAACGAGGCGCTGAGCACGGTGTTCGGCTCCGATGCCCCGCCGATAGCCTCGGCCTATGCCTGTGCCTATCCGCTCGGCGTGCTGGGCATTATCGGCGCCACCATATTAATAAGGTATATCTGCAAGGTGAAGCTCGAGAAGGAAGAGCAGGCCCTGGCCGAAGAGGAAGGCAACAACGTGGCCAAGAAGCCCTACAAGATGCACTTAGAGGTGACGAACAAGTACCTTGAGGGCAAGACGCTGCTGCAGGTTCATGACTTCCTGAACCGCGACTTCGTGGTGTCGCGCATCGTCCACGACGGCGAGCTGTCGATTCCCAACCGCGACACGATATTCCACCTGGGCGACCAGATGCTCATCGTCTGTGCCGAGGCCGACCAGGAAGCCATCACCGCCTTCATAGGCCCCAAGCTCGACATCGACTTCGAGCAGCAGGACCAGCCGCTGGTGTCGAAGCGCATACTCGTCACCAACCCCGCCATCAACGGCAAGACGCTGGCCTCGATGCACTTCTCGAGCGTTCACGGCGTCAACGTCACCCGACTGACGCGCCACGGCATGGACCTCTTCGCGTCGGCATCGCTGCCCCTGCAGGTGGGCGACAGGATCATGGTCGTGGGACCTGAGGACGCTGTCGACCGCGTGGCCAACAAGATGGGCAACTCCGTGCGCCGACTCGACGCGCCGAACATTGCCACCATCTTCGTCGGCATCTTCCTCGGCCTGCTCTTCGGCTCGCTGCCCATCGCCATCCCCGGCATGCCCGTGCCCCTGAAGCTCGGTCTGGCCGGCGGTCCGCTCATCATCGCCATCCTCATCGGCCGCTACGGCTACAAGATAAAGCTCGTGACCTACACCTCGACGTCGGCCAACATGATGCTGCGCGAGATTGGTCTGGTGCTCTTCCTCGCCTCGGTGGGCATCAAGGCAGGTGCCTCGTTCTTCGAGACGGTCGTCCAGGGCAACGGTCTCTACTACGTGCTGACCGGCTTCCTCATTACCGTCATCCCCATCCTGATTGTCGGCCCGATAGCCCGTCTGCGGTTCAAGTTCAACTACTTCACCATCGCCGGCATGGTGGCCGGCAGCTACACCGACCCGCCCGCACTGGCCTACGCCAACAGCATCTGCTCGAAGGATGCCCCGGCACTGGGCTACTCGACGGTCTACCCCCTGTCGATGTTCCTCCGAATACTGACGGCGCAGCTGGTGGTGCTCTTCTTCTGTGGATAACGAAAATATAATAATAATACACGACAATGAATAAATTCGGATTATTTTGCGGCGCGTTGCTGCTGTCGGGAGCCTCGACGGTGTTCGGCCAGGGAGCCAAGAACATCGTCATCAACGAGGTGCTGACCAACAACACCGCCAGCATCCTTGACGAATTTGGTGAGCGCGAGGCGTGGATAGAGCTGGAGAACACATCGTTCACCACCTACAACATCCGCGGCATGTACCTGACGACCGACCGCAGCGTGCTCGACCAGCAGATGAGCGTGCCCGACCGCATCAAGCGCATGAGCGTCATCCCCTCGGGCGACGCCCGCACCAGCCTTGGCGGCCGGCAGCACATAGTATTCTTCGCCGGCTCCAACCCCGCCCGGGGCAAGCTGCACCTCTCGCTGAAGGTTCCCATGTCGGAGCCCGTATGGATAGCCCTCTACAACGGCAATGCCGTCGAGCTGATCGACTCCGTCACCGTGCCCGCCCTGGCCGCCGACCAGTCGTTTGCCCGCCAGGGCAAGAAGTGGGCGGTGAAGTCGGCCCAGAACGTCACGCCCGGCACCGAGAACTTCATCAAGACCGACGAGACCAAGGACGCCAAGCTGAAGCGTGAGGACCCCCACGGCTTCGGCATCACGCTGCTCGCCATGGGCATCGTGTTCACCTGCCTGGCCGTGCTGTTCCTGTTCTTCACCCTCTTCGGCATGCTCATGCGCCACATGGAGACCGCCAAGAAGGTAGCCAACGCGCAGCCCATCAAGCCCATCACCAAGACCGTGGAGAAGACGGCAGAGACCGTCCACAAGACGGGCGTCATCCTGCAGGAGGGCCTCAAGACGAAGGGTATTGACAAGGAAGTCTACATGGCCGTCATCGGTATGGCGCTGAAGCAGTATGAGGACGACGTCCACGACGTGGAGTCGGGCGTCATCACCATCAAGCAGAAGTCCTCTTCGCCCTGGAACGACGAGTTCCACCAGATGACTCAGTTCCACGTTTGAGAAGTGAGAAGTGGGAAGTGAAGAGTGAAAAGTGAAGAAATCGTAAATCGAAAATCCGTAAATCGTAAATAACCGAGATGAACAAATATCAGTATAAAGTACAGGGTGTCGACTACGAAGTAGAGATAGAAGAAGTAGAAGGCAACATCGCGAAAGTAAACGTGAACGGCATACCGTTCGAAGTAGAGATGCAGAAGCCCATCAACGCCGCCAAGCATCCCACCATGGCCCGCCCGAAGGTAGAGGCCCCGAAGCCCGTGGCTCCCGCGCCCGCTCCGGCTGCAGCCCCTGCACCGGCCCAGGCCGCAGCCCCCGCCGGTGCCGGCAATGCCGTCAAGGCTCCGCTGCCCGGCACCGTGACCGACATCAAGGTCAGCGTCGGCCAGCAGGTCAGCGTCGGCGACATCGTGCTCGTGCTTGAGGCCATGAAGATGCAGAACAACATCGAGGCCGAGTATGCCGGCACCGTCACCTCCATCACCGTCAAGCCCGGCGAGACCGTCATGGAAGGCTCCGTGCTCCTGACCATCGGATGAAGAAGTGAAAAGTGATAAGTGAAAAGTGAAAAGCTATGGATCTTGGACAGTTTATCATACAGAACTTCAATGAGTTTCTCACCTACACGGCGTTTGCCAACGCCACCGTGGGCAACCTCATTATGATAGCGGTTGGCGCCTTCTTCATCTGGCTCGCCATCAAGAAGGACTTCGAACCGCTGCTGCTCGTCCCCATCGGACTGGGCATCATCCTCGGCAACATACCCTTCCGCGCCGACGCCGGACTGGAGATAGGCCTCTACGAGGACAACTCCGTGCTGAACATCTTCTACCAGGGCGTGCGCCAGGGCTGGTACCCGCCGCTCATCTTCCTCGGCATCGGAGCCATGACCGACTTCACCGCCCTGCTGGCCAACCCGAAGCTCATGCTCATCGGCGCCGCTGCCCAGTTCGGCATCTTCGGAGCCTATATGGTGGCATTGGCCTTAGGCTTCGAGCCGTCGCAGGCAGCCGGTATTGCCATCATCGGCGGTGCCGACGGTCCCACCGCCATCTTCCTGTCGTCGAAGCTCGCGCCCAACCTCATGGGAGCCATCGCCGTCTGCGCCTACTCGTACATGGCATTGGTGCCGCTGATCCAGCCGCCCCTCATGCGACTGCTCACCACCCAGAAGGAGCGCACCATCAAGATGAAGCCCGCCCGCAGCGTCTCGCAGACCGAGCGCATTCTCTTCCCCATCATCGGACTGCTGCTCACCACGTTCATCGTCCCCAGCGGCCTGCCCCTGCTCGGCATGCTCTTCTTCGGCAACCTGCTGAAGGAGTCAGGTAAGACCACCCGTCTGGCCAAGACCGCCGGTGCCGCTCTGAACGACATCGTCGTCATGCTGCTCGGCCTCACCGTGGGCTGCTCTACGCAGGCCTCCGAGTTCCTTACCATGAACACCGTGTTCATCTTCATCATCGGTGCCTTCGCCTTCGCCATCGCCACGGCCTCGGGTGTCTGCTTCGTCAAGGTGATGAACCTGTTCCTGCCGAAGGACAAGAAGCTGAATCCGCTGATTGGCAATGCCGGCGTCTCGGCAGTGCCTATGGCCGCCCGCATCTCCAATAACCTCGGACTCGAGTACGACCGCCACAACTTCCTGCTCATGCACGCCATGGGTCCGAACGTTGCCGGTGTCATCGGCTCGGCAGTAGCTGCCGGTGCCCTGCTTGGTTTCCTCTCATAACCCTAAGCCCATGAATCTCGTACGCATACAGCGCAGCCTGACCCTGCCGAACGATGTCAGCACCATTCCGCAGCTGAACGAGTTTATCGACTCGTTCTGCGAGGAGGTCGGCATTGGCATGGAGAAGACCATGAGCCTGAACCTCGCCCTCGAGGAGGCAGTGGTCAACGTCATGGACTATGCTTATCCGAAGGGCACGGCAGGGAGCGTCAGCGTCGACGTCCGGACGGACGCGGACGGCATCGTCTTCGTCATCACCGACAATGGTATACCCTTCGACCCGACGGCCATGAAGGATGCCGACACCACGCTGCCGCTCGAGGAGCGAAGCATCGGCGGACTGGGCATCTTCCTGACGCGCCAGATCATGGACGACATCAGCTATGAGCGTAGCAACGGCAGGAACATCCTGACCCTGAAAAAGAACATTAACAACGAAAGCAAACAATAAATTAACTGTATTATGACAATAGACATCAGAGAAGAAAATGGCGGATACGTCGCATCGTTTGACGGACGCCTCGACACGCCTGCAGCCATCAAGGCTCAGCAGGACATCGTTGAACTGACTGAGAATGCCGACAAGGAGATCATCCTCGACTGCACCAACCTCGAGTACATCAGCAGCTCCGGCCTCAGGCTGTTTCTCGCCCTGCGCAAGGAGACTTCGGCCAAGGGCGGAAAGGTCATCGTCAAGAACATCAATGACGAAATCAAGAAGGTGTTCCAGATGACAGGCTTCTACAACCTCTTTACCATCCTCTAAGGGCGGAGTATTCCTGGTCTCTGTATCATATAGAAGAGGCAACCCGGTCGGGGCTGCCTCTTTTTGTGTTCACAGCAGATCCTGCAATCGCTTGAAGGCAGGCGTGAGCAGCGTCGTCTCTATCTCCTGTCCCGACGGCGAACGGAAGATACACCGATGCTGCTTGGGCAGGAGCGTACAGATATGATGGACATTCACCAGCGTACTGCGGTCAGCCCGAACGAACATATCCGGACTGAGCATCTTCTCTAAGGCGCCAAGCCCCAGCAGGACGATGTTCTTGTCGTGGAAGGTGACGATTTGCGAATAGTTTCCTTCACCCTTGAAGTAGACGATGTCCTTCACGTCGACCACTATCGTACCGCTGGCCGTGCGCAGCGTCAGGCGCTGCTCGAAGGTGTTCTCCGTCATCTTCACGATGTCCTTGGCCAGATTGCTGGCCTTTACCTCTTCTATGGCTTTCTTGCGGATTGCCTCGATCTGCTCTTCCCGCTGCAGTTTCTCGCGCTGCAGCCTGATCATGCGCCGGCGGTTGCGCCGCTTCTCATACCATCGGGTAGCGGCCCACACGGCCAACGACAGTAGAAGCAATCCCGTTACCCACACCCACCAGTGCTGCCACCAGCGGAGCGGTGGACTGATGAAGGTGTCCTCCTCGCCAATCGCCAGAAGTCCGGCTGGGCGGAACGAGGTCATCTGTTCCACACCGGGCAGCCAAACGGTGCCGTCGCCCGTCTCTGCCATCATGGCCTTCAGCGGCTCTGTCATGGTGAAGCCGTTCAGGTGGTTGAAGAACTGGGGGCTGCTAAGCCTGCAGTCCTTGTCAATACGGCTCACCAGCAGTCCGTCGACCACCGCCACCACCAGATAGCCTATGGGCGAGACGTGCAGCGAACGCACCTCGTGGCCGCTGAGCAACGGCAGCTGGGGATTGAGCGGATCCACCTGTCCGTGCCTGACGACGAACACGGAGTCGGCCGATGCAAAGAACACATTACCGTGCACGTCCTGATCCATTGCCGAGATGATGAGCTTCTGGTCCCGGTAAGTCGTTTTGTTCAGACGATGCTGACGGTCTATGCTGAAGAGTCCGGAGCTGCTGCCTATCCACAGCAGGCCGTCGCCGTCGCAGGCCGAGCACCACGGATGCAGAATCTCTGTGGTCAGCGTGTCGAGGGCTGCCGTTGCCGGGTCGTAGGCAAAGATGCTGTTGCGGTTGCCCGTAATCAGTTTCCCCCAGGCTTGTCCGACGAACTGATAGCGGTCGCGGGGCAGTCGCAGCCAGCTTAGGCTGTCGTTCGTGATGCACGCCACGTCGCCATTACCGGCCATATAAACGTTGCGCCCTATCCTGACGGCGCTTGAGGCATAGAACTGTTCCGGATTGTCGTCAATCAGCTTGTCGCCGACGAGGAGCTTTCCGTTCAGCGTTCCCGTGACCACCCGTTCCTGGGCGTCGATGGCCACTGCCCTCACAATGTCGTTCTCATCGCTCAGCTGGTGGTTGGTGAAGCTACGGTTGAAGAAGCAGTAGACGCCCTGATAGGTGGCCACCCAGAGGCGGTCCCAACGGTCGACCATCACGTCGCGGATAAGATTGATGCCGGTAACAATCTTTTTAACGGTCGGCGAAGCCTTCGGGCTGCCTATGCCCTCGCAGAGGTAGACCGTGTGCTCATCGGCTACGACGATACCTCCTGAGCGGAGCGTCCTGACCGTGAGCCCGTAGCTGGCCGCCGTCCAGTCTGCCTGCAGCAGTTGCGTCAGGCCGTCATTACCGAGTCTGTAGATACCGTCGGAGGCGAAGGCCAGCAGGTCAGCGTCGGTACGCAGAAGCGTATAGACGTCGCTGCGGTCGGTGAGCCATACCGGGGCCTTGGCGGCTTTTGTGATTCTGCAGACGCCCTTCTCCACAGGCAGCAGCACTTCGCCGGCTGTCGGGTCAATGAATAGCTTCCGGTCAGGCGTCATCTCGTCCAGCAGAGTGTCTTCGCAGAGTGGTTCCATGCCCTGCTCCGTCATTCGGCAGAGACGGCGGTGCTGCTCCAGGCTGTCTTCCATCAGCACATAGCCGTTAGGCAGACTGCCGGCGTTCAGGTTGTTCAGCAGCCAGTGGCCTTGCGGGTCAAGGGGCTTTGGAATCGCCTCGTCGTAGCTCACCTTCCACTGTCGGAAGAACCCTAATGCCCTCACCTCGTCGCCCACTTCGGCAAACCCTACGATGTTCAGCCGCCGCCCTTTCAGGAAGGGTGTAAACTCACGGCCGTCGAAACGGACGAAGCCCGACAGCGTACCTATATAAATATACCCGCGCGAGTCTTGCCACAGCCGTTCGGTCTGCATCTGTGGCAGTCCGTCCTGGGTGATGTATCGCCGGTAGGTCAGCCGGCTCTCCAGTGATTGGGTTGGATTTGCGTTCCCCGTCAGTGTCAGGCTCAGGCATAGTGCCAGGCCGACAAGGAATGTCAGTTTGGACGTTTTCATGTTGCGAAGTTACTAAAAATTGCAGAATCAGCCAAACATTCGCCGAAATTTATTATCCCGCCTATGGAGTTCGTCAAAAATATGGGGCAGTTCATCAAAATCATAACTCCTGAAGAGCATGATTCAAGCACTTCTGCGATATATCGGGAGTACAGGCTAAGGTAGTATATTTCTGGCCTGTAAATATTTCATAATGGATGAAAAGAACTGTCTTGCCTGCCGACACGGAGCCGGAAGGTCGGTTGACTAATAGTCGCCAGACTGGTTGACTATATGTCAGCCGGTTGACTGACATATAGTCGGCCACAACTATATACGGCAGTTTCTATTAGTATCCCCCATCCTTTTCATTGCTTTCCCCTATCCTTCAGACATTTAACCATAGGGGATTGATGTCTTATCGACGGCTGTAGACAATGGTCTGGCCTATCTTGCGGCCCACGAGATAGGCATTGGGCTGGGAGCAGAAACGGTCCAGCCACTTCTGGGCCATATACTTCGTCAGGCCGAAGTAGCCTTGTAGGTTGCCACGGGTGATGACGTCGTGGGTCTTGAACCACTCGTCGAGCCCTGCTTTCATCTGTTCCTCGGTGTATTGAGCCGAGTGTCCCACGTTACCGCGCCCTGTAGCGTTCACATAGTGACAGCCATGAGGCTTTAACTGCTTTAGGAATTCCTTGTCGGGCGTGAAGCCTACGTTTTCGATGATCACGTTATTGCCCGTGATCTTCGAGGGGTCGGTGAAGTGTGGCTTCACTTCCTGCCCTTGCTCGTCTAAGCGCTTGCGGAAGCCGAGTTTCAGGAAGAAAGTGCCGAGACCCTCGATATGTACGCGGTGATTGTCCGTCAGTTGCCCAACGATGAGCCGCTGTAGCAGTGAGAGCGCCGAGCCCATAATCTCCGGCCCGATGAGGTTGTGCCCCAGTTGCTTCAGCAGGTATTCCTTGCCCACGGTTGCAGTGGCCTCGTGTCGCACCTGATAGGTGTCGTTGCCGTCGGCATCCTTCAGAGGATTGCGGTGTACGCTGAACTTGATTTTGTATCCCATAGTCTGACTGTTTTGTTTATTGTGCGCAAAAGTACGCATTATTTTCCGAACGGCAAAGAATTTCAACGAAAAGCATTGCCCCGCCCGCCGAGTTCGTCACTCACAGGTGCCAGTTCGTCAAAAAGGGCCTCCAAAAAGCATGCGCTTCTGAGGTTATTTCGTATTTTTGCAGAATAATAGAAACAAAACTACGAATATGAGACAAGCAAGACTATTTTTGATGATGGCATTCATAGCGTTTGCCACGGAAGTCAGCGCCCAAGAAGACAACAGTGAGTCCTGGTCGTCCATGAAGGCCACGCCGCTGACCTTCGAGGCTATCGAGCCGGCAAGCATCTGTTTCGAAAACCATGCCGCAGGACCTGTGACCTATCGTGTGAACGACGGGGAGCCGCAGGAGATAGCCGCTGGCAAACAAGAATGGATAGACCTGGACAATCCCGGCGACAAGGTGTGCTTCTATGGCGACAACGCGAGTTATACGGGTACGATCGGAAATTCTTATCGTTACAGTTCCATCTACGATGATGGATACGGTGAATACGAAGACGGGCATTACTATGTGTATGGCAACATCATGAGTCTGGTAAATTCTACCGACTTCGCAACGGCGACGACGCTGACGGGTTCCAATGCCTTTGCATACTTGTTTAACAACCGATCATGGGATAACACGGAAATGAAGAGTCATCCCACGAAGGACCTTGTGCTGCCCGCCACCACGCTGACGGCAGACTGCTACGAGGGGTTGTTCTACAAATGTAAAGGACTGACGCGGGCACCCGCACTGCCCGCCACCACGCTGGCAGCAAACTGCTACAAGGAGATGTTCAGGGAATGTACCAACCTGGAGGCCGTCACCCCACTGCCTGCCACCACGCTGGCTTCATCTTGCTATTCCGGGATGTTCTATGGTTGTACGGGCGTTACCACTGCCCCTGCCTTGCCCGCCACCACGCTGACCATTAACTGTTATCAGAGAATGTTCAGCGGCTGTACCAGCCTGGATGCTGCCCCAGCACTGCCCTCCACAAACTTGGCGCAAGGCTGCTATCAACAGATGTTCCAAGGCTGCACCAACCTGAGCGCAGCCCCCACACTGCCAGCCACTACGCTGGCCTACTACTGCTATGATTACATGTTCAGCGGTTGTGCGTCGCTGAAGGAAGCCCCTGCACTGCCCGCCACCGTCTTGACGAGCAGTTGCTATTATGGGATGTTCGTCGCATGCACGTCGCTGACATCAGCCCCCACGCTGCCAGCTACGGAGATGGCCGGGAAATGTTATGAGGCGATGTTCAGCGACTGCACGTCGCTGACAGCAGCCCCTGCCCTGCCCGCGCTGCAACTGGCCGATGAATGTTACAGTGGCATGTTCAGCGGTTGTACAGCACTGACGACGGCACCCGACCTGCCCGCCCTGCAACTGGCCGACGGATGCTACAGCGGCATGTTCAGCGACTGTTCAGCACTGACGACGGCTCCCGACCTGCTCGCCTCGAAACTGCGAGACAACTGCTATGAGGATATGTTCAAAGGCTGCACAAATCTGAATGCCGTCAAGTGCCTCGCCAGCAGCATATCTGCCGAGGACTGCACCTGTTCGTGGCTCGAGGACGTCAGCCCTACGGGCACATTCACCATGGCCGCCAGTGTCAGATGGAAGGAAGGCGAGGACGGTATACCCACGGGATGGACCGTCGTGGAGACGAACGAGCAGGTGCTGGCGCCAACACGCTTCTACAACAGAAAGGACAAGGTATACGACTACTGGACAACATTCTACCATCCGACGGCGAACTTCGAGGCCGATGCCAGCACCACCGTCTACACGGCTACCGTCAACGGCGACGTGCTGGACCTGACAGAAGTGGCCGATGGCATCATCATGGCTGGACAGGGCGTGCTCCTGAAGTCATCGAAAGCCAGCATGACACTGACGCTTACCAGTCAAACCGGCACCGCCAGCTATTACGACGGCAACCAACTGCTGGGTTCGGCTACCGATATTGAGCAGGAAAGTCATACTTCATACTATGTGTTTGATGATGGTTTTGATGAACCGACATTCGATGACTTTAGTTATGACGTGATTCCCGCACAGACAGTCTATATCAAGTTGAGTGACGCCGAGGAGGTGTTCTGGATAGACGTCCTCCCACCAGACGGCACCCTCTCTGGCGATGCCAACGGCGACGGCAAGGTTGACATCGCCGACGTTGCCGAGATTGTCAATTATCTTAAGGACAGTCCCTCAGCTCTGTTCAACGCGGCTAATGCCGATGCCGATGATGACGGCGAAGTGACGCCCGACGACGTCATAACCGTTGTCAACATGATTCTGGAAAACATTAATCACTAATAACAACAAAAACAGCAATGGAAACAGAAAAGAAGAAAGAGTATGAGGCTCCGCTGATGGAGACCGTCCAAATCACTGACATGGAGCAGCTGCTGGCTGGCAGCGAAGGGCCCAACACAATTACCGATCTCGACGACTATGAAGGCGGCCTCGATCCGTTCCAGTTTTAAGCCGTCACAGTGTTACACCTTTTATAATATAAGAAGACAATGAAGACAATGAAGTTTTTCTGCATGGCAGCAGTGGCCCTGATGATGGCCGCCTGCAGCCAGGACGACAGCACCGCCGACTTTCAGAACACACCGAAGAGCAAGGGCATCGCGTTCACCGCTACCGTCGGGCTCGATGCCGATGCCACTACCCGGGCACTATGGATAGACGATGATAACAACAGGCTAATTGCCAAATTTGTGAAGAACGAGACAATGGCTCTCGTTTACAAAATCGGCAGCCAGTCGTACAACACAACGGCCAAAGTCACCGATGTCGACGAAGAGACGGGAGCTGCTACCATCGCCGCCACCCTCGAGGACGGCGTCGTCAACGGAACCGAGCTGACCATCATCTACCCCTCTACGGCAGCCGACGGCGCCACGGGCAACATCAAGAGCGGTCTGCTCGCCGAGCAAACCGGCCTGGGAGTCAATCCCGCTGCCAATGTGTTCCTCGACGTGCGCAAGGGTACCGGCATCGTGTCGATTATCGGCGACCAGGCCGTGATGGGCAGCGCCACGAAGCTCAAGGCCCAGTATGCCTTCTGCAAGTACACCCTCGGTCTGCCCGCCGGCACGCTGCAGCCCCTCTACATCAAGGACGATGCCACGGGCGAGATCATTACCACCGTCACGCCTAATAACCCATCGGAAAATGTCTGGGTGGCCATGGAGCCCGCCATCTCGAAGGCGTACAAGTTCGAGCTTACCGGCGCTTACAACAAGATTCTCAAGGTAGGCACCGCAACCCTTCAGGCCGGCAAGTACTATCGTACCGAGCTGCCCGCCCGCTATCCCCTGGAAATGTCAGAGCTCGAGAAGGGTATCGACGAGGGCTGCATCATTGCCGGAAACGGTAAGATCTATATGAACAAGTTAGGCGTCTCACAGGCATCAGAGACGGCCGAGGCCATGGTAGCGCTTATCGGCCAGACCGAAAACAACACCTACGGCCTGGGCTTCGCGCTCGAGAACATCACCGACAATGTCTACTCTGGCTATTACTGGAGCAAGACGGCCGAAGTCGTCGAAGCCTGGGCAGCCAAGCATCCCGTTGAGGGCGGCACCTGGCGCCTGCCTTCCCAGACCGACTGGCAGATGATGTTCTCCGGCTGTCAGATAAATGGCGACTACGTGGCCATTGCTTCCTCAGAGTGTACCATCAACGGCTTCAAGCAGAAAATCGCCGCCGTCGGCATCAACATTCAAAACATGCCCACCGACAGCTACTACCGCACGTCAAAGAGCGCAGGCTGGTACGTCAGCTTCAGCGGTCTCTTCAATGACGATAATGCCAAGGCTAAGTTCTTCGGCGATGCCGACATACGCGCATACGTCCGCGCCTGCCTGGCATTCTGACAACTCCGGAACAACACGCGTTTCAGGTTCAGATAACTCGACGGGAGCAGGCAGCAGTGCCCGCTCCCGCTCCGTCTGAAACATGAAAAGAGGCCCGCCGAAACTTTTTTCGAAAATAATTGCGGAAAAATTTGCAGGAACGAAAAAAAAGCAGTACCTTTGCACCCGCAAACGAAAGGAACGTTAGTGACACAATGGTGCCTTAGCTCAGTTGGTAGAGCATCGGACTGAAAATCCGTGTGTCCCCGGTTCGATTCCTGGAGGTACCACTCCTCCTTTCATTATGAATCCCGCGAAAGTCGAAAGACCGTAGCGGGATTTTTTTGATTTAGCCATCTAATCGTCTACATGAAGGGCTGGAAGACGTAGATGAGTACGAGGTAGCGGAAGATTTTACCTAGCGTAATGGCGATGAAGGTGATGACGGGATTGGCACGCATCAGGCCCAGGAGAATGGTGATGGCAGAACCCAACAGGGGGATGAAGGCGAAGAACCCCATCCATGCACCATGTCCGCGCATGAAGCGGCGGGCACGCTCCATGCTTTCGGGCGACACATGGAGGTATTTCTCAAACCATTCCGTCTTGCCCAGCCTGCCGATGCAGTAGTTCACCACCGAGCCAAGCACGTTGCCCACGGTGCCGTAGACCATCAGCAGCCAAGGGTCGAGACCTGCCGCCATAAGTCCCACCATGACTGCCTCGCTGCTGAAAGGGAAGAAGCTGCCCGCCAGAAAGGCGGCCAGCAGCATACCCCAGTAGCCGTAGCTCGTGAGCAGGGAGATGAAGGCGTCCATGGAGGGAGAGAAGTTAGAAGAAGTTGAAGATGGTGAGGGCGACGGCCAGTGTGAGGGCGGCGAAGAACAGGATATTGCTCAGCCGCGAACTGGTGAATGTCACTACGTGGGCGATGAGGGGGCTGGCACAGACGAAGCAGAGGGGCATGAACACGTTGAAATGTTGCGGCTGGATGAGGATGAAGGCTGCGGTGAACAAGGTCATCGTAGTGAAGAAGCCGTAGAGCAGGCGGATGCGAATCTTGTCCTCGAAGCTGAACTGCCAGAAATGGACGATGCCCGTGACTGCCAGAACGAGCGTGAAGAGCAGCACAAGCAAGGATGGGGTGGTGAGGAGAGAGAGATGAATGTGGAGGGAAGAGAGCTGGGGGGTGAACTGTGAGAAATGAGAGCCGAGGGGCGACAAATCAGGTATCCACCCTTCGGGGCGGCCGAAAGGCATGGTCAGCCAGAGAAGGAAGAACCAGTAGGGCGTAGCCAAGCCAAGCAGCGAGCTGAACCATGTGCGCCAGCTCAAGGCCTGCAGCTGGGTGCGCATCAGTATCCAGAGCAGGGGCACATACCATAGCACATGGATGTAGGCAATGCTTGCGAGGCCTACGGCAACGAAGGAATAATAGGTCTGGCCGGTGGCTTGCGGGTTCTGGTAGGTTTGGAACAGCAGCAGGAAGGAGGCAATGAAGCATAGCTGCACAATGCCTCCTGTGAGATGGGGCAGCAGGAAATTGGCCGTACAGGCGAGGAGAATGAATGTGGAGGACACCATGCGGCTCCTGATGCGAAGCAGCGCATTCTGGTTGCTCAGTTCCAAAAGCAGGTAGACAGATGCCACAAAACATGCCAGCTGCGGCCACAGCTGGTACTTCCACAAGCCAATCAGTAGCCATGTGCAAAGGCCAAACAGTGCCGCCACGGGCAGTGTCATGCCTCCTTCTGCAATCCTGTTCTGTAGTTGCTTCAAGCCCTAACTCCTCAAAAGTCCCTGCCTATGTCGCGGCGGAAGTATTTGCCCTCAAACTGAATCTTGCCAGCCTCGGTGAACGACTTCTGCAGCGCTTCCTCCTTGTCCTTGCCATAGCTGCTCACGGCAATCACTCGTCCTCCGGCGGTGACCACCTTGCCTTCATTCAATGTCGTGCCGGCATGAAAGACAACGGTGCGTACCTGCTGTCCGGCTGAGCCTTCCACCTGGTCGATACCCGTGATGGGGAATCCTTTCTTGTATGCCTGCGGATAGCCGCCCGAGACGAGCATCACGCAGACGGCGGCCCGCTCGTCGAACACTATGTTCCGCTCGTCGAGATTGCCCTCGGCCACTCCTTCCAGCAGGTCTACGAGGTCGCTCTTCAGGCGTAGCATCACGCTCTCCGTCTCAGGGTCGCCCATGCGGCAGTTGTACTCGATGACGTAAGGCTCTGGCTCGCCACTTGGCGTGTTGGTGCGGTTGATGAGTCCGAAGAATATAAAACCCTTGTAGTCGATGCCCTCCTCCTTGAGCCCGAGGACGGTGGGGCGTATGATGCGGTCTTCCACCTTCTGCATCCACTCTTTCGTGGCGAAGGGCACAGGGCTGACGCTGCCCATTCCGCCGGTGTTCAGGCCGGTGTCGCCTTCGCCTATACGCTTGTAGTCTTTGGCTTCAGGCAGAATCTTGTAGTGCTCGCCGTCGGTGAGCACGAAGACCGAGCACTCGATGCCGCTCATGAACTCCTCGATGACCACACGGCTGCTGGCATTACCGAACATGCCCCCCAGCATCTCCTGCAGCTCGCGCTTCGCCTCGTCCAGCGTGGGCAGGATGAGCACGCCCTTGCCTGCGCAGAGGCCGTCGGCTTTCAGCACGTAGGGCGGCTGCAGCGTCTCCAGGAATGCTAAGCCTTCCTGCAGGTGCTCGCCGTCGAAGGTCTGGTATCGGGCGGTGGGGATGCTGTGGCGCTGCATGAAGCCCTTGGCAAAATCCTTCGAGCCTTCCAGCATGGCACCGGCTTTCGACGGGCCGATGACGGGGATGGCCTTCGTGCGCGGGTCGGCTTTCAGGTCGTCGTAGATGCCCTTCACCAGCGGGTCTTCCGGCCCTACCACCACCATGCCGATGCCGTTCTCCACACAGAACTGCTTGACGGCCTCAAAGTCATCGGCTTTCATGGCCACGTTTTCACCCACGTTGCCGGTGCCGGCATTGCCTGGAGCAACGTACAGTTTCTCACACTTATCGCTCTGCGCGATTTTCCATGCCAGGGCGTGCTCGCGGCCGCCACTGCCTAAAAGTAGTATTCTCATAGTCCGTTCACAGAATTTGGCTGCAAAGTTACGAAAAAAGCTTGTAAAAAGAAAGTGATTTTGGAAGATTAACGCAATTCGGCCTGAAATAAAGGCAAGACGGGGAAGAATGAGGAAGTACAATTGGGGGCTGAAAGCAAATTGGGGAGGATTGATGAAGGAGTTAGGTTGCCAAATCGTAACCCACACATCTAGGTTATCAATCCAATCGTCTAACCCTTTGTCATTGCCTCTACTGGCCATCTCCTTCATCTTTGTGACGAAACTGTTGAAGCTCGTCAGTAGTTCTTCGACGAGCGAAGCTGCAAGCCGATTACCTCGTAGGTACTGCGCTCAATTGATATTACTTCCATGTCTTGTTTAGTTTTTGTAATTTGCGGACAAAGGTACATCATGATTTCCAGGTAAGATTACTTTGAAAATTCCTTGTTGTGAAATAACAATTCAGGGAAACAAGACCCTAATGTCTGCCGAGCTTGCTCATCAGAAAGCAGACAAGCATCTTTGTGTGGCACTCCACAGAAAAGTGCGTATTAGGCTACACCCTTCTAAAGAACCTGTTTGCGGTATTGCAAGCAACAAGGTGATTATTTCCTTATCACTTCAATCAAGTCGAAATACATGTATCGTGTTTTTAATGGCTGTTTCATTCTCGAACTGACCGCCTCCTGTTCCTCGTCCTTGAACAGATAGGCGAATCCGTTCTTTTCGTAGTAGTTCAGTGTGCGAGAATTATTAAGGGCATCCACTGCCAAGTAACGAACTGCAGCCTTGTTGTCTGGCTCCACAAACCAAAACTTCAGAATCTGCATCAGTTCTGTGCCAATACCATTATTTGCGAACTGGATGTCAACACCAAGTCTGCCAATCAGCACGGCAGGGTATCTGCGCATCCGTTTTTCCTTAGGGATCTCCTTCAGGAATCTTTTCCTCTGTGAGTTAGGCAATAGGTCAACACGGATTGTATCGTTCGACAAGGAAAAGGCACAGACAATGGTCTGCGGGTCATCTTTCAGCACAAAGCAATAGGTTTTGCCATACATCTGGTCGGCCCATAATGGTGAGTCTTTCAGAAAGTATTCGTCGAGATCATCATATCCACAAGAAAACGGCTTACACGTTGCAATTAGTTCACGTGTAAGCAGTCTGAATGTACATTTGTCGGCAAGGAATCCCATTATTTAATAGATCTGTGCTGTTGACATAATCTTATCGAAGTCCTCGCGCGACATTTCCAATTCCACAGTGTGCGCATTGCGTTCTGCTGCCTCAGCAGCCTCCACAAAGCGAACTGCATCGTCACCTGTTACTACAGGTATTGGTCTGATTGGTGTTGCCATACTCTTAACTCCTTTTCTATTAAATCCGCTGCAAAATTACGTTTTTTCTTTCAAACTTCCAAATAATACACGAAAAATGTATATTTTTCCGCTCCTTTGCCATTATAATTGAAAAATAATCGCTATCTTTGCACATGTGTTTTGTAAAGGACACAATCTTATTGCTCAACTTTCTCTCTCGAATCACCACCTCGGAAAAGAAAAACGAGCAAAAATCCAAATACGCAGAGGTCGCGCACTATAGCGCAGACTTCTCCATAGCGTATTTGGGGCTTGTGGTGAGCCTGAGAGAGATATGGCGGGGCTGCGCTATTTCTATTAGCAGATATGGTGTACCGTCTGCAAATGGCAGAGAGTTAATTAGCAACTTAAAAACAACGAGTATATGAAAATTGTTTCTTTGGGTCAGCAACTAATCAGTACCATCATTGACAAGATACTGATTACAATCCTTTTCGTGATTATTGCATTTTTGTTCTGTGCTGGTGTTCCAGGCGCTGAATTAGGCCATTTTGTGTCACAGCTTGGTATCGAATACAAAGAGATTGAATCAGAAAAGACAATTCATGAAAGGAATGCAGAAGTGAATGAGTGGCTCAAAGAGAATGGGTATTCGCAAATGATGTCTGACGACCAAGAATATGAGCATTACAAAACAATGAAAGATGTCTATGATAAATACGTATGGATTTTGGTTGTCGTTAACTTGATTTACTATCTGTTGTGTGAACTTTTCTTCAAGGCTTCAATGGGAAAGAGAATCCTAAAATGTAAAGTCCGAAAAACAGACGGGAATGAAATAGATAAAAAGGATGTGTTCACTCGCACAGGTATTCTTGGTGCACTCCTACTATTGGCGGTAGCGTTACAAATGACAATGAATATTAATGGATATATTACGACCATCATATTCTTTGCAATCTTAGACTTTACAGTTTTTACTAAACAGTGTTCTTTGGTTGACAAATATTCTGATACGATAGTTGAAAAGGTTAGTTAGAATCCGTTTTTATGGAAAAGAAAGATAATAGGGATAAGAAGGACATTTATATGTTAGTTCTAACAGGTCTGTTCTACTTGTACTTGTGGGGTAAGAATGTTGTTGTGGCAGTATCCTATGTTTCTGGATGGGACTGGCTTGCCTTTATCGTCCTTGCTATAATTGCTTTAGTGATTTGCGGTTTCGCTTGGCTGTTTTCGTGTGTCTTGGTTACTGAGACCATCAAATACTTCGGCCTGCAAAAGAGTTATTTAGTAATAACGATTCTATCAATTATCATTGCACCGTTGATGATATTATTTCTCTTATTGGTTTTGTCTGGCGTTATTCCTTCTATATTTGACCCACGATTTCTATAATCCACGATTATGGCTGATAAAAAAGAAAATTTTGAACCATTCGACTTCTATCGTACAGGAATGGGATTTTCATGGTCTGAAAGAAGTTTTTTATGGAGAAACAACAATGTAAAATTACTCAAACTCTCTGACTATGGTATAACAAATCAAGAAGTATATCGATATGAACAACTGATTAAACAACGGCGGGAGGAGGCTAAAGAGAGGCATACTATATATCAACATAGAAGTAATTTCTTCAAGGTGTTGGCAGTATTGTTTCTTATTTTTATCTTCTTTTTCATCGTGGCACATTTCAATGGTCTCATGCGAGATACTGGCTGGCTTTTTGATGCACTGTGTTATCCCGTTTACATAGGGCTTATATGGGTCATGTACCGATATGCTTACCCATACATCGCTTTCGTAATAGAAAACACGCAGGAAAGGATAGAAGAACAATATAAATATCCCAACAATGGACATCCTGATGGCTATGACCCACGGATTGAGAAATACTTCAATGATTTGTTGTGGAAGTTAAAAGACCACCCAGTGATCTGACATTCAATATTTATTCAATTTATAACGGTGCTATGTTAAAAGACTACTATTCCGTGTTAGGGATTTCATATCCCTCAACCTCAGAGGAGATTCGAACGGCCTATAATGCCAAAAAGGAATCCTTAGGCAAAGAATCTTCCAACAGTAACGATTCAAACTACCAATCTCGTGTAGAGGTTGAATTAGCTTATCGCATATTGGGAGCCTCGTATATCCTAAAGACTGCTTATGATGGAGAATATGAAAAGGCGATGGCAGAAGGTTTTGATGATTATGAGGTCAAACACGAAAGCCTTCTTTCTGATATTGAACGTGAGAGGGATTTTGTAGTTAACCGACTATTAAATCCTAATTTCAAGATGCCGAAAACAAGCAGTACAAAGGAGAAAAGCTGGAGTATGAAAGTCCTAGGATGTCTTGGTAAGGGATTCCTTATCTATCTTTGTTTGATGACGTTTGTTTACGTTAAGAAATGTTCGAGAGACCGAGTGAGAGATTCTTATGAAAACCAAAGCACCTATGTTTCAACTGAAAATGCCGACTCTAAACTGATGCGTTTTGCTGCGGAAAAGAATGCTATGCTTCCACAAGATATGGATGAGAATATTACGACCCAAGAAGTTTTGATTGAAAGTGATGCACTTGTATATGTTTATAAAGTAGATGATGATTTCTTCGCAGAGTTCAAAACCCATGCGCAATCACGTGAGATTCAACTTGGCAATTTGAGAACGGTTTATAAAGAAATGAAACCGATGATTGATTTGCTGATAGAAACACACCGCGGAATTTACTACAGGTATATATGCAGAGAATCCGGCGAGACTACAGAGTTCAAAATCTATTATAGTGATTTGGTAGATTTGCAGTAAATCAAAAGAAATACAGTTATAGCAAGAAATACCTAATCCGCAAGTCTTGTGGCACCAAAAGACTCTTTCGTTTGAGATTTATTTCGTACCTTTGCAGTCAATATGTACACAATAGCGGAAATTTGTAGTGGGGCATCGAAATTGGTGCGGAGCGTGTTGAGCAGGAAGCGGGAGTATCAGCTTCAGTTCAACAAGGAGAAAAACGGCTGTTGGTATGTGGACTTCCCTCATTGGCCGTTCTCTCACGAAAACCTTGCAATGGTATCTGGGGCAGTTTTTTTCCTTAATTTTGCACCCAAAACGATGAAGTTATGACTGCAATACAAATGAATGTCGAGATGCTCCGCAACATGAGCATCATTGCCGAGGACGAGGACCTGCTGAAGCGGGCTGCAAAATATCTACGCAAGTTGGTGGCCGAAAAGCAGGCCGACCCGACACAATTCTCAAAAGAAGAGTTCTTTGCACGTATCGATGAAGCAAAGAAGGGGCCGACATTTGAATTACGCGAAGATGAGACCCTTGAGGATTTGATTAAACGAGTAGGATAATGGCATATAGAATCTAATACTACAAGCAGGCACGGGAAAACCCGAACCATTGCCATTACCAGACCAGGAGAATGGAGTAGACGTATATCCCAGAAGCATCGGCTCATTTACGAGATTCACGATACAGAGGTTATTGTTATCGTAATCTCCGCCTACGGCCATTATCGTGACAAGTAATAAACTGTTTAGTGTCATCACCAAATAGAATCTCGGCTTGACCGCTGAAATCGAAAGAAAATCCTTGTAATCTGCGCAATCTGTGGTCGTTTACATACTTGCGGAAGTTGAAACAATTATAATAATTTCGGCTTAATTACGGTCATTACGGCAATTCATTTCCTATTATTTCAATTCGTGAGTATAATTATTCACATTATTCAAATTCGTTTACAATGATTCCTTGATGTCTGCGACACCACGCCAATATGCGCGCGTATGTGCGCACTACCGCGCGCGAAATAAGGTGCTACTCGTGCTACTTCGGAGCCTAATATATTCGTTTACAACTAGTTGTCGGTAGCTACCATGCGTAAAAAGGAGCTACCAAGGCGCTACTCTGCCGCTACTGCCCGTTTGGGGTTGAATTCTCTGGAGAATGGAAGCAAATACGCACGCTGTTTGAAAAAATACGCACGCCGTTTGAAAAAATACGCACGCCGTTTGAAAAAATACGCACGCTATTCGCTAGTATGCTGTCTGTAGCTACAGAGTAGCGCCATTTTGGGGCATGTAGCTACCGATAACATTTTGCCTTACAGTCAGATAATCTCAAGAGTAGCTCGAGTAGCACCTTTTTCTCGTGCGCATAATACGTGCGTGCGCGCGAAGTGGTTGAATGATGACGCTGAGAAATTATTGAAACGAATTTGAATAATTAGAATAATTATCGACCTGTGCGGTTGAAACGTGTGAAACTGATTCTGACCGCAGAGCGGTCACCGATCAATAGCCGGGGTGTGCGAAGCACCCCCGGATGGTAGTGCAACGTAGCATCGACCCTGAAGGGGTCGCCTCTCAGTAGCCGAGGGTACGCAGTACCCCCGGAAAGATGGGTGCTAACGACATCGACCCTGCCTTTTATCCGCAGGTCGTTCTTCGACTAGCGAAGCGACTTTGTCGATTACCGACCTACGGCTATTGAGAGGCGACCCCTTCAGGATCGATGTCAGCCCCTGACTTTTTTCCGCAGGTCGTTCCGACCTACGGCTATTGAGAGGTGACGCTTTCAGCGTCTTTCAACCGCACAGTACGATATTTTTTGGTAATAATATAGCAGTTGGCACTTAATCAGTTATTCCGCATGGCACTCCCCTCCCCTCAAGGGGAGGGGCAGGGGTGGGGTCTCTAACTTCCTTCCGCGAGTTTGATATCGTCTGTGTACTCTCAGTGGAAATAGTTACAGACCCCACCCCTGCCCCTCCCCTTGAGGGGAGGGGAAAGGCTACGGGTAGGCGACCGCAGGTCGGGAATGTGGCTACCGCCGGAGAAAAATTCCTGTGCCAACTGCTATATTATTGCCTTAAATAAAATATGGCCAAACTGCTGAGTTCAACCACAATGCGGTATTACCAAAACTAATGAGGTCTTCGTGTGGCCGAAAGCCATACGAAGACCATGTTTTATCGGCATCCTTAAGAATGGTCTCCCTGTTACCCTGTCCTATAACATTTTTACAAAAAAGTGAGCGAAAATTTGTGAAGTTGCGGGAAATACCTTATCTTTGCATTCGCTATCGCTCATCGCGGCGGTCTGCGGCTTTCTGGTAGCAGCGTCAACTTACACACAAACTAAAATAAAAATGTAGCACAATGAAAAAATTCATCATTCTGGCCTTGTTCGCTGCCATGATGGCGCAGCCGGCCTGTTCACAAGTGAAAACGCCGTCGTTCGACGAAGTGTTGACAACCCGTCGTAGCATCCGTAACTACGATGCCACGAAGAAGATCTCTGAGCAGGAGGTTCGCAGGCTGATGGAAGCCGTGCAGGAGGCTCCGTCGTGGGCCAATCAGCAGCCTACGAAGTATTATGTGGCCATATCGCCTGAAAAGGTAGCTGCCGTGCAGGATCTCGTCGGCGGCAACAAACAGCGCATTCTGGGCGCTCCCGTGCTTATCGTCTCAACCTACGAGCGTGGCAAGTCGGGCTTCTTCCAGGGAAATCCCGCCAACGAGGTGGGCGATGGCTGGGGTGCCTACGACAACGGCCTCTCCAACTGCTACCTCGTGCTGAAGGCCCGTGCCATGGGCTTCGACACGCTCATCATGGGTATGCGTGATGCCGACAAGCTGCGCCAGCTTTTCAGCATCCCCAGCGAAGAGACCGTCATGGCCGTGATTGCTCTGGGCTACCGTGCCGCCCAGCCCGTTCAGCCCCGTCACCGACAGTTGGATGACATGGTGAAGTTCTATTAAAGGAGTAAAGGAGATGTGGAGGTAAAGTAGAATTGTACACAAGATGAAGACAAAGCTGTTTTTCTTTTGCCTGCTGGCCGTAGCGTGCCTGCAGAATGCCTCGGCTCAAACGAATATGCGCGTGAGGAACAACGTGCCGCTGGACTCCATACGGCTGAGCGACCCGGCCATTCTGGCCGACCAGAAGACGAAGATGTACTACATGACGGGCACAGGCGGCATGATGTGGCGCAGTGCTGACCTGAAGCGCTGGGAGGGGCCGATGCGCGTGACGGCGTTCGAGGCCGACTCCTGGATGGGGCCGAGGCCGATGATCTGGGCTGCTGAGCTGCACCAGACGGGTGACGGCTGGTATTACTACTTTGCTACTTTTACGAATCAGGCGGTGAAGATAGACACGGTGCGCGGCAATGTCATCGAGCGCCGTGCCTCGCAGGTGCTGCGAGCCGACAACCCTATGGGACCTTACCGTGCCTTCGGCGACGCCACCTACCTGCCCGCCGACCGTCCGACGCTCGACGGCACCTACTGGAAAGACCGCGACGGAAAGCCGTACATGGTGTTCTGCGGAGAGTGGCTGCAGAACTGGAACGGCACGGTGGAGAAGATTGAGCTGAAGCCCGACCTCAGCGGCACCATCGGTGAGCCGAAAATACTCTTCCGCGCCAGCGACTCGCCGTGGAGCCGTGAACGGAACGACCAAGGCGAGATTACCTGGAACAAGGTGACTGACGGCCCCTACCTCTTCCGCACAGGCACGGGACGACTGGGCATGGTATGGACATCGTGGGTCTTCGATGTCTACACACAGGGCGTGGCCTACTCAGAAAGCGGCACCCTCGACGGTCCCTGGACGCAGGAGCCAGAGCCCATCACTCCTCCAGGCTACGGCCACTCGATGCTCTTTCAGCGCTTCGACGGCCAATGGATGATGGCCGTTCATCACCATTCCAAGGATGACAGGGGGCATACGGTGCGCATCCCTCATCTGTTTGAGGTAGACTTGAGCGGCGACAAACTGACAGTTAAAAAATGAATCACACGATGAAGCAGAAACTATTCCTCATCTTTGCCGCAGCATTGCTGGCACTGCCCACGGCGGCAAAACCCAAGCGCGCCCTGACGGAGAAGGACATGGGCGCCTATCTCTTCACCTTCTTCAGCGACCCGACGCACTCGCTGTTCATGGCCATCAGCTACGACGGCTATACGTTCACTCCGGTGAACAACAGCGAGCCGATTATCTCGGGCGACAGCATCGCCGAGCAGCACGGCATCCGCGACCCGCACATCTACCGTGCGCCGAACGGCAAGTTCTACATCGCCATGACCGACCTGCACGTCTTCGGCAAGCAGAAAGGCATACGCACCACGCAATGGGAGCGCCCCGACGAGTTCGGCTGGGGCAACAACAGGGGGCTGGTGCTCATGGCTAGCGACGACCTCATCAACTGGACACACCACGTGGCCCGCCTCGACAAGCTCTTCCCCGACGAGTTCGGCAAGGTGGGATGCGCCTGGGCTCCACAGACCATCTGGGACCCGGCAGCAGGTAAGCCGATGGTCTATTTCACCATCCGACAGCAGGCGGGTGGGCGCACGAAGCTTTACTACAGCTATGCCGACGAGGCTTTCACCACGCTGGAGACCGTGCCGCAGCTGCTCTTCGAATATCCCGACACGACGATTCAGGTGCTCGATGCCGACATCTGTCCGATGCCCGACGGCCGCTATTTCATGACCTACGTGTCGCAGGAGAATCCCGGCGGTATCAAGTACATGATCAGCGACCGGATAAACCATTTCGATGACTATCACGCCGAGCAGATAGACGGCGAACGCACGGGCTGCGAGGCACCCAACGTGTGGAAGCGCATCGGCGAGAACAAGTGGGTCATCATGTACGATGTCTATAGCGTCAACCCCCACAACTTCGGCTTCGTCGAGACTTCCGACTTCAAGACATTCACACCACTTGGACACTTCAACGAGGGCAAGATGAAGATAACCAACTTTGTGTCGCCGAAGCACGGCTCGGTCATCCACATCACGAAGGCCGAGGCGAAGCGACTGGAGCAGTACTGGGAGGCACAGCAGCAGAAGAAGAAGGGCATACGTAGCGGTGAGCTCTGGCGCGACGACGGCGGGCGCCACATCAATGCCCACGGCGGGGGAGTGCTGAAATATGGCGACACATACTACTGGTTTGGCGAGCACAAGGACGAGCGCACCAGCGACGCGATGGTTGGCGTGATGTGCTACGCCTCGAAGGACTTGGTGAACTGGAGAAACTGCGGCGTGGCGCTGAGTGTGACAGATGCTGCTCCAGGACGGGGCAACGACAGGATGGCGAGAAGACGCGCCACGACAGATTCCGACATCGAGCGCGGCTGCATCCTGGAGCGTCCGAAGGTGATATATAATGAGGTGACGAAGAAATTCTGCATGTGGTTCCACTTGGAGCTGAAAGGGCAGGGCTACAATGCCGCACGCTATGGCGTGGCCGTGGCCGACCGCCCAGAAGGCCCCTACAAGTTCCTCTACTCGCAGAGGGCTGATGCAGGCACATGGCCAATAGAGTACGGGCAGAAGGAGCTGGCTGTGCTCGACACGCTCAACGAGGCCAACTTCAAGGAATGGTGGACTCCGGAGTGGAGAAAGGCTGTGAATCAGGGGCTTATCGTAAAACGCGACTTCCGCTCTGGGCAGATGTCGCGCGACATGACGCTCTACGTCGACGATGACGGGAAGGCATACCACATCTTCTCGTCGGAGGAGAACCTGACGCTACACATTGCTGAGCTGACGGCCGACTACCTGCATCACACGGGGCGATACACCTGCGTTGCGCCAGCTGGCCATAACGAGGCACCCGCCATCTTCAAGCATGAAGGTACCTACTGGATGATTACCTCTGGCTGCACCGGCTGGGCACCCAACGAGGCCCGCATGTTCTCTGCTCCCAGCATCTGGGGGCCTTGGACGCAGCATCCCAACCCTTGCCGGGGTCCCAAGGCGGAGATTACCTTCGGCGGGCAGAGTACCTACATCCTGCCTGTCGGCGACAAATACATCTTCATGGCCGACATCTGGCGTCCGCAGCATCCCATCGACGCCCGCTACATCTGGCTTCCCATCGAGTTTGAAGACGGCAAGCCGGTCATCCATTGGCGCGACGAGTGGAAAATGACGGAATAACAAAAAACGGTTGTTTCTTAGTGACTGATATGAAATACGGAATTATTGGGACAGGAGCCATCGGCGGCTACTATGGTGCCCGGCTCGCACAAAGCGGCCAGGAGGTGCACTTCCTGCTGCATAGTGATTATGAATATGTGCTTGAGCATGGGCTGCAGGTAGATTCCTGCAACGGCTCGTTCCATCTGGACAAGCCGCATGTCTATCATTCTACAGCCGACATGCCGCCGTGCGACGTGGTGCTGGTGTGCCTGAAAAGCATCAACAACCACAAGCTCCGCGAGCTGCTGCCGCCATTGCTCCCTGCCCCGTCCGCCGACAGCCCGACGTGCTCCGCTGGCCCGCTGGTCGTATTGATTCAGAACGGCATCGGCGTGGAGCAGGATGTGCAGGCGATGTTCCCCGGCTTGCAGCTGGCAGCGGGACTGGCCTTTATCTGCTCGGCCAAAACGGAGCCGGGGCGCATAAACCACCAATGCTACGGGCAGATAAATCTGGGCAACTACTCCTGCCGTGACGAGGCCCGGCTGGAACAGGTAGTAGCCGACTTCAACGCCGCTGGCGTGAAGGCCGGTCTGGTGGAATACAATGAAGCCCGCTGGAAGAAGGCAGTATGGAATATGCCTTTTAACGGCATGACCGTTGCCTTGAACACGCGTACCGACCTGCTCCTGGGTAATCCTGCCACCCGCAGGCTTATCCGTGAGCAGATGATGGAGGTAATCGGTGCCGCCCGCCATCTGGGGGTGACAGGTATAGACGAGTCGTTTGCCGAGCTGATGATGAAGATGACCGACGAGATGACGCCTTACTCGCCTTCCATGAAACTGGACTTCGACTTCCACCGCCCCATGGAGATACATTATCTTTATACACGGCCCATAGAAATAGCCAGAGAGGCAGGTTTCGACATGCCCCGTCTGGCTATGCTGGAAGCCGAACTCCGGTTCCTGGAAAACCCCTCCTAATCTCCCCGAAGGGTAGGGAATCCCCCCTCCCCTTCGGGAAGGGGATGGGGGAGGGGTTTACAGCAGATTATCTTTCTCTATGTCCTTGAAGTAGCGGTAGGTACCAACCTTCAGTTCGTCGCAGGCGGCATCGTCGGCCACGATGATGCCGTGCTGGTGCATCTGGAGGGCTGAGATGGTCCACATGTGGTTCACGCTGCCTTCGATGGCGGCCTGCAAGGCGCGGCACTTGGCATGTCCGTTCACCAGAATCATCACTTCCTTGGCTGCCATCACAGTACCTACGCCGACAGTAAGCGCCGTCTTGGGCACCTTGTTGATGTCGCCCTCGAAGAAGCGGCTGTTGGCGATGATGGTGTCGGTGGTCAGCGTTTTCTGACGGGTGCGGCTGGTGAGCGACGAACCCGGCTCGTTGAATGCGATGTGACCGTCGGGGCCTATGCCGCCGAGGAAGAGGTCGATGCCGCCGGCCTCCTCAATCATCTGCTCGTAGTGGGCGCACTCGGCAGCCAGGTCGGGAGCGTTGCCGTTGAGAATGTGAATGTTCTCCTTCGGGCAGTCGATATGGTTGAACAGATTGGTGAACATGAATGAGTGGTAGCTCTCAGGATGCTCCTCGGGCAGACCCACATATTCGTCCATGTTGAAGGTGAGCACATGCTTGAAGCTGACTCGTCCCTCCTGACATGCTTTCACCAGTGCCCGATACATGCCGATGGGGCTGCTGCCTGTGGGGAGTCCAAGCACGAAGGGCTTCTCTGCCGTTGGCTTTGCGGCGTTGATACGTTCAATGACATGATTTGCTGCCCATTGCGACATCAAATCGTAGTTCGGTTCAATGATAACTCTCATAATTGTGTTGTTTAAGTGAATTGTGTTTGTTAGTTTATCTAGAAAAGTATTTCTTTCCGTTCCTGATGACCAGTCCGTGATAGGAGTCGCTGACGCGGCGTCCTGTAAGGTCGTAGGCAGCATGTGTACGTTCCGGCTGCTGCGCGCTCAGTTCCACTATGCCGCTCATTTCCTCGTTCATGAATAGGAATGACACCGTGGCGTCGTCGTTCTCCGTAATGTCGTTAATGGGCTTGGAGAGCAGGCCCGTGCCGCTGTAGGTCGTGGCGGCAGGGATGGAAGTGTCTGTAAACGAGCGGTTTTCGGTAGAGTCGTCAACAAATGGATAGGCTGTGCCGCTGAGGTAAAGGCTGTGCCCGCCTGTATGTGTGCTACCGTCGCCGATGATGTCCTCCCACTCGTTGTAGTCTAGGTTGTCGGCATGCACCAGTTCGTAGCGGTGGTGGTTAGGATTGTTGTTCACGTTGTTGGCGTTCCAAATCGAGGCATTATAGTCCACATGGCTGATGAGCAGTCCATGTCCTGGAGTGCGCAAGTCCCAACCGTTCCATTGGCGGTTTTCCAGCAGGAAGAACTCGTTGGTGTTGTCTGTTCTGATGATGTAAGCCTTGCCGCCTTCAGCCAGAGGCTTCAGCCCCTCTATCGTGGCTGGCATGTCGAGCTCCTCTGGCTTCAGCCATCCTAGTAGCATTTTCTCATGCGCAGAATAGTTGGGCGGACACCAGCCGTTGTTTACAAAGTTTCCGCCGTCCATCAGATCCCACTCGTCCACTATGGAGTATTCGTCGCCCCTGGTGGGGTAGAGGTCGGGCAGGCCCAGCGTATGGCTGTACTCATGGCAGATGGTGCCTATGCCGCAGGAACGATTATTCGTCCACAGTTCGGCACTGGCAGAACAATCGCGCATGGTGATTCCGTTCACCGTGATTGAGGACATGGTGTTCGTGTTTGGCCAGATGCAGCCTTTTGTGGCGTCTGATGACTCGTTGCCTCCGTAGCCGGCATAGATGAAGACGATGGCTTCTGCACGTCCCGCTCTATCCCAAACATAGGGACTGAAGTCTACGCCCAGCGAGTCGGCTGCCAGCTGCAGGGCTTCCCTGAAAGCATTGGCGCCATAGTTGCCATACGTTGTGTTTCCGTTCGCCAGCTTGACAGGGCCGTAGATGTCGAAATGGGGCTTGAACAGTCCTGACGACTGTTGGCGGAAATAGTCGGCCACGCAGCCGGGGCCTCTGCCTTCGTTGTAGCCCTCTTCATTGAAGATGCGGTTGTAGAAGTCCTGCGGGTCTTCGCAGGAGAAGTCCTTGTTGGAAAAAGATACCAGCACTACCGCCACAGGATAGACCCGCGTGGAGTCCCAGTCTGTTTTCAACTGGGCAAGCTGGTACCGACGGCTGGCTCCCCCCACCGCTTCATGGGTAGGCTGGGCTTCCAGGCAGTCATAATGCAGAAATCTCCTGCCCTGGGCTGAAGCACCTAGGGGCAGGAGAATAAGGAATGAAATCAGGAATGTTCTTATTTGCATTTGGGACACCAGGGTTTCAAGGTCTTGAAGAAGTCGTTGCCCTTGTCGTCTACGAGAATAAAGGCGGGGAAATCCACGACGTCAATCTTCCAGATGGCCTCCATGCCCAGTTCAGGATATTCTACACACTCAATAGATTTGATGCTGCTTTGACTGAGCACGGCAGCCACGCCGCCGATGCTGCCCAGGTAGAAGCCGCCATGCTTCTGGCAGGCGTCGGTCACCACTTGCGAGCGGTTGCCCTTGGCAATCATCACCAATGAGGCGCCGAGGCTCTGGAACTCGTCCACGTAGGGATCCATACGGTTGGCCGTTGTGGGTCCCATCGAGCCGCAGGGATAGCCCTCCGGCGTCTTGGCAGGACCGGCATAGAGTACGGGATATTTCTTGAAGTATTCAGGCATCTCCTCACCGGCGTCGATGCGGGCTTTCAGCTTGGCGTGGGCAATGTCGCGGGCTACGATGATCGTGCCCTTCAGGTTCACCCTCGTGGAAACGGGATATTTCGACAGCTCCTTGCGGACGGCGTCGATGCCCTCGTTCAGGTCTATCTCAATGGTGTTCTGTCCCTCGCCGGCCTTGGCGTATTCTGCGGGAATCAGCTCTGCGGGGTTCGAGTCCATCTGCTCCAGCCATATACCGTCGCGGTTGATCTTGGCTTTGATGTTGCGGTCGGCCGAGCAGCTCACACCCATGCCGATGGGGCAGCTGGCACCGTGGCGCGGCAGACGGACGACGCGGATGTCATGAGCCAGATACTTGCCGCCGAACTGTGCGCCCAGCCCAATCTTCTGAGCTTCCAGCAGCAGCTTCTGCTCCAGGTCGACGTCGCGGAAGGCACGGCCTGTCTCGTCGCCCGTAGTGGGCAGCGAGTCGTAGTACTTGATGCTGGCCAGCTTCACGGTGAGCAGGTTCTTCTCAGCCGAGGTGCCGCCGATGACGAAGGCGATGTGGTAGGGCGGGCAGGCAGCTGTGCCCAGGCTCTTCATCTTCTCCACGAGGAAGGGAATCAGTGTCCCCTCGTTCTGGATGGTGGCCTTGGTCATGGGGTAGAAATAGGTCTTGTTGGCCGAACCGCCGCCCTTGGCCACGAACACGAAGCGGTATTCGGCACCCTCGGTGGCCTCGATGTCAATCTGTGCAGGCAGGTTGCAGCGGGTGTTCACCTCGTCGTACATGTTGAGCGGGGCATTCTGCGAATAGCGTAAGTTGTCCTGTGTAAAGGTGTTAAACACTCCTAGTGAAAGTGCTTCTTCATCCTCGAAGCCCGTCCACACCTGCTGACCCTTCTCTCCGTGGATGATGGCAGTACCGGTGTCCTGGCAGAAGGGCAGTATGCCGCGAGCAGCCACCTCAGCGTTGCGCAGGAACTGCAGGGCCACGTACTTGTCGTTGTCACTGGCATCGGGGTCGTTCAGTATCTGAGCCACCTGCAGGTTGTGCTCGCGGCGAAGCATGAACTCCACGTCGTGGAAGGCCTGCTGGGCCAGCAGCGTAAGAGCCTCCTTAGAAACTTTGATGATTTCTTTTCCCTCAAACTGCGCGGTGGTCACGCCATCCTTTGAAAGCAGTCTGTACTCTGTCTTGTCCTCGCCCAGCTGGAACATTGGGGCGTACTTGAATGCGGGTGTTGTAGCCATAATATCTTTTTTTTAGTTTTTCGCTTGCAAAAGTACACAAAAAATGCTGAAAGCACAAAACTTTCGGCATTTTTCTTTCTACTTTTTCTTTCCGTTCCTGTTCACCACCGTGACCACTGCCTGAGCCAGGTTTAGGAAAGCCTGTCCCGACATCGAGTCGGCATTGGCGGCCACAGGCGTTCCCTTGTCGCCGTTGTCACAGACGCTCTGCACCAGCGGCAGCTGTGCCAGCAAGGGGAGCTTCATCTCTTCGGCCAGTCGCTTGCAGCCTTCTCGTCCGAAGATGTAGTAGCGGTTCTGGGGCAGCTCGGCAGGCGTGAACCACGCCATGTTCTCCACCAGCCCCAGGATGGGCACCTGTACCTTCTCGTTCTGGTACATATCTATGCCTTTGCGAGCATCGGCCAGCGCCACCTGCTGCGGTGTGGAGACGATGACGGCACCTGTGAGCTTCAGCGTCTGCAACAGCGTGAGATGGATGTCGCTGGTGCCCGGCGGCGTGTCGAGGATGAGATAGTCCAGCTCTCCCCAGTCAGCATCGGCAATGAGTTGCTTCAGCGCGTTGCAGGCCATGCCGCCGCGCCACAGCGTCGCCGTGCTGGGGGCGACGAAGAAGCCGATGCTCAGCATCTTGATGCCATATTTCTCAACAGGCACGATGAGGTCTCGTCCGTCCTTATTCACGGCATACACTTGTTCGCCTTCCACGCCCAGCATCTTCGGGATGCTTGGACCGAAGATGTCGGTGTCGAGCAGGCCCACGCTGTAGCCCAGACGGGCCAGCGCGACAGCCAGATTGACGGCCACGGTGCTCTTGCCCACGCCGCCCTTGCCGCTGCTCACGGCCACGATATGCTTTACGCCAGGCAGCAAGTCCTCGTCCTTGGGCCGGGGCTTCGATTTGTACTCGGTAATAATCTCTACGGCTACGTCCTGTCCGCAATGGTAGCGGATGGCCGCTTCAGCGGCTTTCACGGTTGACTTCAGGAAAGGGTCGGTGTCGCGGGGAAATTCCAGCACCACCTTCACGCTCCAGTTCTTTCCCTCTTGCGGGGGATTGAGAGGGGCTACCACAGGCGTGTCGGCTACCATGCCGCTCTCTACCAGGTTTTTCTTCGTGCCCGCATACGTCACAGTGGCGAGCGCCTCCATAATCAGTTTCGGATAAAGGGCCATGATTATTCTTTATTATATAATAATGTAGGGTCTGTATTGTTATTATTCATGTTTGCTTTCGTTTAGCGAAAAGACAGCTGCAAAGGTAAGCAAAAGAATCTTTTTCGCCAAGTAAGCAAGTGTTAAAAGTAAACAAAAGACATTAACGCCTACACTTCGCTGAATATTTTTTCGTACCTTTGCAAGCGTTTTAATCAGGCGCGGCATCTCGTGCCGCGCTTATCAATTACCTAATAGCGAGTTATGAGAAAGAATTTCTTTTGTGCCCTTACCGTGATGTGTCTTTCCTTTGGCTGTGCTTACGGCCAGAGCAAGCAGGAAGAGTCGAACGACGAACTGATCAATGAGCTGTTGTCCTACGGCGATGCGGACGACGAGGAGATTGGCAACTTCGACTTCATCTACCGCAATGGAGGCGAGTCGCTCGACTACGACGAACTGATGGCGGAGAACATCATCGATGAGGCCATATCCCATTTGGGAACCCGCTATGTCTATGGCTCGAAAGGCCCCAACTCGTTCGACTGCTCTGGTTTCACCAGCTATGTCTATAAGCACCAGAACGGCGTGTGGATTGGCGCCTCTTCCCGCGAGCAGTATGCCATCAACCAGCCCATCAAGCGCAGCGAGATGCAGGCAGGCGACCTAGTGTTCTTCACCTCCCCCCGCTCAGGACGAGGCGTGGGCCATGTGGGCATCGTCCTCGACTTCGACCCCATCACCGACACTTTCTATTTCATCCATGCCTCGACAAAGGAAGGCGTGAAAATCAGCAAATCTACCGATGGCTACTACCAGCGACGCTATGTAGGCGTCAGGCGTCCCTTGCGGGCTACGCCCTGAATAGATAACGTGCTGCGCCCTAAATGAAAAATGATAAATTGCGGGCTGCGCCCTAAATGATAAATGATAAATGACAAATAAAAAATGCTGCGCGATGAAAAGACTAAATATTAGTAGAAAGATTTTTACGCCGCTAAGTTTATCATTTATCATTTTTCATTTATCATTTAGGGCGCAGCCCGCAGTAGCACAACCCGCTCCAGCTCAGTCCGACACCCTGACCATTGCCATGGTGGGCGACGTGATGATGGGCACTACCTTTCCCAGCATGATGCTGCCCGACGATGAGGGACGGCAGCTGTTTAAAGACGCTGCCGACATCCTGCTGCGTGCCGACCTCACCGTGGGCAACCTGGAGGGGACGCTCTGCGACGGCGGACAGTCGACCAAAGGCACAGGTCCCAATAGCTATAGCTTCCGCACCCCCACCAGCTTCGCTCCGAGGCTGAAGGAGGTGGGCTTCGACTTTATGAGCATGGCCAACAACCACGCCAACGACTTCGGCCAGCAGGGCATCGAGAGCACCGAGCGCTGCCTGCGCGAACAGGGCATCCTGTTCAGCGGTATCGAGGGACGCGTGGAGAGCTGTGTCACCGAGCGTTGCGGAAAGAAGATAGGTCTCTGCGCCTTCGGTCATAACAGCTACACGCTGAAACACACCGACCTGAATGTAGTGGGCCGCATCGTCGACGACCTCGTCAGCAGCTGCGACCTCGTCATCGTCTCCTTCCACGGTGGTGCCGAAGGCCGCGACAAGAGCCACCTGCCACAGGGCAGCGAGACCTTCCTGGGCGAGAACCGAGGCTCTCTGCGTGAGCTGGCACATTTCTGCATTGACCACGGAGCCGATGTGGTCTACGGTCACGGCCCTCATGTGCTGCGCTGCGCCGAGGTGTACAAAGACCGGTTCATTGCCTACAGTCTGGGCAATTTCTGCACGCCCTATAACGTCAACTTGACAGCAATCTCGGGCTATGCCCCTTTGCTGGAAATCAAGATAGACCCCAGCGACGGTCGTTTCCTCCAGGGCCAGATACACCCCTTCATCCAGACCCGAGGTGTAGGCCCGCGCTCCGACAAGTCGGGAGCTGTCATCCGCGAGATGAAGCAGCTCACCGAGACCGACGTGCCCCAGAGCCAGGCCCGCATCGACGACCAGGGCAACATTCTCCTTAAGTCAGAGTAAAAAGTAAGCAATAATCTTGATGAAAACTTTCCGTCATTTGCTCCGCTGCTATCCGCTGACGCTTGTCTGTCTGGCACTCATTTGGTTTCTCTGCCTGTTTGGCCATATGCCGAAGACGCCGATGGACGATGTGCCCTTCATCGACAAGTGGACGCATCTTGTGATGTACGGCGGCACCACGTCGGTGATGTGGTGGGAATACCTGCGCTGTCACAGCCGTCTAGAGTTCTGGAAACTCTTCCTCTTCGCCTTCCTCGGGCTCATCCTGATGAGCGGCTGCATAGAGCTTCTACAGGCTAACTGCACGACGACACGCTCGGGCGACTGGCTCGACTTCGTCGCCAACAGTCTGGGCGTGGTGCTCGGCACCCTTGTCGGTCTGACCATCCGCTGGCTGCGCAATAAAAAAAACAAATAATAATAAATGAAGAAAGCTTCCCTCATTCGCGGGGGAGGTAGAAGGGTTTTATAACTCCTAACTATTATGAAATTAATCAGTTGGAACGTGAACGGCCTGCGGGCCTGCGAAGCCAAGGGCTTCAGAGAAATATTCCGTGAGCTGGATGCCGACTTCTTCTGCCTGCAGGAGACGAAGATGCAGCCCGATCAGCTCGACATCGCCTTCGACGGCTATGAGTCCTACTGGAACAGCGCCGAGAAGAAAGGCTATAGCGGCACCGCCGTCTTCACCCGTCACAAGCCCCTCAGCGTCAGCTACGGCATCGGCGTCGACGAGCACGACCACGAAGGACGTGTCATCACGCTGGAGATGGAGCAGTTCTTCCTCGTATGCTGCTATACGCCAAACTCGCAGGATGGCCTGAAGCGCCTCGACTACCGCATGACATGGGAGAATGACTTCCGCGAGTACCTGAAGCGGCTCGACGCTGCGAAGCCTGTCATCCTCTGCGGCGATTTGAATGTTGCCCACGAGGAAATAGACATCAAGAACCCGAAGACCAACCGCCGCAATGCCGGTTTCACCGACGAGGAGCGCCAGCAGTTCACCAATCTCCTTTCAAGTGGCTTCACCGACACCTTCCGCTGGAAATATCCCGACCAGGTGACTTACTCCTGGTGGAGTTACCGCTTCCAGGCCCGGCAGAAGAATGCCGGCTGGCGCATAGACTATTTCGTCGTCAGCGACCGCCTGCAGCCACACGTAGACGACGCCAAGATTCACACCGACATCTTCGGCTCCGACCACTGCCCCGTAGAGCTGGACATCAGGTTATAGACCGCTGTGTAGTAGGCAATTAATTAGTCCTAATCAGGATAAATCCCTACATTGTCAGATGATTGCTTACTTATTGGCAGCATCCGTCGTTTGAGGATGTAGCAACAGCAAAATACGGCATTAGAGACCTCAGAATAACGTTCTGTCTAAGCTGATGTCATATTCCCTTAACATCCTTCACAAGACCGTAACTTGTTGACATACAATTACTTCTTGTGAAGGATATGATTTTTGTATAAATATACGGAGAAACTGTATATTTATGCAGAGTCTATGCTTTCCAAGCACCTCTTATCCCTATTTTCTAAATAGTGCCACCTTTTGAAAAAATGCGAACGCTATTTTCCCAAAAGGCGTTCGCATTTTTTCCTACGGAGGCACTATACGAAATGCATAAATATGCATTTTTGAGTATCCTTCACGGTAACTGCCATATATTCACTGTATTACACGACGGTGAAGGATGAAACATGAATCTCCAACTTGTGTTATTCATGGAAGTGATTCCTGTAAAGCCTCTTCACAAAGTTGGCTTCGCCGGAGTGCAGCATCTTTGATGCCTCTGCCAGTCTCCGCGTCCTAAAGCAAAATCTCTGCGACCTCTGTGTTGAAAAATAACGCCATGAATAATTCAGATAAAAGAAAAGTTCCGATTTTCTTTGAAGTTTCATTTTTATTTCTTATCTTTGCAAAAAGTTTAGAAGAAGAATTATTCACTAAAACCTGACATACTATGAACAAGGAGGAGAAATTCATCATCACCATCAGCCGTCAGTTCGGCACAGGTGGACACGAGATTGGCGCCGAGCTGGCTCGTCGCCTGGGCGTGAAGCTGCTCGACAAGCAGATTTTGAACGAGGTAGCCAGCCGTTTCTGCGGCGTGGAGAATGCCGTGGAGCGTATTGAAGCTCGCAACCCGCTGTGGCGCGACGACTTCACCAGCTTCTACCGACAGTACATGGCCGGGGCAGAGTATAACGGTCAGGAGCATGACCAGACGAGCCACCAACTGTTTGAGGCACAGGCACAGGCCATACGCCGCATCGCTGCGGAGGAGTCGTGCGTGCTCATAGGCCGTTGCGGCTTCCACATCTTCCGCGACCACCCGAACGCGCTGAAGATTTTCATCCATGCCGACGATGACTGCCGCAAGCATCGCATCGCCGAGAAGTATGACATCTCAGAGGGCGATGCCGCCGCCATGATTGTGGACAACGACTACTCCCGAGAGCTCTACACGAAGACCTTCACAGGCAGCGACTGGCAGGATGCCCGCAACTACGACGTGACGCTGAACGTGCGGCGCTTCGGTGTGAACGGGGCCGTTGACTTCCTGATGAACGTGATTGGCTGATGGGACTGGGAAAATGGATTGCAGGCTATCTGGGCTGGATAGTGCTGGGGCCAATAGGAGGAATATTGGGATTCCTCCTAGGGTCTTTTATTGAATCCTCTGCCTCTGGCGGCAAGGATGGCTCAACCGACAACGGACAGACTTACGGCAGCCAAGAATGGGAGCAGGCACAGGCTCGAAGCCAGCAGCAGAGTCAGGCACAGGGTGACCGCAACAGCTTCCTGCTGTCGATGTTGGTCATGGCGGCCTATATCATCAGGGCCGACGAGCGGGTGATGCACTCGGAGATGGAGCTGGTGCGCAACTTTCTCAGGCAGAACTTCGGTGAAGAAGCTGTGCAGCAGGGTAACCACATCCTGATGAAACTCTTCGAAGAGGAGAAGAGCAAGGGGCGCGTCGCCTTCAGACAGACCATCCGGCAGAGCTGTGCCGAGGCTGCCCGCTACCTGGACTACAGCGGACGGCTGCAGCTGCTGAACTTCCTCGTGATGATAGCTCAGGCCGACGGTCATGTGGACAACAGGGAGGTGGATGCCCTGAAGGACGTGGCACGCTGGATGCAGATGAAGACCAGCGAGGTGGACTCGATGCTCCACATGCAGGGCGACACGCTCGACGATGCCTACCGCGTGCTGGGCGTCACCCCGCAAGCCACCGACGAAGAGCTGCGCAAAGCCTATCGCCGGCTGGCACTGGAGCACCATCCCGACCGCGTGGCAAAGCTGGGCGAAGATGTGCGCCGGGCCGCCGAAAAGAAATTCCAGGAAATCAACGCCGCCAAGGAACGGATATGGAAGGCAAGAGGACTGTAGCGGGCTGCGGGCTGCGCCCTAAATGATAAATGAAAAATGATAAATATATAAATAATGCTGCGTGATGAGAGGAGTATATAGAAATTTCTTTGAAGGTATTGTCAGACAGCTTTGTTTTTTATTATTTATTTTTTATTTATCATTTAGCCCTGTAAGGGCGCAATACCTGGATTTCCTTTATCGCTATATGCCGCTGCCCGACCGTGCGGCCTATACCCGGGAGTTTTTCCAGAAAAATGTGGAGCTGGCCTTGGAAGCTCGCCGCGAGATGCCGTGGGGCAGCAGAGTGCCGGAGCGGGAGTGGCGTCATTTCGTGCTGCCCGTGCGTGTGAACAACGAAGACCTGGACAGCAGCCGCGCCGTGTTCTATCATGCCTTGAAAGAGCGCGTGCAGGGGTTGACCATGCAGGAGGCTATCTTGGAGGTGAACCACTGGTGCCATGAACACGTGACCTATCGCCCAAGTGATGCACGCACCAGCAGTCCGCTGGCAACGATGCGCACAGCCTATGGCCGATGCGGCGAGGAGAGCACTTTCACGGTGGCTGCACTGAGGAGCGTGGGCATACCTGCCCGCCAGGTATATACCCCTCGCTGGGCGCATACCGACGACAACCACGCCTGGGTGGAGGCATGGGCCGACGGCCGCTGGCACTTCCTCGGAGCCTGCGAGCCGGAGCCGGTGCTCGATCTGGGATGGTTCAACGAGAGCGCGTCGCGCGGTATGCTGATGCACACCCGCGTCTTCGGCGACTACGATGGTCCCGAAGAAGTGATGAGCCGTACGCCATGCTACACGGAAATCAATGTGACGGGGAATTATGCCCCTACGTCGAAGGTAACGGTGAGGGTTGTCGACGGGCGGCAACAGCCGGTGGCGGGAGCCTGTGTGGAGTTCAAGCTCTACAACTATGCTGAGTTCTACACCGTGGCCACAAAGACTACTGGCGATGACGGGCGGGCCTCGCTGACGGCAGGACACGGCGACATGCTGCTATGGGTGACCGAAAGGGGGCGAACGGCGTTGCAGAAGGTGACGTTCGATACGGACAAGGAGGTGACGGTGCTGTTGACGGACGGGCAGCCACCGCTCTCTATGGACCTGGACATGGTGCCGCCACCCGTGTCGGTCAGTCTTCCGACTGTGACCGACGCGCAGCGGGCGGAGAACAACCGGCGGCTGGCACGAGAAGACTCCATCCGTAAGGCCTACGAGCAGACCATGCCCGTAGAGGCGTGGCGGGGCAACCACCGTGTAATCAGCCGGTTCCTGGAGAAGTCAGAAAACAAAGTGATGGCCCGTCGCCTGCTCGACGTGCTGTCGGAGAAAGACCTGCGCGACGTGACGGCCGACGTGCTGCTCGACAATGCTGTCATCACTACCGACACAAGCAACATCTATTGCAGGTATGTGCTCTCCCCACGGGTGGAGAACGAGCTGCTGACTCCCTACAAATCCTTTTTTCGTCGGCAGTTCGTGGGCTTGGGTTCCCCCCAAGCCATTGAGCGATGGTGCCAAGACAGCATCCGGTTGGACAGTCTGCACAACCCGCAGCACCTGCGCATGCCCCCGATGACCGTTTGGCGGGAAAGGACACCCGACCCGCTGGGGCGCTACATCTTCTTCATGGCC
>JAEEPZ010000135.1 GCA_016285055.1 Prevotella sp.
GAGAATTAGTAAAAAATCTGTGCGGTTGAAAAAGTCCGAAGGCTTCGGACACTCCTTCCGAAGGCTTCGGACTCGTTGTCCGAAGGCTTCGGACTCTTCGTCCGAAGGCTTCGGACGGAAAAACCGATGTAAAGAAAAATTGCGGGCTGTACGAATGAAATAAGATATAGCTACGTCGCGAAGTGGGTCAGATGCTACCATCGTCTTCTGTCGTCCCTTCGGGACTCATTGTGGTGTCAACCATTAGCAGGGGCGTTGCCCCTGCCTGTAATCCATCGTCCCTTCGGGACTTTTTGCCGCTCCTTGCCCGTCGCGTAGCTCAATGCGCAGTCCTCCCCTCCCTTCTTTAACTCCAAAACTTGCGAAAGTTGAATAAAATAACCGTAAAAGCAGAATCCCGTGATTTCTTAAAATCATGTTAATTGTGTAAAAATTGTGTGATAATCGGAAAATTGTGCGTATCTTTGCTCTTTGAAACGAACAATAACATGTCATACGAGAACAAATATTTACAAATTCCTTCGCTGTCTTATGGGGCTTATAGGTCTTATAAGTCTTATAGGTCCACCCAAGAGTTATGTTTGAGACTGCCCGATTCTTTCTGACGTGTCATCTGCGAAATCTGAGGTAAGAAATCATATGCGATAATTGAATAAAAAAAGAAATACTCAAATGAAGAAACTAACATTATTATCTTTCATGCTATTCGTAGGCATCGCCTTGCAGGCTGCCGACGTGAAGACAGAGGGAAACCTTGTGACCATTCGCCCCGACGGCGGTCAGGCCAAGGTGGTGCGCCTTGAAGTGATGAACGACAACATCATCCGTGTGCGGGCCACCAGCAAGGAAGAGCTGCCCGTGAAGCGGCCCAGCCTGATGATTGTGCCTCAGACAGCACCCGACAAGAAGTCGTACACCGTCGGCGAAGAGAACGGCAACGTGGTGGTGAAGACTGCCAACGTGAAAGCCGTGGTGAGCAAGGCCAGCGGCGAGGTGACGTTCTTCGACGGCAACGGCAACCAGCTACTCAAGGAAGCCAAGGGCGGCAAACGCTTCTGGGACTTCACCGTGCCCGAGCGCGAGCTGGGCGAGAAAGGCGGGGCGGCACTCACCGACGAGATGTTGCACGGCCTGACGTGGCAGATGACGTTTGACAGCCCCGATGACGAGGCCTTCTACGGTCTGGGACAGCACCAGAGCGAGGAGCTGAACATGAAAGGCAAGAACGAAGACCTCTTCCAGTATAACACCAAAGTGTCGGTTCCCTTCGTCCTCTCGAACAAGGGCTACGGCCTGCTGTGGGACAGCTACAGCTACTGCCGTTTCGGTAAGCCCGAGGAATATCTGCAGCTGAACCGCGCCTTCAAGCTCTACGACAAGCAGGGTAGGGAAGGGCACCTTACCGGCACCTACATCGACAAGGACGGCCGACGCCTGGTGCGCGACGAGGACAGCATCTACTATGAGTATGCCTATCCTGAGAAGAGCGCCATCGCCAACCGTACCGACAACGGCGGACTGAAGAACCTGCCCAAGGGCTTCAACCTGCAAGGCGCCAATGTGGTGTACGAAGGATTTCTGGTCCCCCTTTCTTCCCCCGAGGAAGATGCTTTACCCCGTAAACATAGTAATGAAGCCCCCTCGGGGGCAGTAGGGGGGGCTGAGACTGTTCCTTACCAGTTCATTCTCTACTATGCCGGCTACATCAAGGTGTATATCGACGGTCAGGAGGTGGTGGCCGAGCGCTGGCGCACAGCCTGGAATCCCAACGCCTATAAGTTTGAGGTGGAACTGGAGAAGAAAAAGCGCGTGCAGCTGCGCATAGAGTGGCAGCCCGACGGCGGCGAGAGCTACTGCGGACTGCGTGTGGCCAAGCCGCGCAGCCAGCAGGAGCGCGAGCAGCTGAGCATCTGGAGCGAGATGGCACGCGACATGGACTATTATTTCATAGCCGGCGAGACCATGGATAAGGTCATCAGCGGCTACCGCACACTGACGGGCAAGGCCTCGCTCTATCCCAAGTGGGTGCTGGGCTTCTGGCAGAGTCGCGAGCGCTATAAGTCGTCGGCAGAGATTGAGGAGACGCTCAGCGAGTTCCGCCGCCGTCATATACCCATCGACAACATCGTGCAGGACTGGAACTACTGGAAGCTCGACTCCTGGGGCGACCACACCTTCGAGGCCTCTCGCTTCCCCAATCCGCAGGCCATGCTCGACAGCATACACCAGATGCACGGGCGCTTCATGATCAGCGTGTGGCCCAAGTTCTACGACACCGTCGACAACTACAAGGAACTGGACGGCATGGGTGCCATGTATCGGCAGGCCATCCGCGACGACATCCACGACTGGCTGGGCTTCCGCGGCTCGTTCTACGATGCCTACGATGCCAATGCCCGCAAGGTGTTCTGGCGCCAGATGGACGAAAACCTCTACACTGGCCTTGCCCTTCGCGGTAGCAAACTCTCAACTCTCAACTCTCAACTCTCAACTCTTGTTGATGCATGGTGGATGGACGCCTCGGAGCCCAACGTGCGCGACTGCACACCGATGTGGTATCGCAAGGCACTCTGCGGTCCAACGGCTCTCGGCACCTCTACCGAATACTTCAATGCCTACAGCACTGTTAATGCCGATGCTATTTATAACGGTCAGCGCAGCGTTTGGAAAGGCAAGAAAGATGAGCCTCGCGTCTTCCTGCTCACCCGCAGCGGCTTTGCCGGCGAGCAGCGTTTCTCCACCGCCACATGGAGCGGCGACATAGGCACGCGCTGGGAGGACATGCGGGCACAGATGACGGCCGGCCTCAACTACTCCATGTCGGGCATCCCCTTCTGGGGCATGGACCAGGGTGGATTCTGCGTGGAGAATCGCTACGTGGCTGCCCAGCAGCTTTACGACCGCACAGGGCAGGAGAATGAAGACCTGAAGGAGTGGCGCGAGCTGCAGACACGCTGGAACCAGTTCGGCGCTTTCATCCCCCTCTTCCGCAGTCACGGACAGTGGCCCCTGCGCGAAATATGGAATATTGCTCCCGATGAGCATCCTGCCTACAAGAGCTTCGTCTATTACGACCGTCTGCGCTATCACCTCATGCCTTACCTTTACTCGCTGGCCGGATGGGCACACTTTAAAGATTACACACTGATGCGTGCTTTGGTGATGGACTTCAACGGCGACCCTGCCGTGCTCAACATCAAAGACCAGTGGATGCTTGGCCCGGCACTGATGGCTTGTCCGGTGGGTTATTACAAGGCTCGCAACCGTGGCGTCTATTTCCCCAAGCAGTGCGGATGGTATAACCTCTACACCAATGAATACATCAGCGGCGGACAGCGCCTGACGGTGGACGCACCCTACGAGCAGATTCCCGTCTTTGTGCGTGAGGGCAGCATCATACCCTTCGGCCCCGCGATGGAGTGGAGCGACGAGAAGCCTGCTGAGCTCATCAACCTCTACATCTATGCCGGTGCCAATGGCAGCTTCCAGCTTTACGAGGACGAGGGCACCAACTACAATTACGAGAAGGGCAAGTACAGCACCATTGACATCACTTACGACGATGCCTCGAAGACTGTCAGCTTCAGCAAGAGTCAGGGCCAGTTCGCCGGTATGCTGAAAGAGCGCCGTTTCAACATTGTCCTCGTCACTAAGGACAACCAGCAGCCGCTCAACCTCAGCAATCCAAAGGGCACCCTCGTTACCTACAATGGCAAGCCGCTCAACGTGACACTTTAATCGGCCGCACCCATTTGCATCCTTTCATGAAATCGTCCGAAAGAAATCCGCAGGCTTCGGTTTTTTGCCCGAAGCCTGCGGTTTTTTCGGCGTTTGGTTGCGCTTCATCGAAATAAGCGGTTCTTTCCGATGAAAATGGCGCAGATACTTTGTCTTTAAAAAAAATAAATGAATTTATTTTGTTCTGCGCTCTACTTTTCGTATCTTTGCACGCTAAGAATGTAAAGCGCATAGAATTCCAACTAATAACTAGATTGAAAAAAGACTTCTTCTTAAGTTGAAAACAATGAAAAGAACATACGAGAAACCCTCGATGAGAGTGGTAGCCCTCCAGCAGCAACGGCATCTGCTCGATTTGAGCGGAGAGATTTCCGGCTATAGCCAATCGAGCAGCGGCTTCAGCCAGGATGATGAGTAACGATGAAGAAAAGAACAGGAACGAGATATGAAGAGTGGAAAGATATCAATGATACTTTGGATGCTCGGCTGCTTGATGCTGACCGGGATGACGGCCTGTTCGGGTTCTGACGATGAGCCTAGTATGCCAGATGACGGCGTGAAGTTGCGTCGGCTCACCATCACCCAGACCGATGACGCCGCTGCCCGACAAATGCTGACACGCGCCACGCTTGAAGAGGGTGACGAGTTCACCGCCAAATGGCTGGAGAACGACCCTCTAACGTACTGCAACCTGAGCAAACTCAATCCAAATACTTACGAGCCTTACAGCGGCCCGCTGACGGCAGCCTCTACTGCTGCCACCTCGCAGTTCATTGGTGACGTGTATTGCAAAATGGACGACTATTTGGCTGTGGTCTATCCCACAACAACTTTTGAAACGAACGACAGTTACACCATTTCGCTCACTGGGCAGGACGGCACGCTGAGCGGGTTAGCCACCAGATACCACTGACTGGCACACGCTGCAAGGCTTCAAGGTCGGTCGCAAGCCGGCACAGCATGGCGTATATATCAATGGTGGTAAAAAGGTATTAATTAAATAAGGCAATCACAACCATAACATCATACAATAATGCAAGAAGACATATCCACTCGTCAACGCTGCGAACAGAAGGAACAGGAACTGCTCACCAAGTATTTTGGCCGTCTGGTTCAGGAAGCTGCCACAGAGCGCCCTGAGACTATCGGTGAATATACCCAAGACCTGCCGCTGAAGATAGAGGCCGAATACCGTGCCTACCTTGAAGAACTGTGGCCGCAGGTGGCACCGCTGCCCTTGCGGGGCACGCCGCTGGTACTGGAAGAGGAAAAACTGCGCAAACTGATGACTGACGACGACCGCGAAGCCATAGATAACGCACACCGTGATGCCACGCGCCGCACGTTGTGGGAACGTATCACCCACTCGAACCATAAGGACGTGACCTACTACAAGGGGCTCCTTCTGCAGTACACCCGCGACTTGCTGCTGGTGATGCGCGAGGACTTCCTCGAAGAAATTGAAGGGCGCGACATCGAAAACAAGGCCTTCTGATAGCGGACGAACACTGCGTTGTTCACGAGGAAAGCCGGCGAGAAGTGTACAGAGCCTATGCTTTTGGCATTGGCCACTGGGTCGTGTGGTGCACGTATTCGTGCACACCCACCAAATGAAAAAGCGGAAGAAACTGACTTTTCTCACTATACGTTTTCCTTTTTGCAATTTTCTTCATAAAATTTGGCAGTTCGCTCGCTTATTCGTATCTTTGCACCGAATTAGTGAAGAATCTAATCGTGGAAACTAAGAAAATAGAGTTACTCAACCATATTGATTACCCCGAACAGCTGCGCCAGCTTTCAGTTGAGCAGTTGCCGCAGGTGTGTGACGAGTTGCGACAGACCATTGTGCAGGAGCTGTCGGTCAACCCGGGCCATCTGGCTTCCAGCCTGGGCGTCGTGGAACTGACGGTGGCACTGCATTATGTCTTCAACACGCCAGAAGACCGAATCGTGTGGGACGTGGGGCATCAGGCATACGGACACAAGATCTTGACAGGGCGCCGCGAGCAGTTTCATACCAACCGAATGTTGCACGGCCTGCGCCCTTTCCCCTCACCCGAGGAGAGCGAGTATGACGCTTTCATCTGCGGGCATGCCTCGAACAGCATCTCCGCTGCCTTGGGCATGGCCGTGGCTGATGTGCTGAAGGCCAAGAGTTCAGCGTTGAATGACTCTTCGTCGGATACGGACAAGACTCAGCAGAGAAAAGTGGTGGCTGTCATCGGCGACGGCTCCATGAGTGGCGGACTGGCCTTCGAAGGCTTGAACAATGTGTCGTCGTGCCCTAACGACATGCTCATCGTGCTGAACGACAACGATATGTCTATTGATCGCTCGGTGGGCGGCATGAAGCAGTACCTCTTAGGCCTGAACACCAACGAAACCTATAACAAGGTGCGCTTCAAAACGGCCCGCTTCCTGCAGCGGCACGGCATGCTGCATGATGACCGTCGCAATGGGCTCATCCGCTTGGGCAATGCACTGAAGAGCGCTATTTCACACCAGCAGAACATCTTCGACGGCATGAACATCCGCTACTTCGGGCCTTTCGACGGCCACAACGTGAAGGAGCTGGTGCGCATCCTGCGGCAAATCAAGGGCATGCGTGGGCCGAAGCTGTTGCACCTGCACACGAAGAAAGGTCACGGCTATGCTCCGTCCGAGCACTACACGCCAGTGTGGCACGCACCAGGTAAGTTCAATCCTGAGACGGGCGAGATCATCAAGAGTGAGACGGGCGAGATGAAGCTGAAATATCAGGAGGTGTTTGGCAGGACGCTGCTGGAGCTGGCCGAACAGAATCCGCGCATTGTCGGCGTCACCCCCGCCATGCCTACGGGCTGCTCGATGAATATCATGATGGACAAGATGCCCGACAGAACCTTCGACGTTGGCATTGCCGAGGGTCATGCCGTCACCTTCTCCGCAGGCATGGCAAAGGAGGGTTTGGTGCCCTTCTGCAACATCTACAGCGCCTTTGCCCAGCGCGCCTACGACAACATCATCCACGATGTGGCCATTTTGCGGCTCAATGTCGTGCTCTGTCTCGACCGCGCCGGACTGGTGGGCAAGGACGGGCCTACGCATCACGGGGCTTTCGACCTGGCCTTTTTGCGGCCCATCCCCAACCTCATTATCTCCTCGCCCATGAACGAGCATGAGCTGCGACGACTGATGTACACGGCACAGCAGGAGAACATGGGCCCCTTCGTCATCCGCTATCCTCGCTCACGTGGTGTCCTCGACGACTGGCAATGCCCCCTCGAAGCCGTTGCTGTGGGCAAGGGCCGCAAGCTGCGCGACGGCAGCGACGTGGCCGTCCTCACATTAGGGCCGATAGGCAATGACGTAGAAGAGATTATTTCAAGTGCAGAGCGTAGAAATGAGAGTGCAGAGTCTGCTCCCGCCGTCCCATCAGGTGAAGGCATGGCGGTAGCAAACTCTCATCTCTCATCTCTCAACCCTCATCTCTCATCTCTCAACTCTCAACTCTCATCTCTCAACCCTCACCTCTCTGTCGCCCATTACGACATGCGCTTCCTCAAACCCCTCGACGACGACATCCTGCACGAGGTGGGCAAGAAGTTCAGTCGCATCGTCACCATTGAGGACGGTGTGCGCAACGGTGGCTTTGGCAGTGCCGTCATGGAGTGGATGAGCGACCACGGCTATGCCCCGCACATCACCCGCTTGGGCCTGCCCGACAGCTTTGTGGAGCACGGCTCCATCGAAGAACTGCGCGAGATTGTGGGCTTGGACAAGGAGTCACTTTTTTCCAGTATCTTTGGCCCGTCTTTACCTGAATCACAGAGTTATGGCAAAGAAGAACGCACACGATGAGAGCCTGTCGGACACCATACTGACGGGGCGTGAGCGGTATATCAACCCTTACACCGACTTTGGCTTCAAGAAGCTTTTCGGCACGGAGATGAACAAAGACCTGCTCATCAGCTTCCTCAACGCCCTCCTTGACATCGGCAAGAACCGGATCACCGACGTGCAGTACCTGAACAGCGAGAATCTCGGAGCCGGGCAGGACGACCGCCGCTCCGTCTACGACGTCTACTGCAAGACGAAGGACGGCAGCCGCTTCATCGTGGAGATGCAGAAGTCGGAGCAGTCCTACTTCAAGGACCACAGCATCTACTACGCCACCACGCCCATCCGCGACCAAGCGAAGAAAGGCAGATGGGACTACCACCTGGAGAATGTCTATGTCGTGGGCGTCCTCAATTTCGTGTTCCCTGACAATGAATACCCGGCTGACAGCTACCGACATGTTGTCAAGCTGAAGGACGTGGAGGACAACCATGTGTTTTACGACAAGCTCACCTTCGTCTATCTCGAGATGCCCAAGTTCAAGAAGATCGAGGACGAGTTGGAGACGATGTTCGACAAGTGGATGTTCGTGCTTCACAACCTGGCACGTCTGATGGAGCGTCCCAAGGCCCTTCAGGAGCGTGTGTTCAAGAAACTGTTCCACCAGGCCGAGATAGCGCAGTACGACGAGGCGGAGCGCCGTCGGTATGCGTCAAGCCTGAAGGAATACTGGGACTACACCAGCATCATGGATACCGCCTTTATGAAAGGTAAGAGAGAAGGGCGTGAAGAAGGGCGTGAAGAAGGACGCGAAGAAGGGCAGCAGAAAGAGAAGGCCGCCACAGTGCTCAGGCTGAAGCAGATGGGACTCACCGTGGAACAGATAGCTCAAGGTGCTGGCTTGACGGCCGATGAAGTAAAGGCAATCCTAACCCCTAATCCATAGCCGCATGAAGATAGTCATTGCCGGTGCAGGAGCCGTAGGTACTCACCTTTCGAAGCTCCTGTCAACAGAAAATCACGACTGCGTGCTCATCGACGACAACGAGGAGCGTCTGAGCGGTGTCGATTCCAACTACGACATCATGGCCGTGTGTGCCTCGCCTACCAGTATTCAGGCGCTGAAGGATGTTGGCACAGGTTCTGCCGACCTCTTCGTGGGCGTCACCCGTTACGAGAGCCGCAACATCACCGCCTGCATGATGGCTCACGCCCTGGGAGCGAAGAAGACGGTGGCACGCATCGACAACTACGAATACCTGTTGCCGCAGAACCTGGAGATGTTCAAGCAGGTGGGCGTCGACTCGCTGGTCTATCCCGAGGTGCTGGCCGCCACCGACATCATCAACGGCCTGAAGCTCTCGTGGGTGCGCCAGCGCTGGGATGTGCACGACGGAGCCCTTGTACTCTTGGGCATCAAGCTGCGCGACAACTGCCAGATTCTCGACCAGCCCATCAAAGACCTCTGCGGCCCCGACGACCCCTATCATATCGTGGCGCTGAAACGTGGCGGCGAGACCATCATCCCAGGTGGTCTTGACATGCTGAAGAGCGGTGACCTGGCCTACTTCATGACTACGGGCGAATACGTCCCGCACATCAAGCGTATAGTGGGAAAGGGCGAATATGAGGACGTGCACAACGTCATCATTATGGGTGGCGGCAAGACGTCGGTCAGGGCGGCACTCACACTGCCCGACCACATGCACGCGAAGATTATTGAGAGTTCACTGGCCCGCTGCGAGCAGTTGAACCAGCTCGTCGACCGTCCTAACGTGATGATTATCCACGGCGACGGCCGCGACCTCGGACTGCTGCGCGAGGAAGGCATCAAGAATACACAGGCATTTGTTTCGCTCACCGGCAATGCCGAGACCAACATCCTGGCCTGTCTCACAGCCAAGAAATTAGGTGTGCGCAAGACCATCGCCATGGTGGAGAACCTCGACTATGTCTCTATGGCTGAGGGGCTTGATATAGGTACCATCATCAATAAAAAGACCGTTGCCGCCAGCCACATCTTCCAGATGATGATGAAGGCCGATGTGCGCAACATGAAGTCGCTGATGATGGTCGACGCCGAAGTGGCTGAGTTTGTGGCCGCTGAGGGCTCACGTGTCACTAAGAATCCGGTGAAGGCGCTCGGCTTGCCTTCAGGCATCGCCATCGGTGGATTGGTGCGCGGCAAGCAGGGCATCCTCGTCAATGGCAATACGCAGATTGAGGCAGGCGACAGCGTCATGGTGTTCTGTCAACAGCACACGATGGAGAAAGCTGAGAAATATTTCAAGAAGAGCATCCTGCCGTGGTGAGAAGTAGGTGGCGAGAGATGTGAACTGAAACATGATTAACTGGAAAATCATAGCGAAGATTCTGGGTTCGCTGCTTTTCATCGAGGCGGCCTTCATGGCGTGCTGCCTGATGATGACCATCATCTACAGGGAAGCGGAGATGCCCATCTTCATCACCTCAACGGCCCTGACCTTGTCGGGGGCCTTCCTTTTCCGATTCTTTGGTCACGAAGCTGAAAACTCGCTGAGCCGCCGCGACGCTTATGTCGTGGTGACGCTGGTGTGGGTGGTGTTCTCGCTCTTCGGCATGATGCCCTTCCTGCTCAGTGGCTCGGTGACTAATCTGGCCGATGCTTATTTCGAGACGATGTCTGGTTTCACCACCACAGGCGCCACCGTCATCGACGATGTGGAGTCGCTGTCCCACGGTCTGCTGTTTTGGCGCTCGCTGATGCAATGGATTGGCGGTCTGGGCATTGTGTTCTTCACCGTTGCCTTGCTGCCCTCGCTGGTAGGCGGCAGCGTGAAGGTGTTCTCGGCTGAGGCCACCGGACCTATGCGCTCAAAGCTGCACCCCAGGCTGTCAACCAGCTCAAAGTGGATTTGGAGCATCTACCTGTTGCTCACCGTGGCCTGCGGCGTCTCGTTCTGGCTGTGCGGCATGGACTGGTTTGACGCCACCAACTACTCGATGACGACCACCGCCACTGGCGGCTTTTCTACACACAACGGCAGTATCTTCCTCGCATCGCCCACCATCGAGTACCTGGCCATCCTCTTCCAGTTCCTTGCAGGCATCAACTTCACCTTGCTCTACCTCTTCTTTTTTAAATTCAAGGCAGGTGCCATCCTGCGCAACAGCGAGTTCCGGCTTTACATCATTACTATTGTTGGCGCCACGCTGTGGATCATGTATCTGCTTCTCACACGTATGGACTACGACGTGGAGGAAGCGTTTCGCTCAGCCCTTTTCCAGGTGGTGTCGTTTATCACCACTACGGGCCTCAGCAATACCGATGCCGGCGCCTGGCCTCACATCACCTGGGTCATTCTGGGCGTCCTGATGTTCATGGGCGCCTGTGCGGGCAGCACCACCGGTGGCTTCAAGAGCATTCGCGTGATGATGTTGCTGCGCGTGATGCGTAACGAGTTCTACCACATTCTCCATCCCAATGCCATCCTGCCGGTGCGCCTGGGCGGGCAGAATGTGCCGCAGAGCAGGCTTATCACGCTTCTGGCCTTCTTCACACTCTACATCATCATGCTCCTGGTCACCGCCGTGGCGATGGTGCTCTCAGGCATCGACATCACGAATGCACTGACCATCTCGCTAAGTCTGATAAGCAATGTGGGCGCAGGACTGGATACGAACATCGGGCCGCAGATGTCATGGGCCGACCTGAGCGACGGCCTGAAGTGGCTCTGTTCCTTCCTCATGCTCGTCGGACGTCTTGAGATTGTGGCTGTACTCGTACTCTTCACCCGCTCTTTCTGGCAGAAGAACTAACCTGTGTGATTCACGGCATGGCAGCAGTCAAGAAAAGCAAAGGTCTGTTAATAGTGTATAGAGGCTTTGTACAAAATTCCGTACTGTGAGGATGGAATCAGACATAGTTACGTCGCTAATCATGTGAGTTGATACCGCGAAGCGGCCTGAGAAAAAACCAATAAAAACAAATAAAAACAAGAAAAACAAATTGGTACAATAACTATCGCCTTGCCCGCCGCATAGCTCAATGCGCAGCCATCCCCTCCCTTCAAGGGGAGGGGGTAGGGGTGGGGTCTGTAACTTTTTCGCTGCCTCTTCTTCGCTGTCTCTTCTTCGCTGTCTCTTCTTCGCTGTCCCTTCTTCGCTGTCCCTTCTTCGCTGCCCTTTTTTCGCTGAAACTTCTTCGCTGAAACTTCTTCTCTGATAAAATATTACAGACATTACAGACCCCACCCCTAACCCCTCCCCTTGAAGGGAGGGGATGGCTGCGCATTGAGCTACGCGAAGGGCAAGGCGCAGCGAACAGTCCCGAAGGGACGA
>JAEEPZ010000252.1 GCA_016285055.1 Prevotella sp.
AGTTCATGCGTCGGCCCTGAAGGTCATACCACTCCTGACTCCTGACTCCTGACTCCTGACTCCTTGGAGCCAATATAGCCGTAGCCGTGACAACGCCCTGGAGGCCGTCTTCGTTATAGTAGCCTGCCTGGGTGAAGTCGAGGTTTTCGGTCTGCGGCTGGCCCATGTTGTTGAAGATGATCTTCGCAGGCTGCGTGGCAGAGGTGTTGTTCTGCTTCGTGCCGTCCCACGTCCATTTCCAGACCTTGTTGCCATTGGGGGCTGTGCCTAAGAGCTCACAGTCGACACCGGGCCAGTCTTTCCGTTGTGAGTAGGTGAAGTTCTCATAGGGATTATCTACCCAAGCCCAGCAGCAGATGGTATTTTCCCAGAAGGAGGGTGCCTCGAAGAAGGCGCATACTTCACCATCGGCGACGGTGCAGAAGTCGGGGATGACGACCTCTGGCGTGGGCGCTGTCTCCTGATAGGCAAAGCTGCGGGTGATGATGCCGGAGACGGCACCGTTGACAAGCAGTCCGACTTTTAATACGATGCCGAGTTGTGAGTCCTGTGAGCTTGGGGCTTCGATGCGGATGAGGGTGCCGCTGAGACACTGTGTGCCGTTGGTGGCAGATGGCTCAGAGCCGTCGAGGGTGTAGACGAGCATGGCATCGTCGGTATTTGACACAGCTTTCAGTTCGACATCGAAGGGCTCTGTGAAAGTGCCGCTGCCTTTGTTGGCCCAGGCTGTCTCCATCGAATTGGCGAGGTAGTAGGCATAGTGATGGCCGGAAAGGATTTTTGTCCATTCGCCGGGCTCTGGTGTCAGCTTGGATTCATCGCCCACCACACAGAGCAACTTGTCGTCGGTCGTGATGGCATAATAGGCTTTGATGTTCGGAGAGCTGTATCTCAGATACTCAGACGTGTTGGTGATGCCGGCGAGTTTGCGGGCGGCAACCATGGCCTTGATCTCTTCCTTGTAGGCCTGCCAATGCTTGAGGAAGATGCAGGGGGTGCCAGGCATGGCGAGCATATAGGCATTAGCAGCCAGGGTGTCTTTCTTCAACGGGCCGTTGGAACTGCCGTCGGGACGCACCTCCGTGTCGTGATTCTCAACGAAAGTGACGGCATACTGGCGGTAGGCGCCACTCTCGAAATTAGTGCTGACGAGCGGCCAGTTGCCTTGGTTCTGCTTGCTGAAGCCTGCCCAGTCTCCACTGTTACAGGCGTTGCCTACGACATATTTGAACTGGAAGTCGAAGGCGGCGCTGGTCTTCTCAGTGCCATCAATCCAATTGCGGATGGTGTTGCTGCTGTCCCAGCACTCGCCGACGGAGAACTGCGGTTTGCTGTCTTCGTTGTACATCTTGGTATATGTAGAGCCGTAGCCCTTCACCATGTCGTAACGGAAGCCGACATAGCCGAGATCGTTGAGCAGGAACTTGAGGTAGGCCTTGACGATGCGCTGCACGTTCTCACTCTTGTGGTCGAGGTCACGCATGCCGGGCCAGTCATCGCGTGTGTCTTTGTTTTCGCTGAGGCTATAGCCGTTGGCTGTGGCCCATTTCTTGGTCTCGCCGCCATCGTCGTTGGAGCAGATGTCGGTGGAGAGCATCTCATAGTCCTCACCGTTATAGGTTTCCTTGGGGAAGTCAACCCAATTGGAGACATTGCGGCGGTGGTTGATGACGACGTCGGCGATGGTACCGAGGCCGAGGGCCTTAAAGGTCTGGATCATCGAACGCAGCTGGGCTTCGTTGCCGAAGGAGCTGTTGTAGTTGTTGAACCACCAGAGGTCGTCGTAGCCCATGGACTGTGCGCCGCAGTTGCCGCTCTGGGGAATCCAGACGAGGTCGAAGGAGCTGGCGAGGTCATAGGCCTGCTGCTCGAGGAGCGCCCAGCGGGTATCTTTGTATGAGTCCCAATAGAATCCCTGTAGCATCACACCGCCATAGTTCTCAGGCCAGCCCTGGGCAGAGACGGTGAGAAGTGAAAAATGGAAAGTGAAAAGCATCAGCAGCGCTTTCACGATGTTTGTAGTCATTAGTCTCTTCATAATGTGTCGTTGTTTGAGGATTTGAGAAAGGCGAGCCACCCTTTCGGGCAGCCCGCCTCGGATGGTCAGGGTAAAGGTCGAGTATAATTACTCAACAGGTGTTACCACTGCATAGGACTTGGTCTCGCAGAGCGGG
>JAEEPZ010000253.1 GCA_016285055.1 Prevotella sp.
CCAATTGAGCATGAACGAACCTTCAAGAGAGACAAAATAGGCAAGAAACTCTATAAATTCTACCTTAAAGCCAAAAGCAAGGCAGATGACTTTTGAGACCAAGAAATCAAATTAATCAGTGCGACGGGTTGTTGATATAAGCGAAGTCAACAACCCGTCATTTTTTATTCAATGTATAGCCATCGGTGGCCGCTGGCCGGACGCCCTTACAGTGCATACTTACCGATGTCGCCGCTGTTGCGGGCAAGGATGCGGAGGTGCTTCGGCGAGACGCCCCACCAGCGGCGGACGGTGCGGCTGAAGGTGGGCATGGAGGTGTAGCCGCAGCGCTGCATCACCTCCGTGAGCGGCAGGTCGGTGTAGCGCAGCAGGTCGCGCGCCACCTGCATGTGCCAGTGCATGCGCAGCTCGGGGAGGGTCAGGCCGGTGAGCTTATGGATGGTGGCCGAGAGCTTCGGGTCCGTGTAGCCTCGATAGCGGGGGTTCTTTTTGGGTCCGGGGCCCTTTATCAGCCGGTCCACGACCGAGTCGAGCACCTTGATGCCCGTCAGCTGCCGTGCCTGCTCCATCGGCACCATCCGGTAGGTCAAACTCCGTTCGTCAAAACCCCTCCGCTGGGTGAAGGGGGCACGTACAGCCGCTCAAAAGGCCACTGCGCGATGGTTTGTTTCGTTGTCGGCATAGTCAAAGTCTTCTTTTTGTTAAAAAATTGCGTTCTCGGCCTCGCTGAAGCCTACTTATCGGCGCAAAGTTACGAATTCTATTTATGATAAGATAATTCTTTGTCTCTAAGTTATCTTCGGCTATTGTCGGAAAGGTCGCCAGCGCATCGGGCAAAGGTTCGTGCACGTCAAAATCGGATGCCCGAGCCACTGACGAAGGTTTTTGGTCAGAGCATTTCTATCCCCTTCACCTCATGGATAGTCTGCGGGGCGTCTGCAGGGTGTCGGAGGGCGCGGGGAAGCGAAGACGGTGACACCGGAGTGATTTGAAAAGCAAAAAGCCTCGCCTGTCGGCGGGGCTTCTTCGTAATCCGTTGAATCCGTGAAATCCGTGGTCTATTTCAGGTTCTTGCGGAAGAATGCCTCCATCTTGTCATAAGGAATCTTCTCGTTTTTATCATCGTAGAGGTCGGTGTGGACGGCATCGGGGATAATCATCAGTTCCTTATTGCCGACAACTGCACTCTGGCCTTCCACATGCTTGCCCGTCATCTTCTCGAAGGCGTACTCAGAGAAGTAGCGGCTGTGTGCCTTCTCGCCGTGGATGAGCAGCACGGGCGACTCAATCTCGTGCGCCCAAGCCAATAGGGGCTGGTTGAGGAACGACTGGCAACCGATGACGTTCCAGCCGTCAGTGGAGTTGCCGCTGCGCTCGTGGTAGCCGCGTGGTGTCTTATAATAATCGTAGTAGTCCTTCACGAAGAAAGGTGCATCTTCTGGCAGCGGGTCGATGACACCACCTGCACGCTTGTAAGTTCCGTTCTTGAAGTCCTCGGTGCGCTGCTGGGCGATGGCTTTGCGCTTCTCCATGCGCTGTGCCTGGGTGTCCTCGCTCTTGAAGTAGCCTTCCACATTCACTTTGCTCATGTCGTACATTGTCGAAGCAACGGTGGCCTTGATGCGGGGGTCGATGGCGGCAGCATTCACAGCCATCCCACCAAATCCGCAGATGCCGATAATGCCAATGCGTTCAGCATCCACAGTCTCCTGATTGCTCAGGAAATCGACGGCAGCGAGGAAGTCCTCGGTGTTGATGTCGGGCGATGCCATACGGCGAGGCTCGCCACCGCTCTCGCCAGTGAACGAGGGGTCGAAGGCGATAGTAACGAAACCGCGCTCAGCCATGTGCTGGGCATAGAGACCGCTCGTCTGCTCCTTCACAGCTCCGAACGGGCCCGTGACAGCCAGCGCAGCTAACTTGCCCGTTGCACCTTTCGGCGTGTACATGTCGGCAGCCAGTTCGATGCCGTAACGGTTCTTAAACGTGACCTTCTTGTGGTCTACCTTGTCGCTCTTGGGGAACGTCTTGTCCCACTCCTGAGTCAATGTCAGTGTTGTATTCATATCTTCTTCGTTTTGATTGTTATCACTCTTCTGATTGCAGCCCGTGAGCATCATTCCCATCAGCACTGCGGCTAATAATACTTTCTTCATACCTTATCGC
>JAEEPZ010000136.1 GCA_016285055.1 Prevotella sp.
TCGCTGAAACTTCTTCGCCCCCACTCTTCGCTGACAGGATATTACTGACATTACAGACCCCACCCCTGCCCCTCCCCTTGAAGGGAGGGGAGTGCCTCACGGAGTTCCTGCGGCGGGCAAGGCGATAACCTTTTTCCCTAATTGTTTTTCTTGTTTTTATTGGTTTTTATTGGTTTTTTCTCAGGCCGCGTAGCGGTACCAACTCACATAATTAGCGACGTAACTATGTCATAATTCCATCCGTACAGGTCGTTTGTCTTTAACTCCTTTAACTCCCTAAACTCCCTTTACTCCTTTACTCCTTTAACTCCTTTAACTCCTTTACTCCTTTACTCCTTTACTCCTTTACTCCTTTTACTCCTTTTACTCCTTTAACTCCTTTAACTCCTTTACTCCTTTACTCCTTTACTCCTTTAACTCCTTTAATTCCTTTAACTCCTTTACTCCTTTACTCCTTTAACTCCTTTACTCCTTTAGCTTCTCCTTCTTGATCATGTTTCGCGGATGATGCTCCAGCACCTCACGGCGCAGCGTCTGCATGGAGATATGCGTGTATATCTCCGTCGTGCCAATGCTCTCGTGTCCTAAGAGTGCCTGAATGACACGCAGGTCGGCACCACCCTCTAACAGAGCCGTGGCGAAGGAGTGGCGCAGCGTGTGCGGAGAGATGGTCTTCGTGATGCCAGCTTCTTCCGCCTGACGTTTCAGCATGATGAGAATCATGGTGCGGGTGAGGTGGGCACCGCGGCGGTTGAGAAAGACATAGTCCTCCTCGCCCGGCTTGATCTTCAGGCTTGAGCGCCACGGCAGATAGTTGGCAATCTCTTTCAACGCCCGTTCAGAGATAGGCACCAGCCTGTCCTTGCTGCCTTTGCCCGTGATGCGCAGGTAGCGCTCCTCCTCGAAGAGCTGGCTCCACTTCAGGCTGACCAGCTCAGAGACGCGCAGGCCGCAGGAGAAGAGCACCTCGATGATGGCGCGGTTGCGGTGACCCTCGGGTATGGACAGGTCGATGCTGTCCTCCAGCGTGTCCACCTCGGCCGGCGTGAGATACTCTGGCAGATGCTCGCCCAGAACGGGATTCTCCAACAGCTCCGTGGGGTCTTGCTCTACATAGCCGTCGAGCGTCATAAAGCGATACAGTGAGCGCACGCCGCTGAGGATGCGGCATTGCGAGCGCGGGCCGATGCCGATGTCGTGCAGGCCTGCCGAGAAGTCCTGCAGGTCCTCGAGCGTCACCTCCGTCAGACGCTTTGCCAGGGGCTTGAGGTAGGCCAGCAGCTTCTCCACATCACGGTTGTAAGCGTCGAGCGTGTTGCCCGACATGCTGCGCTCCAGCTTCAAATAACGGATGAAGCCGCGCAGAATCTTCTCATTTGTCACATCTGCCATCGTGCTTGCAAAAGTATGAAAAAATGGTGGGAAAAGCAGCAAAGTGATACATAAAAAAAGCTAACGCCAGTTTTTTTACTTGAATTATTATGATTGTCCGCTGTCACCCTATAGTGTGTCCGTCCATATTGGAGCAAGCCGACTCCACCTGAGAATGTTTCATGACAGATACAGCAAAGGCTTGCGGTCAAAGCTACTCTTTATACATATCTCGGAGGAAGTAGCCCTGAAGGAGCGGAGGATTACAGGCAGGGCAACGCCCCTGTATAGCGCAGCGCAACAACAAGCCCCGAAGGAGCGGCAGAATATTCCAATCTGTGCAGTGGAAAAAAATCCGAACGCTTCGGACACTCCGTCCGAAGGCCTCGGCCTCGTTGTCCGAAGGCTTCGGACTTTTCGTCCGAAGGCTTCGGACGAAAAGTCCGAAAATGAAAAATAATTACTACTGTCATTAATATTTACAAATTCACGAAACATTTGCGTGTCATTTACGGATATTTGCGTAGCGCCGCAGGCAAAGGAAAAGGAAGTGGATTCAATATACATGTTGCTTAAAGCTATTGTCGATAGGAAAAGCAAAAGAAAAATGTGTTTTTCTTTCGCTTTTCGCTCGCTTATTTGTACCTTTGCAGGCAAATTGCAAAACATTTAAAAATGAAAAACTTGAAACGCTGGCTGCCCGACGTGTTGGCAGTCGTATTGTTTGCCGTGCTGGCCTTCGCCTACTTCTATCCCGCCGACACGGAGCACCGCATCCTCTACCAGCATGACACATCGGCAGGCGCCGGAGCTGGACAGGAGGCAAAGGAGTATTTGGAGAAAACCGGCGAGCGCACACGCTGGACCAACAGCCTCTTCGGAGGTATGCCCACCTATCAGATTGCACCGTCGTATGACAGCGACAAGCCTGTGACGACGGTGGAGAAGGCCTACCACCTGTGGCTGCCCGACTATGTGTGGCATCTCTTCGCCTACCTACTGGGTTTCTACATCCTGCTGCGCGCCTTCAATTTCAAGTCCTACTTAGCAGCCTTGGGCTCCATCCTGTGGGCCTTCAGCACCTATTTCCTCATCATCATCGCCGCCGGGCACATGTGGAAGGTGATGGCGCTGGCCTATCTGCCGCCCATGATTGCGGGCGTGGTGCTGGCCTACAGGGGCAAATACCTGTGGGGACTGCTCGTCACAGCCATCTTCACCACTTTGGAGATACACGCCAACCACGTGCAGATGACCTATTATTTCCTCTTCGTCATCCTCTTCATGGTGGTGGCATACCTCATTGAGTCCATTCGCGAAAAGCGAATGGCACAGTGGTTGAAGGCCACGGGCGTATGCATCGTCGGCGGACTGCTGGGCGTGATGGTGAACATCTCGAACCTCTACCACACCTGGGAGTACAGCAAGGCCACGATGCGCGGCGGCTCGGAGCTGAAAGCCGATGCACAGGGCGGCAACGACACGGGCGGCGGACTGGAGCGCAGCTACATCACGCAGTACAGCTATGGCAAGGGCGAGACGTGGTCGCTGCTCATTCCCAACGTGAAGGGCGGCGCCTCGATGCGCGCCGACGCAGAGCAGGGCACAGCCTTCTGCAGCCTCGGAGAGAACAGCGCCGCAAAGGCAAAAGCCAGCGAGGTGGTCAGCCTGCCCGACGGACAGAGCATACAGGCCGGACAGCTCTTCGACATGCTGCCGCAATACTGGGACGAGGGCGGCACGATGGGGCCCGTCTATGTGGGCGCCCTCGTCATCCTGCTCTTCGTGCTCAGCCTCTTTGTAGTAAAAGGGCCGATGAAATGGGCACTTTTGGCCGTCACCGTCGTCAGCATCCTGTTGTCGTGGGGACATAATTATCAGGGCTTCACCGACTTCTTCATCGACCACGTGCCGATGTATGCCAAGTTCCGCACGGTGGAGTCGATTCTCGTCATCGCCGAGTTCACCATACCCCTCTTGGCCATGCTGGGCCTGAAGCGCGTCATCGACGAGCCGGAGCTGCTGCGCAAACGCATCAACGTGACCACCCTCCTGGCCTGCTTGGCCGCCTTCATCATCCTGGTGGGCATCAGCAGCGGCATCGGAGTGACGCTGATGCTGGGATGCCTGGCCCTTCTCCTCGTGATGGTGAGCAGCACGATGAACTATTTCGGAAAGAAGAGCCCGCTGGCTGCTATGGACAAGAAAGAGCTGCCGCTGACACCGCTGACCGCAAGCTTCGGCCTCGTGGGCGGCGCACTGCTGCTCTTTGCCATCGCACCAACGGCATTCTTCAGCTTCGTAAAGCCCGACCAGCCCGAATGGGTGGAGCAGATCAGCGTGCTGCAGGAGGTGCGACAGAGCATCTTCACCAGCGACTGCTGGCGCTCGCTGGTCATTGTTGCCATCGGTGCCGTCATCCTCTGGCTCTACATGTCGAAGAAGCTGAAGGCACTGCCCGCAGTGGGCATCATCGCCGTGGTGTGCCTCTTCGACCTCTGGCAGGTGAACAAGAACTACCTCAACGACGGCATGTTCCGCAGTGACAGCATCAAGGAGGAGACACACGCCAAGACACCCCTCGACAACTATCTGCTGCAAGACAAGACCCTCGACTACCGCGTGCTGAACATGCCCTACGACGAGCAGCAGCTCACCACGGTGTTCAACGAAAACCAGACCAGCTACTACCATAAGAGCGTGGGCGGCTATCATGCAGCAAAGATGCAGCGCTATCAGGACCTCATCGACAGTTGCATCGTGCGCGAGATGTTGGCCATCAACCACTATGCGCCCGAGTTTGGCTATCAGCTCGACTCCATCGACAGCGACATGCTCATGCCCGTGCTCAACATGCTGAACACCCGATATGTCGTGGTGAAAACACCTCAGGGGCTCATGCCGATGCTCAACAGCAACACCTGCGGCAACGCCTGGTTCGTCAACAAGGTGAGCTACGTAGGGTCGGCGAAGGAAGAATTGGCTGCACTGCGACAGACAGACCTGCGGCACGAGGCGGTGGCCGACAAGCAGTTTGAGAAGGTGCTGGGACAGGCCGCACAGCAGGACAGCACTTCGGCCGTCACCTTAGAGAGCTACGAGCCCAACCATCTGACATACAACGTCGAGAGCAACAGCGGCGGCGTGCTCGTCTTCTCAGAAATCTACTATCCCGCCTGGACGGCTACCATCGACGGCAAGCCCGCAGAGCTGGGTCGCGTCAACTATGTGCTCCGTGCCCTCCACATCGACGGAGGCAAGCACAAGGTGGAACTCGACTTCCAGCCTGCCACCATCCATACCACTGAGACCATCGCCTACGTCGCCATGGCCGTCATCGTCCTGCTCCTCCTGGCTATCATCTTTTTGACATGGCGTAAGCGCAAATAGCAATGGCCAAAAACCTAAAAAAGAACCATATGAAGCCTCTTCTCTGCAAAAAAACTATGCTGATGGCTATGCTTGCCATCGCCCTCGTTGCCTGCAAAGGCACTAACAAGACAGCGGACACAAACAGCCCCTTCGTGCAGCGACAGGGCACGACATTCGTCGTCGACGGCCACGACTACCGCTTCGTAGGCACCAACTTCTGGTACGGCGCCATCCTCGGCAGTGAGGGACAGGGCGGCGACCGAGAGCGACTGTGCCGCGAGCTCGACCAGCTGCATGAGCTGGGGCTCGACAACCTGCGCATCCTCGTGGGGAGCGACGGCGAGCGAGGCGTCACCACGAAAGTAGAGCCTACGCTGCAAATAGCGCCGGGCGTCTACAACGACACCATCCTGGCGGGACTCGACTTCTTATTAAAAGAAATGAACGCGCGCAATATGAAGGCCGTCCTCTATCTCAACAACTCGTGGGAGTGGAGCGGAGGCTACGGCTTCTATCTGGAGCAGGCCGGCGAAGGGCCGCAGCCGCGACCCAACGAGGCAGGATATGGCGCCTTCATGCAGGCCATGAGCAAATATGCAGCCAACGAGAAGGCTCACCAGCTGTTCTACGACTACGTGCGCTTCATCATCGGCCGTACCAACCGATATACCAACGTGGCATACACCGACGACCCCACCATCATGGCATGGCAGATAGGCAACGAGCCGCGCGCATTCAGCAATGAGGCAAAAGAGCCCTTCGCAAAGTGGCTCAGCGAGGCATCGGCGCTGATACGGAGCTTGGATAAGAACCACCTCATCAGTATCGGCTCAGAGGGCATCTGGGGATGTGAGGGAGACACCGTACTCTATGAGCGCGTATCGGCCGACAAGAACATCGACTACCTCAACGCTCATATCTGGCCCTACAACTGGAACTGGGCGAAGCAGGACTCGCTGAAGGAGAACATACAGCGCGCATGCGACAACTCGGGCGAATACCTCAAGGAACATATACGCATAGCTCAGAAGCTGCAGAAACCCTTGGTGATAGAGGAGTTTGGCTACCCCCGCGACGGATTCCAGTTCGGATGCGCCACGCCCACCACAGCACGCGACCAGTATTACGACTATATCTTCTCGATGGCAATGGGCGACAGCACCGTCCGCGGATGCAACTTCTGGGGATGGGGAGGAGAGGCCCGGCCAGTACATGAGCAGTGGCAGGTGGGAGACCCCTACTGCGGAGACCCGGCACAGGAGGCACAAGGCCTGAACTCGGTCTTCGACTGCGACAGCTCAACCCTGCAAGTCATCAAGAAGCACAATCATCTGTAAAAGCAGACTGCTCGTTTACATCCTCTTTTTCACGGTGCTTTTTTCTTCAAAAAAATATTCGTTTTTTTGACAGAAAAAGGAAAAAATGATTAACTTTGCACTCGTGAATAGAATGATGCAGGCTTACGTCTGGCTCAGGCGCATCCGCCACTGTCAAGGCTTCGGCATACAGTCGCCCACCGACTTCAGCTTTGTCAAGGATGTGGTCAACGAGCAGCAGCCCTACTACGCATACAGCGAAGTGGGACAAGGCGACGACTGGCTGCGGCGCAAACTCGGGCAGCTATATCTGCGGCTGGCCAACTACGTGCAGCCGGCCGTCATCACAGACCTCGTAGGCTATGCCGACTACCTCCTTGCCGGATGCCACAAAGCACACATCACCTCACACCTCGCAGCATCCAAGGCGATGGACAGCCCCTCTGAACTCAGGCCTTCACTTATCATAGCGCCTGCCGATGATGCCGGGCCCCAACTGCTGTCCTGCTGTGGGAAAGAGACCATGCTGGTCGTAGAGGACATCGGACGGCATCAGCAGCAGTGGAAGGAGCTGGAGCAATGGCCGCAAGTCAGGGTCACCTTCGACCTCTACTACTGCGGCATAGCCACCTTCAACCCCCAGCGAGCCAAACAGCACTACGTCGTCAATTTCTGAACAACCATCAACCTTCAAACCTCTATGAAAATCACCAAAGTCTACACCCGCACAGGCGACAAAGGCATGACCAGCCTTATAGGCGGCATTCGCATCAGCAAGGCCGACCCACGACTCGAAGCCTATGGCACCACCGACGAGTTGGCCTCGCACATTGGGCTGCTCTGCGCTATGATGGCCGCCGACGAACACCCGCTCGAAGAAGAACGGCAGTTGCTGGTGCGTGCGCAAAACAATCTTTTCATCATCGGCTCTTACCTTGCCATAGACCAAAGTCAGACACCGCTCTACGATTTCGCCCAATTGCCAGAAGGCGAGACCGAGCTGTTGGAGCAGCGCATCGACCAGCTCATGGCCACCCTGCCGGAGAAACAAGGTTTTGTCCTGCCGGGAGGAACCGTCAGCGCAGCCCAGTGCCATGTCTGCCGTACCGTCTGCAGAAGGGCAGAGCGCCGCATCCTGGAACTCGCGCAGCATGCCGTCGTCGACGATATACTAGTCAGTTTTGTCAACCGTCTCAGCGACTATCTCTTCGTTTTGGCCAAAATAATAAATTTTAACGCAGGTCAGAGCGAAATATTATGGGAAAAACCTTGCAGATAAAAAAAATATTATTACTTTTGCGCCCTCGAAAAAAAACACTAAACTCTAAACACTAAACGCTATGTATTGGACACTTGAATTAGCATCAAAGCTGGAGGACGCTCCTTGGCCCGCTACCAAGGAAGAACTCATAGACTATGCCATCCGCTCCGGCGCTCCTCTTGAAGTGCTGGAGAATCTGCAGGAGATAGAAGATGAGGGCGATGTCTACGAAAGCATCGAGGATATTTGGCCCGATTACCCCACCAAGGAAGATTTCCTGTTCAACGAGGATGAGTATTAGACGCTTGTTTTAAGCGTAACTAATTGGGATTCAGTGAGGTGTGTAAAATATTATTTTTTGCACACCTCATTTTCTATGTCCTTTTAGCCGTTTGCCAACCATCATGACAATGGCAGTAGTGAACAGGAAGAAATCCAAGACGAAAAAGAACCAGAAGACCAGACAAACTTTCTCAAAAAGACACCGGATACATGTGGAACAAAGTTGCATAATGATGTCTTTGAAGGGCCAAACCTGTTTGGTAGAACCAAGTCCTATTCGATTTCCGTGTCATTTGTGACGGCAGAATCAAATAAATGGGATTCATTTAACAAAAATGCGTATTTACGCAAAAAAAGTAAGTGAAGTTTTTTTTTGTTGTTTTTGCTTGTACAATTGAGCAAAAAGCACTATCTTTGCAGCACAAATCTGTAGATTGCTACAAAAATATTCCAAAAACGCATGTATTTTGAACGAAAGACTTATCTTCAAGAACTGATTTCTGCCGAAGGGAACGGAATGATAAAGATTATCACAGGCATACGCCGTTGTGGCAAGTCATTCTTGATTTTCAATATCTTCCGCAACCATCTGCTGGAAAGAGGAGTTCAGGAGAGTCATATCATACAAGTCAACTTGGAAGACCGCAGGAACAAACGACTGCGTGATCCAGATGTGTTGCTAGATTATGTGGATAGGCAGTTGACCGATGATGACATGTTCTACATTCTGTTGGACGAAATACAGATGGTACCTGAGTTTGAAGATTTCTTGAACTCCTACCTGCATATCAAGAATGTCGAAGTCTATGTCACAGGATCCAATGCCAAGTTTCTGTCGAAGGATGTCATCACTGAGTTTCGTGGACGTGGTTGGGAGATACGTGTCCACCCGCTGAGTTTTGCGGAATACTTCGAAGGCGTTGGTGGCGAGATGGCGCCGGCACTTGAAACCTATTATCTCTATGGCGGACTTCCTGGCGTAGCACAGTTCGACAATCCTGCAGAGAAACAGAGCTATCTGAGTGAGGTTTTCGAGACTGTATATTTGAAGGATGTTATTGAGCGAAACCATCTGCACAATGCCGACGGGATGCGAGAACTGACACGCATCTTGGCTTCTGGGATGGGAGCCAGCTTGAACGTCCGGCGTATTGCCAACACGTTCAAGTCAGCAGCTGGCATGGAGATTGGCCCCAACACAATTTCACGTTATTTGGAACATCTGCAGGATGCTTTCATCATCAACGAAGCCCTGCGTTATGATGTGAAAGGACGTAAATACATTGGCACTGAGACAAAATACTATTTTGAGGATGTCGGTATCCGGAATGCCATTCTTGGTTTCCGGCAGATAGAGCCAAACCACACTATGGAGAATGTCATTTACAATGAACTGAGAAGGCTGAAATATACCGTTGATGTGGGTCTCATAGAGATTGTCAGGCGAAACAAGGAAGGGAAGAGTGTCAGAAGTAATCTTGAAATCGATTTTGTGGTGAACCGAATAGATGAGCGCGTTTATATACAGTCTGCCTATATGATGCCCGATAGGGAGAAGGTTGAGCAGGAGCAGGCATCCTTACTCCGTGTGCCAGATGGCTTTAAGAAGGTAATCGTCACCGGCGATCGATTTCACTCGCATTATAACGACGATGGCATCCTCATCAAAGGCATTTACGACTTTTTGCTACATGGTTTATAGTGGATTCCCTACTAACCGCACTTGTCTTCATCTTGTTGAACAAATGCTTTATCATCTTTCGGACGGACTGCTTCTATCTTCCTACCCTGCTCATTGCTTGATAAAATGTGGATAATCCGGTTCTTGCTCTAGCAAGCGTCCCATAGGGCCGAGCGCTCCTAATGTGGGTTCGTATTCAAAGCCCTCATAAGAGAAGGCTGAAAGGTCATCGGGGTTCGTGATTCGATTCTGAATGATGAACCTCGTCATTGCTCCCCTGCATGTCTTTGCCCATACTGCCTGAATCTTCAAGTCGTTCCCTTTCCTCACGTAGAACAATGGCTGAATGACTCGGATCTCCTTACGGACACGCTGCCAGTCAAACAGGTGCTGGTATTCCTCAGTAGCAAGGTGTATCAGTATTCCGTCATCTGCTTTCACACTGTCTATAAGAACGTCAGTCAGGCGGTTCTTCCAAAATCCAAACATATTCTGCCCCTCTCCGCTCGGAAGTTCTACATGCCCTTCCATCCGATAAGGCAGAATACCATCAAGCGGACGAAGTAGTCCATATAGGAAAGATGTTATCCATAACTTCCCCTGAGAATAATTGAGGTCATCAGCAGTCAGAGTCTCAGCCTTCAGATGTTTGTATGCCTGACCGTGATAAGCGAGGATAGCTGGAAGTTTGGGCGCATCTTCAAAGAATCGCAAATACCGCATCCTGTTCTGAACGGCAATCTGCCTGCTACAGCCCAGCATTTCAGCGAGTGTTTCTGTAGAATACTGAGCCATATCCTTTGCAAAAGCCTGAGCCTCATTCTTGAAACGAGGTAATGACAGACTAACGTCGGGAGCAGACTTTAGCTTGTCTTTGGATTTCATCCCACATTTCTCACGCTCGACAGAACAAACAAGTTTGCTCTGCTCTCGCTTAATCGAAACGTTCATTATCTTTGCGGAAGCGAGTATTATCTGCATATTTGAATCCTACACATTTAATTGTTCTTCAAGAAACTCTGCTGCATCGGCTACACAGTCAGGACATTCACGCAACACTACCTTTGTTCCAATGCCTTTGACTTTGTCGAAGTCTGTCACGACTCGGCCATTCAAGCAAGCTTGATGGCTCTCGCTGCTCCGTCCTTTTAGTAACTTGCATTGGGTGGCTCCGTTTCTTTCCTGGAACTTGGTCATAATCTGCCGCATCTGTTTCATGGACTTCACCTTGTCCTTGTTGACCAATCCTAAGACAAGACCAGACCCAACGAGTGCGCCACAGGTTCCTTCCATGTTTCCCATACCACCACCAAAAGCTCCTGCAATATTCATGGCTTCATCTTCACTTATCCCTGCAATATCGGCATAAGTATGGAGGATGGCTTGGGCGCAGTTATGGCTATTGCACCTCTTTTTCTCTGCTGCTATATGTTTTCTTGATTCCATATTATTACATTTTACATGATTTTCTGAAATCGAAACATTTCATCATCCTCGCTCCAGGACGATTGGTGCTCACCATCGTCTTCTTCAAGATCCTCTGGAACCGCAGGGCCATGTTGATACTTATTCCAGAACTCAACTATATGGAACCCCAGACGGTTGACATAGAAATGAATGTTACGTTTCTCGAAATAAGGAGTCATGGTTTCCCACACTCTAATCTCTGGGTGCATTTCTTCAACGGCTTTCCATGCAGCCTGACCAATTCCCTTGCTATGTGCCTCTGGATGAATGAACATTATTTCCAGTTCACCCTTTGCACTTTGCTGGTCAATTTGAAGAATAAGACCACCGACAGCATTTCCGTCACAGACAATCCGATAGGTCTCTGCCTGATTTCCGTCTATGCAACGCTCAATGGTCTTTCGTGAAATAACCTCTTGTCCTTCTTCTACGCGGTTATCACGCATACCGCGCTCGGCTTTGCCGCTTTGCCCTGCAAAGAACTCTTCTTGCGACCCATACTTGAAGGCACGTTGGTTGTCGATAATAAACTGTTCACGGTCATCTGACTCTAACGGAACAAGCATAATCTTAACATCTGCGTTTCTCATATCTTTTCATTTTATTGGGTCTGAACAATACTCTCTACGGCCACAATCCTTGCAGAATTTGCCTATCCACACATTATCGAACTGCTCAATGGCTGCATCAAGCATTTCTGGGCCATCCGTTAAGATTCCAGCCTCGAAGTTTCTTTTTCGTGGCGATTTCATTCCCATCCCTGCGCCAGTCAAGTTAGCGGAACCGACGTATGCAATGGTAGTGTCTATGATAATGAGTTTGAAATGAACTCTGGGACACAGCACACGCTCCATGCCATCATAGAGGATTGGATGCTTCTCGTGATCCTCTCTCCAGGCTGTCCCTGGTTCTTTAGCATGAATCAGCCTGACCTCCACGCCCTTTTTGAGCAAAGAAGCAATAATGGCAAGGAATGGCTTATCATCAACATACAGGTCTTTGATGTCTGCCGTTCCTATCCACA
>JAEEPZ010000137.1 GCA_016285055.1 Prevotella sp.
CTGCTGGAGAATGAGCCACATACATTCTACATAGTCCTTGGCATAGCCCCAATCACGCAGAGAATCCATATTGCCTAAGTACAGGCAGTCCTGAAGGCCCTGGCTGATGCGGGCTACAGCAAGGGTAATCTTTCGGGTGACGAAGGTCTCGCCACGACGCTCGCTCTCGTGGTTGAAGAGAATGCCGGAGCAGCAATACATGTTATACGCCTCGCGGTACTCCTTGACAATCCAAAAGCCATACTGCTTGGCCACAGCGTATGGGCTATAAGGATGGAATGGGGTATTCTCGTTCTGCGGAACCTCTTCTACCTTGCCATACAGCTCACTTGTGCTGGCCTGATAGATGCGGCATGTGTCCGTCATGCCCAGCTGGCGCACAGCCTCCAAGACACGGAGTACGCCGACGGCATCGACATCGGCCGTGAACTCTGGGGAGTCGAAGCTCACCTGCACATGGCTCTGTGCAGCGAGATTGTAGATCTCGGTCGGGCGCACCTTACCGATCACGCCCAGCACACTCATGGAGTCGCCCAGGTCGGCATAGTGCAGATGGAAATGGGGCATACCCTCCAGATGAGCAATGCGCTCGCGGAAGTCGACCGATGATCGGCGGATGGTGCCATGCACCTCGTATCCTTTCTCCAACAGGAATTCGGCCAGATAACTGCCGTCCTGTCCTGTAATGCCCGTTATCAGGGCTATATTCTTTTTACTTTCCATATTGTTTTTTAACTATTGTCTAGTGATATGAAGGAAACGTGTCACTCTGGCACTTATGCTTCTATCCATATTGCCAATAAAGGCATCAAGGATTTGACTCTTTCCATACAGAGGTGTCATGTCATAGTTGGCGAGTGCGGACAATCTTAGAAACAAATTATAATTGATTGCTCTATTTAAAAAAGGGCAGGCCCGCTGTATTATTGAACCTTTTGACTTATGAGAGACCAGCGGTATTTCCCCGCCCCTAAATAGACAGTGGAGGATTATATAGGAAGTGAGAGTTCTTGGACTAGCCAAACGGCAAAGCCGAGCGAAAATGGAAGTAAAAATGGTATAACGAGGGGCCACGAGTCTGTTTCGGTTTGTTAGCCTTGTCAATGTCGTTGTTTGACGATTATGAACGGCATGCGCTGAAGGCGCGAATGTGCATGGCATCCGAGTTAGCATGTATCAACAGTACGCCAAATGTGCCAGCACCCAATGCCTATTAGAACTAATGCCCTCATAAGAGGAAAACCATAAAAGGGCCACCTTTGGAAAAGGTGACCAATGATATGAACCTAAAGGTGATTACTTATGCATATTCAAGAATGAGGCTGGCATCAATGCCCATTTTGGAATGAAGACGCTTAGCGAAAGACATTGAGATACGACGACGGCCGCTCATAATCTGACTGAACTGTGACTCGTTGACACCCAACAGACGGGCACCGTCTTTCTGACGCATGTCGTGGGCATAGAAATATGCTTCTATAGTTGCGATGAGCGGGGATTTTCGACGCAAAGGTAATATGTTAAGGTATTCGTCTTCGTAATCTGCCATCTGCTTGCTCAGACGGGCAATCTCTTGGGTATAGGTATTGTCCATTCCCGGCTCAAGCATCCCCTTTGCTGTAGCTTCAGCTATCAACTTCTCCACCTGGGCCTTCACCTCATCATACTGCTCGCGGGTTGTCAACTTCTCCATGTCTTATCCTCCTTTACATTATATTGTAGCACAATCTATCTTGTCATACTCTGCATGGGTTCCTACGAAACGGATATTCATCACGCCACCGACAAAAATGACTACAGCAACCAGACGGAAGTTGTTGCCACCGATGTTGAAGACATAACGGCCGTTCTTTACATAGTCTGCCGTCGGAAACTGACGCTTCAAATCCTGATGGCTGTTCCAATGGGCCGCCTTGACATCCGCAACCCATTTGTTCAATGGCTTGACGGCATTGGCATGCAATTGAACGAAGTCATCTAACAGTTCCTTGTTGGCTATAATCATGCTTTATGCTGACTTGATGCTGCAAAGGTAGACTTTTCTTTTCAAATCTGCAAATAAATTTACAAGAAAGTAAAGATTCCGTGCTATTTTTTTATTCGTAATGAGCTGGGAATGTTCACAACTCTATCTGCAAACCAGATGGTGTTCTTCATCCTGTCGTTCTCACAGTACCATGAGTTTATTTCGGCTTGTTGGCCTTGTCGCCCATGAACTTCAGGGCCTCGCGCTTGGCGCAGGTGCTGACAAGCTTTTGAAGGTATGGGGAGGCGGGATGGTGCTCATGGATGTAGGCACGGGCCTGCTCGCGGTATTTGGGTTCACGGGTGGCGATATACATGGCGACATGGAGATAGGCACGGGCATCGGTGCTGGCCTTGCTTTCACGGAGCCGGGCTATGGCGCTGAGTTCCTGCAGTACCTGCTGCTTCAGCCTCTCTTTCGTCTGAACATCGCCCAGCATCTGAGCGCAGATGAGCATCAAGGCGAGGAAATGACGGTGCATGGCTCCAGGAGGGAAGGGCATCGTGCAGTCCTGAAGGATCTCACGCAAGGTTCCTTCATCTTTGAGCCTGGTGGCCTCCGTCTGTTTGTCGTTGACTTTCCGCGAGAAGATATCGACCAGCTTCTTCTGGGCATTGCCGACAATCTCGCTGAAACGGGTGTCGGAAGGAACGTCGTGGAGGGTGACGAAAAGGCGCTGGAACGGGATGTTGAAGAGGGTGAGTTCCAGCTGTACCTTGTAAGCGCCATTCTTCTTGGGAACGACATCGACAATCTTGCAGGTCGTGTTGTCGCTCTCGAAAGGGGCGCTAGGCAAGTGTATCTCACTGCCTACCTTCAAATCGCTGACGGAGAGGGGGAGGTCTATCGTGTATTCTCCGCTGCTGCAGATCTTGATGAGTGCCTCTAAGTCTGACGGGCGGATGGTGGCACGGCTCTCTTTGTTGTCCTGATCAACGAGCAGGAAGAACAGCCTGTCTTCTGACTGGGCGTTGACCCGGCTGATCAGACTCTTTACGTCGACCAGTTCGCCTTGAACGAAAAGGTAACGATAAAGGGCAGAACGGATGGAGAGCTTCTCCGTCAGCACGTCCGGCTCATAGACGGTTGCATCGATGGCGGTATAGGGTATGAACGAGTCGATAGGCTTTTCCAATGCGAAGTCACCAAACCTCTTCTGGTTCTCCTCCACCGTGATGTTCCATTGCTCCAGGTGGGCCTTGGCATGTTTGGGATTGTTGGTTGTCAACACATACCAGGTACTCATTCGTTAGGGTATAATTACTTATACTTTTCCGCAAGCAGCACGAGCCACCTGCGTTAAAATTCTTATTTTCAAATGGTTGCAAACATATTCGGTGAAAACCTACTGACCGAAATCAGGGAATAGTTGTGTTTTAACTTTCCAATCGGATGTTTGCCACCTGTCTTCTGGCTCTTGCCAGATATGCTGTAAAATACTTTTAGCGCAGGAGCGCATAAAGCACATTGCGGGTGCAAAGGTAAGCATAATTTTTCACATACCTTTTATATAATAAGAAAAAAATTTTGTTTGAGGCTATTTTGTTGATATTTTACTACTGGCGGTGGTAAAACATTCCTAGTGTTTAGTGTTTCTTAACAGAATGTGCGGACTTTTATTCATGAAAATGATTATCCGCAAAGAAGTGCAAGCGTCGCTGCTCAATAGCTGAGGATGCACAGTAACATAGGATCATCGAGAGGGTGACATCGCTCAATGCCGTAGGCATCCTTCTTCATCACCTGATGGCGGATAATCATTTTCATGAATATCATATTTACGAGTATTCTTGCCTCCCTTTCTTCGGCGAGCAAAGCGGCAGGGCCGAGTGCATGTATATTAATATTAATATGTATGCGACGCTACACAAATAATCACAAATGAACGCGCGCTCGGCTCTGCCGCTTGCTACCGTTCAAGGCAGCATGGGTTTTAAAAGTTTCCTGCCGAGAAACCATCGGTTTCTCGGCAGGAAACCAAAGGTTTCTCGGCAGGAAACTTTTGCATAAAAGCCCCGGATGGAAAAAAAAGGGGCAATGATATAGCAGTAGACCCTGAGAAAAAGGCTTTTCGTGGAGAGTCATTTTTCCTGAACTCCTTTAACTCCTGAATCTGGTTCTGACCCCTCCTTTGGAAAATAGGCTGGGACATCTCTGACAAACCACCCCTGACCCCTCCTTTGGAAAATAGGTTGGGACATCTCTGACAAACCACCCCTAACCCCTCCTTTGGAAAAGGAGGGGAAGGGCTGCGCCTTTATGTGGCCGCCGCGGAGAATAGGTTGGGGCATCTCTGACAAACCACCCCTTCCCCTCCTTTGGAAAAGGAGGGGAAGGGGCTGCGCCGTCGTATGGCCGCCGCAGAGGTATTTTCTCCCCTCCCTCACAGGGAGGGGCTGGGGGCGGGTCTGAATCCCCCTCTAACTCCCCCTTTGCAAGGGGGAGAATAAGGCTGCCTCAAGCTTTTGACTATCGAATATATTCAACTATTAACTCACATAAATAGCTATGTAACTATGTCCTATCCCAACCGCACAGGTCGAAAAAATCTAGCTTAGATTTTTTTGCGCCGAATTAGCTTTTTTTTCAAGATAAGGCGCAATATGTTAAAAACCAATCATATAGCAAACTTTGAGATCCAGGCGTTTTTCCCGCCAAATACTTGTTTGGTGAATTTCAAGCGAAATATGAGGGTAGTATGACCAAATGGCTTTGACGCAGACTGATTGATTTCAAATAGAAAACTCCACTAAATATTTGGAGAATAGTACTGGATTTAGTACCTTTGCACCCGAAATGTCGTAATTATGGGCTCAAAGGACAAATTAGTTGAGCGGTTCAAGAAGAAACCCAAGGACTTCACGTATGAAGAAACGTTAAGCCTTTTGGCTTACTTTGGCTATCAAGAACATACCAAAGGCTCTACGTCGGGCTCGCGTGTGAGGTTCAAGAATGAGGTGTCGGGAGCTTACATTGACATTCATCGCCCACATCCGGGAAGCATCATGAAGGAGTGGATGGTAAAGACGATATACCAACATCTAAAGAATAATGGTTTAATAAAATAAGGAGGACGGTTATGGATTTTTTGGAATATAAGGGCTATAAGGGCAGCGTAGAGTACAGCAAGGCAGACGACTGTCTGTTTGGCAAGGTGCAGGGGCTGGGCAAAGACCTGATAGCGTATGAGGGCCAGACGCTGGATGAACTGCGCAAGGATTTTGAGGATGGGATTGACAGCTATCTCGAGGGTTGCAAGGCTGATGGCATAGAGCCCGCAAAACCCTACAGTGGCAAGCTGAATCTGCGGATGTCATCGGAGCTTCATTCCCGTGTGGCGGCTTTCGTTGCTTTGACGGGGACTACAATAAATGATTTCATTAACCGAGCCATCAAAAATGAATTGAGCAAGTCGGCTGCATTGTAAGGCCTTTCAGCAATGCGGTCAGCCTGATGACTTTACACTTTACCCACGATGGGGCTGATATATATATGGGACGTGTTTTCCTCTCGGTTTTATAAAATATAAGAAAGATTTTCCTCTCGGTTTTATCAAAAAATAAAAAATAATTCCTCTCGGTTTTATCAAAAAAGAATAGAAAATCCTTGTTTACATCAAAGGAAATGCCAACCTTTGCACCAGCTTAATAACTATAGGTATGTATATAGAGCGATCAATTGATGCCCTTCTACTTGAATGGAAGAATGGCAGTAGTTTGAAGCCTCCCGGTGGACTGCTGGATGACGAGGGAAAGCTGAAGGGGTCGGTGCTCATCATGGAGTCCCAAAACCGTGAAGAGCTTGACCAATACCTTGCCCGTGAGATATATGTGACGGAGCATGTATGGGAGAAGATCACCGTTGAGCGGATGAATGTGGTCTATGCCCATGGAGAGCGTGTAGGTAAATAAAGGAGCGTGTAAATCAAGATAACATCAAACTAATATAGACTTATGAAACTGAAGGAGCTGGCAGCCACCAATCCCAATGCCAGGATGCTGGAACAGGCTCCGCTGACCATTGTTGTCTGCGGTGACATGCAGAAAGCCCTTGAAGGCGAAGGACAACAGCTTTGGATTCAAGACTGCTCTGCGGCCACGGAAAATATTCTCCTTGCTGCCCATGCCCTCGGCCTTGGCGCCGTATGGACGGCACTCTATCCACGTGATGACCGTGCTAGAGGTGCCATAGAGGTGCTGAAACTGCCCGAACACATCGTTCCCCTTTGTGCCATCATCATCGGCTATCCTGCTGAACAGCCGGAACCGAAAGACAAGTGGAAGCCTGAGAACGTGTCATACAATGAGTTTGGCGGTAAGGCAGAATAATGTAAGACGAATCGCTGCCACGCGAGCCAACACCGTGCGCATCGTATGGAACACACGCGGACGGCCTGACCAGCTGGAGCGAATCATTGAGCAGTGTATTGCACTGAAGATGATTCCGATGGTGGAGCTGCACGACGTGACAGGCAGCTCTTCAGGCGAGCGGCTTCTTGACATGGCCCGCTGCACAACATCCTTTTTTCTGTCCACATGTATGGTTCGTGGAACAATGCCCAGGACATCATTGACAAGATGACTGCCGCTAAGGAGAAACAGCTACCCTTGATAGTCGGCGAGTTCGGCTATAACTACAACAACGGCCAGAACAACCTCACCTGCACGTCTGACCACCGTACCATTATGAAGACATGCCAAGGTCTGGGTTATGGCTTCATGCCGTGGTCGTGGACGGGAAATAACAGGGATAATGCCTGGCTCGACATGTCATTTTGTAGGTGAACGAATGTTATTTCTGCATAAAAGCAGGTGCTCTCTGCTTAAAAGTTGGTTCTCACCACTTTTTTCTGAAGAAAAATGAGTAATTTTGTCCCCCGTTATGAAGTGTGTATGGTTTGAAGATGGTGGCTCTGGAGCATTACCACGATACAGAATGGGGGATTCCCTGCCATTCGGATAGACTGTTATTCGAGTATCTGATGCTAGAATGTATGTCAGCAGGTCTCAGCTGGATGCTCATGCTACAGAAACGTAATATTTTCAAGGCTTGTTTTGCAGACTTTGACTATATTCTAAGGGATGAAGAGGAAGATATAACAAAAGCAGTAGAACGTTTAGATAATATGCTATAAATAAAATGAAGACGAAGAACATTTTGCTTATGACAGCAGTAGCGACAACTGTTCTGTCCGGTTGCGACAGCAAGAGTGGCGAAACCCAGACAATGGATTTCGTCGACAACGTAAAGGAAGCTCTTGCAGACAGTGGGCGAATAGCCCTTAATGACCTTCAATGGACAAGGGAACCGAAAGGGTTTGAAGTGAAAGGTGATACAATTCGCATCACCACCGCTCCGAATACCGACCTCTGGCAGCGGACGTACTATCACTTCCAGAACGACAATGCTCCCGTGTTGCAGATGAGGACCCGTGAGAAGTTCTTCAGCTTTGTTGTCAAGACAGATTTTACCGGGAGTCACCATCGCTTCGACCAGTGCGGTATCGTGATGTACCTTGACAGTGAGAACTGGCTGAAAGGCTCTGTGGAATATGAGAATGAAGAGTTCCAGCATCTTGGCAGTGTAGCCACGAACAACGGCTATTCCGATTGGGCAACTACTGCCATTCCTGCTGATGTCAAGACAATGTGGTATCGATTCTCCAGGAGAGAAGATGACTATTGCATCGAATGTTCTGCAAACGGAACAGACTTTAGCCAGATGCGAATTTGTCACATATACAAAGGTGGAGAAGAAATCAGTTTCGGTATATATGCTTGTTCTCCAGAGAAATCGTCCTTTACGGCAGTATTCTCTGACATGAAGATAACAGAGTGTGCCTGGAAGGCTCACGATGGACAACAGCCTGACAAAGACTAACATATGGAACAATTCGAAGAACAGCTACACCAGAACCTGCACCAGTTCCTCCTATCCATGAAGGTTTTGGGATGCTGAATGGGAAGTGACGGAGCAGCGAGAGCAGAGTGGAGCTTGCTCCGACTCTGCCGAGTCGCGACGGGACTCGACCGAAGGTCAAATCTACTCAAAGATTGAAGATCTCTACGCCTACATGAGAGACAAGAGGGGCTACGACAGCATGGATGAATATATCCGTGAAGATGTGCTGCTGCTGAGAGGCGTTGACTATACCATGTTGGAGAAACTGGTTGGTGAATGTGCCTCTCGTGTCTACAATGCACTCCGTCATCAGAACATAGAGTCTGGAACAAAAGATGCTTTCAATGCTTATGTTTCCTGTCTGCATCAACTCTACCTGTTTGGAGCCGCTATGCAGTTCTTCGACGAGCGAAGCGGCAAAGCCGAGCGGAACAGGATGGGCTGTTATATGAAAAAAATGTGATAACAAATAAATCGGAATTTAGCAAACAAACACCTAATTATAATCCACATGAACAAGGTCTTGGCAGAGACCAGAGCATCGACTCGAAACACTCCATAGTCATTATGAGGAAGATATTTACAATTCTTTTCGGTGCCTGCCTCTCGGTGGGAGCAATGGCACAAGGCACGTTGGTTTTCGAGGCCAATGCAGGTGTGAAATCGAAGATGACCGCCTACAACGGAACGGAGGTCAGTTATACGGCCTACGAACGGCTGTTCTATGTGACGAACGTGGAGGACTCTGCCTATCAGTTCCTCAATGTCTATGTACCCGACGGCGCAACCCAGCAGACCCCCATCTTCCTTCGTACATACGTGGGCGGCTACATGGCCTCGCCTGCTGCCCAGCCTCAAGCGGGCGATGCTACAGGCAGGGCCTTGAAGGAGGGCTATGTGGTGGTCATTCCTGGCACTCGCGGGCGCAACTCCACTATTACTGCTGATAAAGCATACGCCAAGGCCAACAAGGGAGTGAAGCGAGGGCAGACCATCTATACGGGTCGTGCGCCGAAGGCTATACTCGACCTGAAAGCCGCCACCCGCTATCTGCGCCACTTCGACAAGGAGATGCCTGGCGATGCCGAGCGCATCATCACCGACGGAACGAGTGCCGGAGGAGCTATGTCGGCCTTGATGGGAGCGACGGGCAATAATCCTGAGTATGCTGAGTTGCTGAAGGCGATGGGTGCTGCCGACGAGCGCGACGATGTGTTTGCCTCTGTCTGCTATTGTCCCATCATCGACCTTGAACATGCGGACATGGCCTACGAGTGGTTATTCCAGCAGACCGACTCCCGCCAGAGCCTTGACGACACCCATAAGCAGATGACGAAAGAGCTTGCGGCCCTTTTCCCCTCGTATGTAAATAGCCTGAACCTGAAGAAACCCGATGGCACACCGTTGACGGCAGACAACTATCTCGACTACCTGAAGAGCGAGATTATCCGTGCGGCTCAGATAGCCAAGAATGCCGGAGCTGACATTCCCGACAGCATAGGTTTCAAGTTCACCTCAGAGGCAGGAGGCATGTTTGCGGCTCCGATAAACGGAGGCATGCTCCCCCAGATGCAAGGAGGCCAGCCGCCTAAAGGTATGCGCCCGATGCGTGGCGGTATGGGGCGTAAGCAAGTGGGCGAATATATCACCGACCTCGACATGCAGAAGTATCTCAACTATGTGGTCTCTACCCAGGCCCTGAAAGGCGTTCCTGCCTTCGATAGTCAGATAGAGGGCATCAACAAAGCCAGTGGGGAGAATGAGGAGTTTGGCGACGAGACGGGCCATAGCGTCCGCTCGGCCTTGGACGCTTCGCTTGCGAAGAACTTCACCGACTATACGGCTCAGAAGAACGGCACTACCATCACCGATGCCATCCGCCAGAACGTGCGCCTGATGAACCCCATGAGTTTCATTGGTGACGGCAACACCTCGGTGGCTCCCCACTGGTATATCCGTCATGGTGCACGCGACCGCGACACGGCCTTCCCCGTGCCCGTCAACTTCGCCACGAAGCTCCGAAATGCGGGCAAGGACGTGAACTTCCTCTTGGCCTGGAACCGTCCGCATAGCGGTGACTATGCCCTCGATGAACTCTTCCAATGGATAGCAGAAATAACAAAATAAACAGTTGAATCATAATACGAACAATATCAAATGACAATGAGAAAGATAGCGTTTATACTCGTGGCGGGCCTGGTGTGCCTGACCGGTTGCGCCCAGAAGAAGGGCGGCGAGCGTGGTCCGCGTCAGGGTGGCCACATGGAGATCAACAAAGATTCAGACAGTACGTTTGTGGCCTTGAAAAATGAGACGTTGAAGAAGTTTAAGCAACTGACTTTCAACGACACTCAGACGGGCAAGACGATGGAGTACAACCTGCTGGTTCCCGAAGGAGCCGAGGCTGAAAAGAAACTCCCCTTGGTGCTCTTCATGGCCGATGCCAGCACCGCCGGTAAGGAAGTGACGGCTCCGCTCACACAAGGGTATGGCGCCCTGGAGTTCGCTTCCGACAGGGATCAGCAGAAGCATCCCTCCTTTGTGCTGGTGCCGCAATATACCGACTGGGCCGTGCAAGACGACTGGAGCACCACCGACGAAGTGGAGATGACCATCCGTCTGCTTGAAAAGGTCTGCAAGGAATACAACGTCGATACTAACCGACTTTATACCACCGGTCAGTCGATGGGAGGCATGATGTCGTTCTACTTCAACATCGCGCATCCCGACCTCTTCGCCGCCTCACTCTTCGTCAGCAGCCAGTGGGACACCTCGAAGATGCAGGACTTCGGCAAGAAACATTTCTTCTACATCGTGGCTGGTGGCGACCAGAAGGCTTCCGGCGGCATGAGAGACCTGGCGAAGGTGCTGAAGGAGAATAATGCAAGGGTTGACTCTGCATCTTGGAGTGCAAAATTGCCGTCTGCGGAACAAGAGAAGTTGGCAGAAGAACTGATTGCCCGTGACGGCAATATCAACTTCATCCGTTGGGAGACAGGAAGCGTACTCCCCGAATCGGGTAAGGGCATGGAGCACATGGCATCCTTCGACTATGGATATAAGATTGCCGCAGTTCGCGACTGGCTGTTCAAACAGAATAAATAGACTTTGACAAATCCAAACCGACAGATGAAAAGATTATATATTGAGCGTGTCGACTTGAATAAGGCTGATGACGAGTACCCTATGACAGTGCGCATCGTTCTTCAGATGAAGGATCATGTGGATGGACTTCTGCTCGAAGAAGCAGTTGCTGCAGCACAGACGAGATACCCCTACTTGTGTGTCAAACTTGGTGTCGAACGCGATGCTGACGGCAGCGAGCACTATGTCTATCATGACAATCCACGGCCTTGGAAAGTCACTGGTAGCCGCCAGCCGGTATGCTTGTGCAGTGAAGAAGCCAACGAACATCTGATGGCTTTTTCATGGTGGGACGATTGCGTGGCATTAGATTTCTTTCATGCGCTCATCGACGGGATTGCAGCCTATCGCATCCTCCGGACATTGCTCTATGAATACTGCCTGCGACGCTACGATAGTGAATTAGACCCTACAGGAGTCTGGAAGACAGGTGACATCATCGACGAGGCAGAACGGACTGATCCCGCCACGCTGCCAAGACCTGCGAGCATCCATCCGCAGCAGCTACCAGAATTTCCTAAGGTTATCAATCTGGCTACCGATGCCATCGTACCCCTTGCTGATAAGAAGGAAGTGATTCAGATATGTATCTCTGAGGAACAGATGATGAAGCGTGTACGCGCCTGCGGTGCCACGCCAACCTCTTTCCTGTCTCTGCTCCTTGCAAG
>JAEEPZ010000254.1 GCA_016285055.1 Prevotella sp.
TTGAAAGCAATGTATGAGAGCAGGCCGCTTGTCGCATGAGTACCGGGAAACTGGCTCGTCTCACCCTTGCAGGCATCGTCATCTTTGTAGGGAAGATAGGCGGTCACAACCTTGCCCTCTGATGTCTTATATACCAGCACCTCTACGTCATGCTCCACAAGCTCCACTATCTCATCATAGCTGTAGCGCTTCGTGTAGCTACGGATAACAACAGAGCCTGCTGGCAACTGTGAGCGGTCTGACTTATGAAGGATGACACGGCTGGCCTTCATCGTATTGTACTTCATGCCCTTACGATAATCGCGGTCTTCCCTTACTGGAGCGGCCTCCGTGGTCTCCTCGACCTCAACATCTGCTTCTGATGGAGCATTTGTCGGGGTGCCATCATGATCTTCACGCTCTTCGTCACGGGTTGTCCGTTCTTTAGACACTGAACGTGTCTTCTGACTCGTGGAGGCAAAGCGATTCTTCTTGTTCAGGCGGATTGCTGAGGTCAGATCTATGATGGACTGCTGCAGTTCCTGATTCTTCTGGAGCAGACTCTGCATCTCAGAACTATGCTGCTCGCCCATGCGGTCTATCTTGCCAAGTAAGTCAAAGACGCGCTTGTCGGCCTCCTTACGGGCTGCACTTTCCTCCTCGAAACGCTTGTCGGACAATTCACGGACACGTTTCTCCTCATCCAGACGCTCTTGGAGAAACTCTATATACCGTATCATCTCGTCACGCTCCATCATAAGGTATGCTTTTTGAGGCGTCTCAGGACCATTCTCCCGAGACTCCAAGTGGCGCAAATGCTCCAGTCTGGACTGCAATTCCTCTAATTCCATACCTTCTTATTTCTTTGCAAAGGTACGAAAATTTTCTGAGATATGCAAACATTTTGGGCATTTATTTTGCTGATTATCAGGATGTTGTGTTAAACAGTAAACAGCCAATTTTGACGTATAGCCCCAAAAGGTCGCCCTTCTAGGTAACTAAAGTTAAAATCGACTAATTTTTTATTGATTTTTAATTCTTTATTTTATGCCAATTGTCATTGGAAGCAGGTTGGCATAGTCCCTGCGCCCTTCTATGATTGCACTGAAAAACATCTTAAAGTATTTCTGTGCGGATACACCCAGCATTGAGCAGGTGCTGATAAATGTGTGATATACTGCTGAGACTTCGGCCATCATACCACTGCCATAAAACAAACTGTTCTTACGTTCGACAGTGCTCGGACGGATATTCCGCTCGGCTATATTGTTGTCTATTGTATATCGGCCGTCCTGACGGTATGCGAACAGTTGACGCCAGTAGTTGTGCAGATAGTTCAAAGCCTTCTGCATCATATCACCCAGATGGGATTGGGGATTATTCAACAGTCTGTTGAGTTCGGTACTCATTCTGATCATCACATCAGCCGTTCGGCTATCATTACGTCGTCGCCGGATCTCGTCCAGACTCAGCCCTAATCGCCGGTATTCATCTTCATATCCATACAGTTGGCCTATACTGTCGACAAACAACCGAGCACGTTCATCTCTACCCTGTTCCAGGGCTTCTGTAAACTTGGCTCTCGCATGTGCCATGCAACACAGATGAGTTACATTCTCCAATTCCTTATCTATAAACATATAGACATTATAGGCATCGCTCTGAAGAGCGGCTATCTCACGGTCTTCCAGAATATCCCTCAGTACCTTGCGGCCACGGCTGCCATCGTCATAAACAAAGATGACTGTCTTTGCAGACTTGTTAACCAGGCACCAGATATATTTCTTGGAGTATTTTCCATGCTTGCGTACCCGGCACCATGTCTCGTCACAGTTAACGAAAGCATCCTTTTCCAGGGCAAGGTTCTTCAGATGGGGAATCAGCTCCTTCAGGTATTCACTGCCCTTAAGCAGCCAGTTGGACAAGGTTCCGTCGCTAATCTGCATATCGTGATTCAGGAAACGGGTCAGTTCACGATAAAGAGGGGTGCTCATCTGGTACTTATTGAAAGCAATGTATGAGAGCAGGCCGCTTGTCGCATGAGTACCGGGAAACTGGCTCGTCTCACCCTTGCTGGCATCGTCATCTTTGTAGGGAAGATAGGCGGTCACAACCTTGCCCTCTGATGTCTTATATACCAGCACCTCTACGTCATGCTCCACAAGC
>JAEEPZ010000255.1 GCA_016285055.1 Prevotella sp.
ATAACTTCTGATTTTGGCACAAAAGTAACCAATAGTTACCGAATTACCAAATTATACTAAGTTAATCAAAGTTAAAGTCGTTTTCAGCAAACCCCGATAACATCACAATTCCTACTTTTTGGTAACTATGTTACCTCAAAGTGCCTTCTTGCAGGACTCGGAAAAAAGCTGTAATTTTGCACCCAGCAAAAGAAAAGGACAATATGGACAACCTTTGCACCATAGTAGGGTCGCCTCAACCTCGTTGTACCTATAGCGTAGCAAGGGAGTAGCTTCGGTTATTGTGCGGTATATGTTCGGTACTTGTCCGGTATTTGTCCGCTAACAGACCGAACAAGTAGCGAACAAGTAACGAGCAGATAGCGGACATGTAGCGCACAACGGACGAAGGAGCATTGAAGGGACAGCGAAGGTGCTGTATGGCTAATGACAGATACCCCGTTCTGAAGTGAACCCAGATAAAAACTCTTAATATTACTGAAAAAGGACATTTTTTGTTATTTCTCCATCCTATACCGCCTCGGATTAACGCCTTTCATGCGCAGGAAAAACTTACTAAATGAGGGGGTATCGGCAAAGTGGAGACGCTCGGCAATCTGAGTGATGCTCATCGGTGAGGTGCGAAGCAGGAAGGAGGCTTCCATCACAATCATCTGGTTAATGTAGTCGATGACGGTGCGACCTGTGGCTTGACGGACGACACGCGAGAGATAGACGGGAGTGATGTGGAGCGAAGATGCATAAAAGGCGATGTCGTGGTGTTCGGCAAAGTGCTGGGGGAGCAGACGGATGAAGCCGATGAATATCTCCTCGATGCGCAGTGGAATTTGGTGGTGGGTGATGCTGTGCTGCTGTGCATTCTGCATATCGAGCAGGAAGGTGGCATAGAGCATACGCAGAATTTCCTTCTTGTAGAGATGGTCGGAATGCAGATAGCCGATGATTTCGCGCATGCGCTGCTCCATGTGGCGGGCCTCGTCGGGTGGCAGCGACAGTTTTGGCTCGTGCAACTGCACAAGAGGTGCGTAAGCGATATTCACCAAATCGCGGACGCTGGGGAGCTCGATGGTGGCGTGCTCGTCAGCCATCAGACAGATGCCGCGATAATCGCTGGAGGCGGAAGCGATGAGTACGGGCATGCCGGGCGAATAGATATAGATGTCGCCAGGATGGAGCATCAGTTGCTTGTTATTATAGACAATCGAGAGCCTGCCCTCGATGACCAGCGTAAACGTGTAGGCCGCCAGGTATCCCTGTATGATATTGGCACGAAAAGTCATATCTGCATCGGTCTCGGTGCAGTACATCTTGCCGTCCCAATCTTCTACCGGTACAGAACCTTGCATGGCTATCCAGCCCTCTTTTAGCGTGTACATGGGTACAATGATACATTAAACTTGCTGCAAAGGTACACAATTATTTTGAATTTGTATCGTTTCAGACAACTTTTGTATCGTTTCAGATTGTAATAGTATCGAAAATTCTTTGTAATTTTGCACCGAAGATCTTATTTATTAACTTAAAACTATAAAATAATGACTAAAGAAGAAGCATTGAAGAAGTTCGCCTTTTATGGTGCAGCTTGGTTTGGAAACAGTAAGCAACATTTCGCATTCTCGGCCTACTGTCGTCTGCAGGGCTGGAACAAGCTGGCCGACAAGTGGAAGGAAGAGGCTGAGGAAGAGTGGGAAGAGGCCGAGGAAGTACTGAACCGCCTTGTGGAACTTGGTTGCAAGCCAGCTGACCTGCAGGAGGCTATGAAGACGATGGAGTTCCCATTCTACGATGATCCGAAGCAGCAGATTGAGAGCGACTATGCTCCCGATGCTATCAAAGACCTGTGCGAGATGGCCGCTGCCTTCAGTGACGACTACATCACCCAGAAGCTCATCTACAAGTGGATTGAGGACGAGAAGGACCACATGGCTTGGGAGTGCCAGTACCTGAACTACATCGAGAAACTGGGCTATGAGAATTTCCTCACCGCAATGATGTAAACAATGCATAATTCATAATTACAAAACGCAACAATATGAAAGAACAGGTATTACAGGCCATGCGTGAGGCAGGCAAGCCCGTCTCGGCAGGCGATGTGACTAAGGCACTGGGGGCCGACCGTAAGGAAGTGGATA
>JAEEPZ010000256.1 GCA_016285055.1 Prevotella sp.
CATCACGGCCTGTAGCATTCGCCCTTACGACCTGTTGACAACCCCGATACAGCCTGCTGAATGCACCGATACGACCCGTTAAATACACCGTTATAATCTAAAGAATTGACCATTATAATCTAAAGAATAGACAGAAGATGAAGTTCACGATACTTTCCGGTGCCCGCCAAGGAGCGGTTCGCCGCAGCACTCAGAAGGCAGAAGCCTTCTTCGAGCGCATCACAGAGGACCACAACGACTGGCTGATTTCCAGTTTCCGACAGGCCCTACCCCGGCTCTCGAAGCCGGAACTGTTTCTACGCTACCAGAAGATTGCCCACGTGCTGCCGGCCGTGGAACTGTCGCGCCAAGAGAACGGAGCCTTGCAGATGACACAGTACAACGGTATCATCGTCCTCGAGGTTAAGCCACTGCGCAGCAAGGAGTTAGTGCAGAAGGCCAAGCGGCAGGCGAGCACACTGCCTTCGACATTAGCCGCCTTCACCGGTGCCGACGGACAGTCGGTGGACGTACTGGTGCGCGTGAAACGGACCGACGGCACGCTGCCCAAAGAGGAGGCCGACGCCGCACGCTTCTACGACGAAGCGTTCGCACAGGTTCTGCCCCTGTACCAGAGCGCCCTGCAGGACCTGCCCTTAGAGACAGAAAGCGGCGGCCTGCGCCATGCATTGCTGCTGCCGCTGGACCAAGAGCCCTATGTGGACATGGATGCCGCTGCCATCAGGATTCAGGCGGTGGCCGAGGCACCGACGTCAACAGATGCCTTCGCCGCCCTACCCGCCCCCAGCCACCGCCAGAAGGAAGAGGACTGGGAGGCCTACAGCGTCTATGAAAACCTCTTCGGGATGGCCTGCCGACGGGCTCACGAGTCTACGGGCATAGCAGAAACCGACGCTCTCAACCCGCTACTGCTGACCGCAATAGCACACGAGATGCTGGAGGCCGGAGTGCCTCAGGAAGAGACCGTCACCCACCTGTGGCACCACCTGATGTTCAAGGACGGCGCCGACGAGCAGGCCGTACGCAGCATCGTGGAAGCCACCTATGACGACGAGCTCGCCGACGGCTTCGAGGCACCGAAGACATTGAAGCTCCCCGGCCAGGAGATGCGCGAACTCATACGCAGGCTGGAACAGCGCTACGTCTTCCGCCGCAACGAGATCATGGGCTGGACGGAATATCGCAGGAATGCCAGCGCCCATTCCCTGTGGGCGCCCATAGACCGCAGCGCCGTCAGCGACTTCGTCATCGAACTGCGAGTGGCGGGAGTGAATATCAGCGAGAAAGATGTATGGAACTATGTACTGAGCCGTCGCCGCATACCACGCTACAACCCCGTCACCGACTACCTTTATGACTGCCGCGACAAATGGGACGGCAAAGATCATATCCGCGCGCTGGCCCGTACCGTTCCTACTGAATATCAGCAATGGCCCGACCTCTTCCACACCTGGTTCCTGTCGATGGTGGCACAGTGGCGAGGGATGAACCGCCGCTTCGGCAACGCACTGGTGCCCCTGCTCGTGTCGCGCCAAGGCTACCACAAGAGCGACTTCTGCCGCCAGCTGCTGCCCCGCCAACTGCGGTCGTGGGGATTCACCGACTCCCTGCTGATGGAAGAGAAGAAGACGGTGCTGACGGGGATGACCCAGATGCTGCTCATCAACCTCGACGAATTCAACCAGATCTCACCACGACAGCAGGAAGGGTTCCTGAAGAACATCATCCAGCTGCCGGCCGTGAAGCTGAAGCGGCCTCACGCAAAGCACATCGAGGATGTGCCCCGACTGGCATCGTTCATCGCCACCACCAATCAGGCCGACGTACTTAGCGACCCTGCCGGATCCCGACGTTTCATCGGAGTACATGTCACGGGCGACATCAACACCACCCAACAGCCTAATTATGAACAGCTCTACGCCCAGGCAATGCAGGAGCTGGACAACGATGTGCGCTACTGGCTGGATGCCGACGAGACGACCTTGCTGATGGAACACAACCGTCAGTTCCAGCAGTATTCCGCGACCC
>JAEEPZ010000257.1 GCA_016285055.1 Prevotella sp.
AGCCGCCATGATGCTTTTTAGGGAACGTGGCATCAAGGCAGTCAAGATGGATGATATTGCCCAACACTTAGGTATCTCAAAGCGCACTCTTTACGAAATCTACGAAGATAAGGAAAAACTGCTTTACTATTGCATTGTCACCTATGACCGCCGGAGTCAAGCTTATATGGAAAACTATGTGAACGAAGGGCATAATGTCATAGATGTCATCGTCGAGGCCTATCGGATGAGGCTCAAAGAAACGAGAACTGTCTGCCCGGTGTTCTATGAAGATATCATGAAATACCCCCAGGTAGAGCAGTATCTTAAAGATGAACATGAGCGAATGTGCGATGGCTTCGTCCGCTTTATGCAGCGTGGAGTTGAAGAAGGTTTCCTTCGTTCAGAAATCAACTATCAGTTGGTCCCCCATCTCTTAGATGCCACAGGTCAATATGTGATGAACAACCAGATGCTGAAAAAGTATCCGGCCGACGAGCTTTTCGACAATTTGTTCCTCGTGTCACTTCGAGGACTTTGCACCATGAAGGGCTATCAGGTGCTGGAAGAGGCCATCGCCACTAAAATTCGGTGAACGATAGCGGCATCAGTTTCTTGATGTTGTCAATGACGTAGATGTGCTTCTGTCCGTAAAGCAGAATACGTATCGGCTTTTTGAAACGTGTCTCGCATTCAATGATGACCTGACGGCAAATGCCACAGGGGCTGATGGGCTCTTCTTGCAGTTCTCCTTGCTTGTTGCGAGCTGCAATGGCTATCATCAGGATGGGCTGATCAGGATATTGAGCCCCAGCGGCGAAGATGGCAGAACGCTCAGCGCAAATCCCAGCAGGGTAGGCCGCATTTTCTTGATTGCACCCGATGATAGTCTTCCCGTTTTCCAATAGCAAAGCAGCACCCACATGAAATTGGGAGTAGGGGGCGTATGACCTGTTGGTTCCTTCGATAGCTTCTTCTACAAGTGCCTGCTCCGCATCCGTCAGATCCTCCATCTGAGCATCCAGAATAGACGTTTTGATGACTAATTCTTTCATATTCTTCCGATTTTTGTTGCAAATATAACTATTTTTCTTTATTTTTGCAACTCAAAACGAGGTTTATTCATGAAACGGTGCATATTTTCTTTCTTTTTAATGGTTTCTGGACTACTTTCTGTGTTCGCACAAGGTGTTGTCTGGAATCAGCGTTTCCAAGATTATTTCGATACATATAAAGATGTAGCCATTGACCAGATGCATCAATATAAGATACCGGCCAGCATCACTTTGGCACAAGGTGTGTTGGAGTCAGGAGCGGGTAGGAGTGAGTTGGCGCTGAAAGCCAACAACCATTTTGGCATCAAGTGTAATGGATGGACAGGCCGAACAGCCTATCATGACGATGATGAGCGCAATGAGTGCTTCCGTGCCTACAATTCTGTCTTGGAGAGTTATAAGGACCATTCCGTATTCTTGACAAGCAGTCAGCGCTATAGCCGTTTGTTCCAGTTGAAGATAACAGACTACAAGGGATGGGCAAAAGGCCTGAAAGCCTGTGGCTATGCTACCAGTCCCGTATATGCTACCAAACTGATTGACATCATCGAAGTGTATAAGCTCTATCAATATGATACTGCCAAAGAATCAGGCAAGTTCCGTCATCAACCAGTAGAGGACGGTAGTTCGCGCCATATTTATACCTTCAACAAGAATTACTATGTTTATGCACGTAGGGGCGACACTTTCCGTTCGATTGCAGCCGAAATGGACATCTCATACCGAAAACTGGCACGTTATAATGAGCGCGACAAGAACGACGTGCTGGAAGAAGGTGAGGTTGTCTGGTTGCAAAAGAAAGCCCGCAAGGCCCCCAAGAGCTACAAGGGGAAACTGCATCGGGTAGAGTCAGGAGAGGCCATGTATACCATTGCCCAGAAGTATGGTATCCGGATGAAAAACCTCTATAAGATGAACGACCTGCCTCCTACGTATCAGATTCGTGTGGGCGAAGACAATGCCACTAAATTCTCTCA
>JAEEPZ010000020.1 GCA_016285055.1 Prevotella sp.
CCCTTTGCAAGGGGGAGAATTAAGTTACCGCAAGCCTTACTTGTAGCTGTCATGATACATTCTTATGAGGAGTCGGTTTGCGTCTATATTGACGTGCCACTATCGGGTAATTGCGGATAATCATATTATTTTTTGTGCTTCACGAACTTTCCTCTATCTGGCACGTCCAAAAAAGTCCGAAGGCTTCGGACGAACTGTCCGAAGGCTTCGGACGAGTTGTCCGAAGGCTTCGGACAAAAATGAGCAGGCTCCGTATTTTTGTCCGGAGCCTGCGATTTTTTACGAGCAACAGCAGTTTGGGCCGCTATTGCTTTACTATTGACAAAGGTAAGGCAGAGGTGAGACTCATGCGTGATAGCATCTCGCAGCCTCTAATCCTCTTCAGGTGTGATGAGCTTGTAGCCCTTGCCGTGGATGTTGATGATTTCAATCTGCGGGTCGTCCTTGAGGTGCTTGCGCAGCTTGGTGATGTAGACGTCCATCGAGCGTGCGTTGAAGTAGTTGTCGTCTATCCAGATGGTCTTCAGTGCGAAGTCACGCTGCAGAATCTCGTTGGCGTGCGAGCAGAGCAGTGCCAGGAGCTCGTTCTCCTTGGTGGTGAGCTTCGTCTGCTGGTCGCCGATGCAGAGCAGCTGCTTCTGCGTGTCGAAGGTGAAGTTGCCGATGTGGTAGAGCGTTGACTCCTTGTTCTTCTTGCCCCGCACGCGGCGCAGGATGGCGTCGATGCGATAGACCAGCTCCTCCATGGAGAAAGGCTTGGTGATATAGTCGTCGGCACCGATCTTGAAGCCCTCGAGGATATCTTCCTTCAGCGTCTTGGCAGTGAGGAAGATGATGGGCACTTCAGGGTTGGCGGTCCTGATTTCCTGTGCCAGTGTGAAGCCGTCTTTCTTGGGCATCATCACGTCGAGCACGCAGATGTCGAACTTGGTCTTCAGGAAGGCCTTGTAGCCTGCCTCGCCATCGGGGCAGAGCTCAGCTTCATAGCCCTTGGCGGCCAGATACTCTCTCAGTAACATGCCGAGGTTCTCGTCGTCCTCGCACAGCAAAATTTTCAGATTCTCTTCCATAGTTGTTGTGTTTTTTTTTATTTGGGTTGATGTGATTGTGATTGATGGGTCTTATGGGACTTATGAGTCTTATGAGTCTTATGGGTCTTATGGGACTTATGGGTCTTATGGGTCTTATGGGACTTATGGGGCTTATGGGACTTATGGGTCTTATGGGACTTATGGGTCTTATGGGTCTTATGGGACTTATGGGGTCACTCTTCTCTGAGGATGGGCAGCGTGATGGTGAACTTGGTGCCCTTTCCCAGCTCGCTCTCACACTTGATGTCACCCTCGTGCAGGTTGATGATTTTCTTCACGTAGGCCAGTCCGAGGCCGAAGCCTTTCACGTCGTGGACGTTGCCGGTATGCACACGGTAGAACTTGTCGAATATCTTCTTCACGTTATCGCGCTTGATGCCCTGCCCCGTGTCGGCTATCGAGAAGCACAGCTTGTCGCCTTCGTTCCAGGTGCGCAGGTGGATGTCCACAGGCTCGTCGGGCTTGCGATACTTCACTGCGTTGTCCATCAGGTTGGTGATGGCATTGGTGAAGTGCACCTCGTCGACATAGATGGCTGAGTCAACGGCCTCAATCTCGGTATAGATATGTCCGCCGGTGTGCTCCACGCGCAGGGAGAAGGTGGAGGCGGTCTGCTCTAACAGCTCGTTCAGGTCCAGCTCCTTCTTCTTGAACGACACCGTCTTGCGGTCGAACATCGACATCTGCAGCACCTTCTCTACGAGGAAGCGCAGTCGCTTCGACTCGTCGTTGATGACGCCGCCCAGGTGCTTCTGCATCTGCGGTGTCTTCGGCACCGTGTCGTCGCCCAGCATCTGCGCTGCCAGCGAGATGCTGCTGATGGGAGTCTTCAGCTCGTGCGTCATGTTGTTGATGAAGTCGTTCTTGATCTCTGTGTATCTCTTCTGGCGGAAGATGACGAAGATGGTGAAAATGAACGTGATGAGCAGCACCAGGGTGAAGATGATGGCGGGAATCATGAATCGCACCGACGAATAGATGTATTTGTTCATGTCGGGGAAGTGGATGGTCACCACGCCCATCTTCGATGCCGGGTCGTTCTTGAACAGTGTCTGCGAATAGGGCTTGTCCATGCCTTGCTCTGTGAAGTCGGGACAGCGGTAGACCTCGCGTCCGTCGGCTGTCGAGACAGTGAAGTGGTAGGCCAGGTTGATGCCGTTGTTCTGCAGCTCCTGCTTGATGTCGTGGTCGAGCAGCAGGAAGTTGACGCGCTCTTTCAGGGGCTTGTCGCTCGCGGTATATAATATATTGTACACGACCTCGTCGAGCAGTGCCTTCTGGTAGACGTAGCGGGTGCGCACTATCTCCTGCATCGACTTTGCAGCCTCAGAGAGCGACGAGTTGTCGGTCTTCATGATGATGGCCTTGGGAATGGTGGGCGGCTTCGTGGCGAAGGTCTTCAGCTCGAAGGCGCTGTAGACGGTGCCGTCGTCGGCCGACACGGCAAACTCGTGCTGCTCCTGTATCTTGCCGTTGATGCCGTCCACGATGACCGAGTCCTGCGTGTAGGCGCGGCGCTCCACGTCGTTGACGTCCTTCTCCAAGTAGCGCAGCGTCTCGTTCATCTCCAGGTTGTGCGAAGCCTGGTACAGCGAGCGGTAGACACTCTCGTCAAACTGCTCCTGCTTCATCTTGGCCATCTCCTCGATGTAGCTCAGCTGCACGTAGAGCAGGCCCAGGAACGACAGTCCCATCACCACGGCTATTGTCCATATCGTTGATTTCTTCATCTTTCTTCGTTTGGTGTTTTGACGAGTGCAAAGATAAAGCGTTTAACGTTTCAAGGAAAATTTTTGGTTAATTATTTCGTTAATATTAACATTTTTAATTACTGCGGTTGTTTATGATTAAAATATGGCAATTATATATTTTTCTTTGCCTTTGCTCAACCAGCGCTGTGTCCGCCCAGAAGTAGACTCTTTGGCTTTGCGCACCGTGAACTTGTCTTTCCCAGCCGTTAGGTCAATCCGAAAAATCCGCGTGGCTTTTTTTGTTTCAAACCATGAAGCATAAAAATGGATGCTCCTCATGTTCAATTTTCCGCCTCATGTTAGTTTTTTCTTGCTGTCCGACTGCACACATCGGCTTTTTTATGCGTAAAGCGAAAAAAACTGCACAAAAAATTTGCGGATGTGCAAAATATGCCGTACCTTTGCACAAATTTTTTGCGAATGTGCAATGAACACCAGCAATAGCTTTAACGAATATATACGCAAAGCCATCATTCAGAACTGGAATCAGAACGCGCTGACCGACTATCAGGGCCAGACGCTGCAGTTCCATGATGTGGCCCGTAAGATAGGCAAGATACATATCTTGTTTGAGAACTGCAACATCCAGCAGGGTGACAAAATCGCCATCTGCGGACGTAACTCTGCCCATTGGGCTGTCACTTTCCTCGCCACGCTGACCTACGGTGCCGTGGCTGTGCCTATCCTGCACGAGTTCAATGCCGAACAGGTGCACAACATCGTCAACCACAGCGGCGCACGTTTGCTTTTCGTCGGCGACTATGTGGTGAAGGAAATCGATCCTGAGCAGATGCCACAGTTGGAGGGCATCGTCAATCTGCCCGATTTCTCGCTGATGATGTCACGCTCAGAAAAGCTCAACTACGCGCGTGAACATTTAAATATGATGTTCGGCTCGAAGTTTCCCCGCGCTTTCACGAAGGACGATGTACACTTCCATGAAGACAGCCCTGAGGAGCTGGCCCTCATCAATTACACTAGCGGTACGACAGGGTTCTCGAAGGGCGTCATGCTGCCCTACCGGGCTCTTTGGGGCAACATCGACTTCTGTCTGCGCCGTCTGGGAAAAGAAGTCAAAGCCGGTTCGTCCATGCTCGACATTCTGCCCATGGCCCACATGTATGGCCTGAGCATCGAATTTCTTTTCGGATTCTGCAACGGTTGCCATTTGTTCTTCCTCAACCGTCTCCCGTCTCCCACCCTCATTGCCAAAGCCTTCACCGACATCAAGCCGCGACTCATCGTGGCCGTTCCGCTCATCATCGAGAAGATTGTGCGCAAACGCGTAATGCCCGTCTTGCAGACGCCGCGCATGAAGCTGCTCATGGCCATGCCTGTGGTCAGGGACAAGGTGAAGGAGAAAGTGCTGGAACAGGTCATGCAGGCTTTTGGCGGCCAGGCCTACGAAATCATCGTTGGCGGCGCACCCTTGTCGAAGGAGGTGGAGCAGTGCCTGATGTCTATCGGCTTCCCCATCACCGTGGGCTACGGCACGACCGAGTGTGCTCCGCTCATCAGTTATCGCGGTTGGACAGAGTTCGTCCCCGGCTCGTGCGGATGTCCTGTCGACGGCATGGAGGTGAAGATTGACAGCTACGACCCAAAGAACGTGGCCGGCGAGATACTGACCCGCGGCACCAACCTCATGCTGGGCTACTACAAGAACGAGGAGGCCACCCGGCAAGCCATCGACAAGGACGGATGGTATCACACCGGCGACTTGGCCACGATGGACTATGACGGCAACATCTTTATCCGCGGTCGCATCAAGAACATGTTGCTCGGTGCCAGCGGACAGAACATTTATCCCGAGGAGATAGAAGACAAACTCAGCTCCATGCCTATGGTCAGCGAGTGCATCGTGGTGCAGCGCGACCAGAAGCTCGTCGCCCTGGTCTATCCCGACCAGGATGAGCTGATGAACTTCACCGCCGATGAGCTGCAGGGCATCATGGAGCAGAACCGCCAGGAGCTGAACCTTCAGCTGCCGCCCTACAGCCGACTCTCAGCCATACAGCTGCAAAGCGAGGAATTTCAGAAGACGCCGAAGAAAAGCATCAAGAGATACTTGTATAGTTGAGAGTTGAGAGTTGAGTGTTGAGTGTTGAGAGTTGAGTGTTGAGTGTTGAGAGTTGAGTGTTGAGAGTTGAGAGTTGAGTGTTGAGTGTTGAGAGTTGAGTGTTGAGAGATAAGAGTTGAGAGTTGAGTGTTGAGAGTTGAGAGTTGAGTGTTGAGTGTTGAGAGATAAGAGTTGAGAGTTGAGTGTTGAGAGCTAAGAGTTAAGAGCTGACTAATTGTACTATGAAAGAAATACCAAGCTATAACGCCCTGATCGAGAAAAGCATCATCGACCACTGGGATATGGACGCCCTGACCGACTACAAGGGCCAGACACTGCAGTACCACGATGTGGCACGCAAGATTGAGAAGGTGCACATCCTCTTCGAGAACAGCGGTGTGGTGAAGGGTGACAAGATAGCCCTTTGCGGACGCAACAGCAGCCAGTGGACGGTGGCGTTCCTGGCCACCATCACCTATGGTGCCATCGCTGTGCCCATCCTGCATGAGTTTACTGCAGACCAGATACACAACATCGTGAACCACAGCGACGCCAAGCTGCTCTTCGCCGGCGACCATGTCTGCGGCTCGGTGGACCCCATGCAGATGCCCCACTTGGAAGGCATCGTCCGCAACAGCGACTACTCGCTGCTGCTCTCACGCACCGACAAGCTGACCTACGCCCGCGAGCACCTCAACGAGCTGTATGGCAAGAAGTTTCCGAAGTATTTCCGAAAGGAGCACGTCAGCTACTACCACGAGCAGAGTCCCGACGAGATGGCCCTCATCAACTACACCAGCGGTACGACAGGCTTCTCCAAGGGTGTGATGATACCCTACCGTGCCCTGTGGTCGAACTTCGACTTCGCCTGCAAGGCCATGGGCGACAACCTGAAGACCGGCAGCAGCGTCATCTCCATCCTGCCCATGGCACACATGTATGGCATGGCCTTCGAGTTCAGCTATGAGTTCATCAAGGGATGCCATGTCTACTACCTCAACCGCGTGCCCTCGCCCGCCATCATTGCGCAGGCCTTCGCCGACATCAAGCCCGGCATCATCATTGCCGTGCCGCTGGTCATCGAGAAGATTATACGCAAAAAGGTGTTCCCCAAGATTCAGACGCCACGCATGCGCCTGCTGCTGCAGATGCCCGTCATCGCGCAGAAGGTGCGCGAGCGCATCTGCGAAGAGGTGAAGAAGGCCTTCGGCGGACAGTTCTTCGAAATCATCATCGGCGGTGCCGCCTTCAACCAGGAGGTGGAGACGTTCCTACAGCAGATAGGATTCCCCTACACCGTGGGCTACGGCGCCACCGAGTGTGCCCCCATCATCTGCTACGAGGACTGGCGCCTCTTCGTGCCAGGGTCCTGCGGCAAGGCTGCGAAGAACATGGAGGTGCGCATCGACTCGCCCGACCCCGAGAACATTCCCGGCGAGATTCTCACACGCGGACTGAACGTCATGCTAGGCTATTACAAGAACGAAGAGGCCACAAAGGAGACCCTCGACGAGGACGGATGGTATCACACCGGCGACCTGGGCACAATGGACGAAGACGGCAACGTGTTTATCAACGGACGCTCGAAGAACATGCTCCTCGGCGCCAGCGGACAGAACATCTATCCCGAGGAGATAGAGGACAAACTCAACTCAATGACACTCGTTGTAGAGAGCATCGTGGTGCAGCGCGACCAGAAGCTCGTTGCACTCGTTCATCCCGACCTTGACGAGGCCAAGAATCTTGGCTTCACCAAGGAAGACCTGGAGGGCATCATGGAGCAGAACCGCAACGGTCTGAACCAGATGCTGCCAGTCTACGAGAAGATCAGCGAGATTGAGATTTACGAGGAGGAGTTTGCCAAGACACCGAAGAAGAGCATCAAGCGCTACCTGTACAGTTGAGAGTTGAGAGTTGAGAGTTAAGAGTTGAGAGTTGAGAGTTAAGAGTTGAGGGTTGAGAGTTAAGAGTTGAGAGTTTCATTATCACTCGCCATCAGCGATACATCTTAATTCTTAATTCTATATTCTATATTCACAAAATTATGGGAAGAAGTAAGAAGCCCCTTCCGCTGTTGGAGGGTGTGACGATAGAGGCCGTGGCCGCTGAGGGCAAATGTCTGTTTCACTGGAACGACCTCGTGGTCTTCGTGCCCTGGTGCGTGCCGGGCGACGTGTGCGACGTGCAGCTGCGGCGCAAGAAACATTCCTTCGCCGAGGGCGAGGTGGTGCGCTTCGTCAAGCAGAGCGAGGTGCGAGCCGTACCCTTCTGCCAGCACTTCGGCGTGTGCGGCGGCTGCAAATGGCAGAACCTGCCTTACGAGGAGCAGCTGCGATTCAAGCAGCAACAGGTGTACGACCAGCTGAGCCGCATCGGCAAGATTGAGCTGCCAGAGTTCCGTCCCATCCTCGGCTCGGTCAAGACCACGGAGTACCGCAATAAGCTGGACTTCGGCTGCGCCAACAAGCGGTGGATAACAAAGGAAGAGCTTTCCACGCTGCCGCCAGACACCGGAGCAAAGGACGTTCCGGCCATCGGCTTCCACATCACGGGCGCCTTCGACAAGATACTGCCCATCGAGAAGTGCTGGCTCATGGACGACCTGCACAACCAGATACGCAACGAGATACGCGACTATGCGTTGCAGCACGGCATCAGCTTCTTTGACCTCCGGCAGCAGATAGGCTTGCTCCGCGATGTCATCATACGTAACTCGGCCTCGGGAGAATGGCTCGTCATCATACAGTTTCATTACGACGAGACGGGCGGTGAGCAAGAGGCAATGGCGTTGCTGCAGCACGTGGCCGATACATTCCCGCAGATTACGTCGCTGATGTATCTTGACAACCAGAAGTGCAACGACACCATCGGCGACCAGGACGTGTTGCTGTTCAAGGGACAGGATCACATCTATGAGCTGATGGAAGACCTGAAGTTCAAGGTAGGACCCAAGTCGTTCTACCAGACGAACACCGAGCAGGCCTACCATCTCTACAGCGTGGCGCGCGAGATGGCATTAGCCCCCCTGTCGTCCCCCGAGGGGGACACTAATGCTGGCAAGCCCGCATTTAAGTCAAATGAAGCCCCCTCGGGGGCCGTAGGGGGGGCTTCTCCCTCACCTCTTATCTACGACCTCTACACCGGCACGGGCACCATCGCCAACTTCGTGGCCCGGCAGGCACGCCAGGTCATCGGCATCGAGTATGTGCCGGAGGCCATCGAGGACGCGAAAGTGAACTCACAGCTGAACGGCATCGACAACACGCTGTTCTATGCCGGAGACATGAAGGACATCCTCACCGACGACTTCATCGCCCGCCACGGCCGACCCGATGTCATCATCACCGACCCGCCACGCGCCGGTATGCACCCCGACGTGGTGAAGACCATCCTGAGGGCCGCGCCGCAACGCATCGTCTACGTCAGCTGCAACCCAGCCACCCAGGCACGCGACCTGCACGACATGGACGCCGACTACCGCGTGGCCGCAGTGCAGCCCGTCGACATGTTCCCCCATACTCCTCACGTGGAGAATGTTGTCCTGCTGACGAGAAGAGACAGTTAGGGCACTAAGCTGTATGATTCACGGGATGGCAGCAGTACATTTGTACAAAATTGGCCAGTGTTCCGCGTGAACGGCGCAGTGAAGCTGTGAATACAGGGACTTAAGAAAATGAATCATCCAAGCAAAATTGTTTGTTCAGAATGAAGAAAGAGGATTTGAGAATCGTGTTCATGGGCACGCCTGAGTTTGCAGTGGAGACCCTGAAAGCACTGGTAGAGAATCATTACCATGTGGTGGGCGTGGTGACGCAGCCCGACAAGCCTGTAGGGCGCCACGGCTCTGTACTGCAGGCGCCGCCGGTGAAACAGTATGCCTTGGAGCACGGCCTCCCCGTCTTGCAGCCTGAGAAGATGAAGGATCCGCTCTTCGTAGAGCAGCTGCGCGCATGGGACGCCAACCTGCAGGTGGTGGTGGCCTTCCGCATGTTGCCCGAAGTGGTGTGGGCCATGCCGGCATACGGCACCTTCAACGTGCATGCCGCCCTGCTGCCCGACTATCGCGGTGCGGCACCCATCAACTGGGCCGTCATCAATGGCGAGACACAGACGGGCGTCACCACCTTCTTCCTCGACCACCAGATAGACACGGGCCGCATCATCCGGCAGAAGCCCTTCGACATTCCAGATACTGCCGACGTGGAGTATGTCTACGACGGACTGATGCACCTTGGCGCAGAGATATGCTTGGAGACATTGGAGGACATCATTGCCGCCGACGGTCAGCCCGAGGCCATGCCGCAGGACGACAGCAAGGCGGTGCACCAGGCGCCGAAGCTGTTTAAGGAAAACTGTGAGATAGCATGGAACCAGCCGGCCAAGTGCGTCTATGACTTTGTGCGCGGTCTCTCGCCCTTCCCCGGCGCTTGGACCACCCTGCAAAACGGCAAGGGGCAGGGCACGGTGCTGAAAATATTCCGCACCACGAAGACCGGCCAGCCCACTGATGCCGCGCCGGGAACGCTCAAAGCCGAAAAGAAGCATCTCTATGTGGCCTGCGCCGACCACTGGCTGCAGATTGACGAGCTGCAACTGGCTGGCAAGAAGCGCATGGATGCCGCAGCATTCATGAACGGCTTCCCCGACATCGACAAATATTCTGTGTGATAGACTCCCCTTTAACTTGAGTTATTCTTGCGTCCCTTCGGTAGCAAGCGGCAGATCCGAGCGGAAAGGAGGGGAAGGCTGCGCATTGAGCTACGCGGCGGGCAAGGCGATAGCTATTGTCCCAAATTGTTTTTATTTGTTTTTCTTGTTTTTATTGGTTTTTCTCAGGCCGCTTCGCAGTATCAACTCACATAGATAGCGCCGTAACTATGTCATAATTCCATCCGTACAGGTCGAAACTTTTCCCGTTTTTTCTTTGTCGATTTCCAAAGATTTCGTAATTTTGCAAGTTCACATAGAAACATTATTAATTTATTTAATCAATAGAAAAATGAACAGAAAAGACTATAGGAAACCCGCGATAAGGGTCATGGAACTGCAACATCAGACGCACCTGATGCAGTTCAGCCGAGGTGGCTATGGTAATGGCGGCGACGGCTACAGTGGCTCCGGCATGGGCGGCCGCAGTGGCTATGGCGACGGAGGCGGCGGCTACAGTGGATCTGGCATGGGCGACCGCAGTGGCTATGGCGACGGCGGCGGTGGCTACGGTGACTCCGGTATGGGTGGCCGCAGTGGCTATGGCGATGGCGGCGGTGGCTTCGATTGAGAAAATGCAAGATAATAACAAATTAAAATACAAGAACAATGAAAACCTACATCAACAATTTCAAGCACCTTTGCACGCTGCTGCTCACGGCTCTGGCCTTTGTAGCGTGCAGCAGTGACAACGACGACATCGCCACGCCCGAGCCCGTGCAGCCCGCCAACGGCGACATCACCTTCACCGCCGTCTTCGGGGTGAAGAACGCCACCACCCGTGCCCTCAGCGACCCAGGTAATGGCACACTCACCGCTTCGTGGCAGCGGGGAGAGCAGATTGCCATCGTCTTCGGCGGCAACAAGTACACGGCTACGGTCACAGAGGTTGACAATGACGGCAACGCTATCGTCAGCGCCACGCTGCCCAGCGGCACGCCCAACAATCAGGCCGTCACCTTCATCTATCCCGCTTCGGCTGCCGACGGGAGCGGACTGCTGAGTGACCTTCTCGCTACACAGGACGGCACGCTCGCCACGCTGAGCAGTACCCTTGACGTTGCTACAGCCGACGGCAACATTGTCATCGACGGCACAAACGCCCAGCCCAACGGCACTGTGACACTCGTGAACCAGTTCGCCATCTGCAAATTCCAGTTCACGGACGAGGACGACCATGCCATCGAGGACATCACAAGCCTCACCATCACCGACCTCGCCACGACCGAGGTGATTAACGTCACCACGCCCTCCGCGGCAGCGGTCTATGTGGCGATGATGCCATCGAACAACAGCATGAAGTTCAAGTTGGTGTGCAGCAGCGGTAAACTCTACCTAAAGACTGCCAGCGCCCATCTGGAAGCAGGCTTGTTCTACCATCCGACGTTTCAGGTAATTGCTCCCTGGGTTGATCTCGGTTTACCGACCGGGACACTTTGGGCAAAGTGTAATGTTGGCGCGAACAGTCCCGAGGAGTTAGGCGACCATTTTGCCTGGGGCGAGACAACACGGAAGAGCAACTACCTTTGGACCACATACAAGTACAGCAATAGTTCAAATAAAACGCTGAAGAAGTATTGTTACGATAGTAGCTTCGGTTACAATGGCTTCACTGACACACTGAAAGAACTTGAGGCAGAAGACGACGCTGCGACGGTGAATTGGGGCAGTGAGTGGCAGATGCCGAGCTCAACACAGATACAAGAACTGATAAACAACACTAACACGATGAAGGAATGGACAACCCTGAATGGCGTTAACGGTTATAAGATAACGAGCAGGAATAACGGGAAATCCATTTTTCTGCCTGCTGCTGGCTCTGGCTATGATACGAGTATCCTCAACACAGGCAGTTTCGGCTACTACTGGTCAAGTTCGATCTCGACGTACACGCCCGATTTAGCGTTTAATCTGTCATTTAAATCGGGCAGCATCAATCAGTCTTCCACCTCGCGCGATTATGGTAATAGCGTCCGCCCCGTGCTGAAATAGTAATTAAAACCTGCTCTGGCGAATTTGCAATTCGCCAGCAGTGAGTATGAGGATTTGCAATCCGACAAGGATGAGGCAGGGATGAGGTCTGTAATTCTAACATCAAGGCAATTATCCCAAGTTGTTATTTTACGATTACTTAATAAAGCTGGGAAAGGGCGGCTTTCAGGAATCGTGGCGTGTAGCCTTCAGTGCTGCGCGCCACTTCTTGTGGTGTGCCCGTGCTGAGGATGAGGCCACCGCGGCGTCCGCCCTCGGGACCCATGTCGATGATGTGGTCGGCCTGAGTGATGACGTCGAGGTTGTGCTCGATGACGATGACGGTGTTGCCACGGTCCACCAGTTTGCGCAGCACCTGCATGAGGATGCGTATGTCCTCGAAGTGCAGGCCCGTGGTGGGTTCGTCGAGGATGTAGACGGTGCGGCCCGTGTCGCGTTTCGACAGCTCTGTGGCCAGCTTGACACGCTGGCTCTCGCCGCCTGACAGCGTCGTCGACGGCTGTCCCAGCTTGATGTAGCCAAGGCCGACGTCTTGGATTGTTTTGATCTTGCGCAGTATGTCAGGCACGTTTTCAAAGAACTCCACCGCTTGATTGATGGTCATGTCGAGAACATCGGCGATAGACTTGCCCTTGTAGCGCACCTCCAGGGTCTCGCGGTTGTAGCGCTTGCCGTGGCACTCCTCGCAGGGCACCTGGATGTCGGGCAGGAAGTTCATCTCAATGGTCTTGTAGCCGTTGCCGCCGCACGTCTCACAGCGTCCGCCCTTCACATTGAACGAGAAGCGTCCGGGCTTGTAGCCGCGTATCTTCGCTTCGGGCAGGTTGACGAAGAGCGCACGGATGTCGGCGAAGACACCCGTATAGGTGGCGGGGTTGGAGCGCGGCGTGCGGCCTATGGGACTCTGGTCTACGTTCACCACCTTGTCTATCAGCTCCAGCCCCTCAATGCTGTCGTAGGGTAGGGGGCGCTTCAGCGAGCGGTAGAAGTGCTGTGAGAGGATGGGCTGCAGCGTCTCGTTGATGAGCGTCGACTTGCCGCTGCCGCTGACGCCGGTGACGACGATGAGTTTGCCAAGTGGGAAGCTGACGTCGATGTGGCGTAGGTTGTTGCCAGAGCAGCCGCGTAAAACCAAAGCCCCCCCTACGGCCCCCGAGGGGGCTTCATTTGACTTATTGCAAGGCTCGCCAGCATGAGTGTCCCCCTCGGGGGACGAAGGGGTGGCTTTCAGGTACTGTGCCGTCAGCGTGTCGGCCTTCATCATCTCCTCGGGCGTGCCTTGGAACACCACCTCGCCGCCTTTGCGCCCGGCGCGCGGGCCGATGTCGATGATGTAGTCGGCGGCCAGCATCATGTCCTTGTCGTGCTCCACCACGATGACGGTGTTGCCCAGGTCGCGCAGCTCCTTCAGCGAATGGATGAGACGCTCGTTGTCACGCTGGTGCAGGCCGATGCTCGGCTCGTCGAGGATGTAGAGCACGTTGACCAGCTGCGAGCCTATCTGCGTGGCCAAACGGATGCGCTGGCTCTCGCCGCCGCTCAAAGATGCCGACGGACGGTTGAGCGACAGGTAGTCGAGACCTACGTCGAGCAGGAAGTCGAGGCGTGTGCGTATCTCCTTGAGTATTTCTTTGGCTATTTGGTATTGTTGAGCGTTGAGTGTTGAGTGTTGAGCGTTGAGTGTTGAGTGTTTAGAGTTAAGTGTTGAGTGTTGAGCGTTGAGTGTTGAGTGTTTAGAGTTGAGTGACTTTTGTCCTGCGGATGAGGAAATGTCACTCAACACTGAACCCTCATCTCTCAACATTTCTATCCACTGGCGCAGCTCGCCGATGTCCATCGAGGCCAGCTCGGCAATGTTCTTGTCGCCGATGCGGTAGCTGAGGGCCTCGCGGTTCAGGCGCTGGCCGTGGCACTCAGGACATTCGCACTCGGCCATGAACTGGTCAGCCCATTTCTGGCCCGTCTGTGAGTCGTCGTTGTCGATGACGTCGCGCAGGTACTTGATGATGCCGTTGAAGGTGACGAAATAGTCGCTGGAGGTGTGCACCACGTCCTTGTCGATGCGCACGTCCTCCAATGAGCCATAGAGAATCTCGGTCATTGCCTCGTCGGGGATGTCGTCCACAGGCGTCTTCAGCGTGCAGTCGTATTTCTGCAGCAGTGCCTCTATCTGCCAGAAGATGAGCTGGTTCTTGTATTTTCCCAAGGGGATGATGGCTCCGTCGTGGATGCTCAGCTTGCGGTTGGGAATGACCTTGGCCAGGTCTATCTGGTTGATATATCCCAAGCCCTTACAGCGCGGACAGGCACCCTGTGGCGAGTTGAACGAGAAGTTGTTGGGTGCCGGGTCGCTGTAGCTGATGCCGCTGGTGGGGCACATCAGGCGCTTGGAGAAATATTTCGGAGCCGGCCCCCGTCCTCTTTCCGAGGAGGCAGCGTTGGTGACTTCAAGAATCATGACGAGTCCGTCGCCCTGTTTCATGGCCAGCTGCACAGATTTCTTCAGCCGCTCGTTGGCCCCCCCTACAGCCCCCGAGGAGGCCGGCACTAACTTGTCTACCACCACCTCGATGTCGTGGTTCTTGTAGCGGTCCACCTTCATGCCGCGTGTCAGCTCCGTCAGCTCGCCGTCGATGCGCACGGTGAGATAGCCCTTGCGGCGCATCTGTTCGAACAGCTCGCGGTAGTGGCCCTTGCGGCTGCGCACCAGCGGAGCCAGAAGGAGGATTTTCTTTCCTGCGTAGTCGTTCTGAATCATCTCGATGACCTTCTCCTCGGTGTACTTCACCATCGGCTCGCCTGTCATGTAACTGTAGGCGATGCCGGCGCGTGCGAAGAGCAGTCGCAGGTAGTCGTAAATCTCGGTGGTGGTGCCCACGGTGCTGCGCGGGTTTTTGTTCGTTGTCTTCTGCTCGATGCTGATGACCGGCGAGAGTCCCGTAATCTTGTCCACGTCGGGCCGCTCCAGTCCGCCAAGGAAGTTGCGGGCGTAGGCCGAGAACGTCTCAATGTAGCGGCGCTGTCCCTCGGCGAAGATGGTGTCGAAGGCCAGTGATGACTTGCCGCTGCCGCTCAGGCCGGTGATGACGGTGAGCGAATGACGCGGGATGACCACGTCAATATTCTTTAAATTATGTACGCGTGCGCCAAAGACGCAAATGTTGTCAGACATAAGGGTAGGTGATGGGACTTATGGGTCTTATGGGACTTATGGGTCTTATGGGACTTATGGGACTTATGGGTCTTATGTGACTTATGTGACTTATGGGACTTATGAGACTCATAGGACTCATGAGTGATTACTCCTCGGTTGTGGTTTGGCCTTCCTCGTCGCCGTGGGTGCGCAGCAGGTTGACATCTTTGCGGATGTTGTACTCATGGCCCTCGGCACCCTTGGCAGAGACGACGACATAATAGACACCCTCCTTGACGGGATGGCCGTTGTAAGTGCCGTCCCAGTAACCGGCAGGGTCGTACCACTCGTATAGCTTCTGCCCGCGACGGTTGATGATGATGGCGTGGAACTTGACGATGCTCCTCCAGTGGTCGGGACTGTTCTCGTCGTTCACACCGTAAGCCCCGTACTTGTCGTTGGTGCCGTCGTCGTTGGGTGAGAAGGCATTGGGAAACTTCAGTCGGCTCTCGAGGATGGTGACGGAGACCGTCGTTGAGTCCAGCTCGGCGCCGTCCTGCTCTAAGCGTGTCTTCAGCATGATTTTGTAATCGCCCGACTCGGTGAACGTGTACTCAGTGTCTTCCTCGTAGCGCACGAACAGCTCTTCCTGTGTGCCGTTTTTCGGCTGGCGACGGAAGTGCCACTCGTAGGAAGGCGAGTAACCGTCCATCTCCGAAGGGTTGGCCCGGAAGATGACTTTCAGCGGAGCTTGGCCGTCGCTGATGTTGTCGGTAATCTGTTCTAAGCCTTCGGGATTGGTGTAGTAAGCCTTTGGCTCAACTTTCTGTGAAAAGGCTGCCGTGACACCCAAAAAGAATGTAAAAAGCAGAAATATCAAATTCTTTTTCATTTTCTTGCCGTTTAGAGTGCAAAGATACAAACATTTTTCGTACTTTTGCAGACGAAAACAGAAAAAAACAAAACGATGAAACGATTATTAAGATATTTTTTGGTTTTGGCGCTTTTCGTCTTGTCGGCAGGCACTGCGCTGGCCCAGTCGGTGACTACGCATAAGGTGAAGAGAGGCGAGACCATCTACGGCATTGCCCGTAGCTATGGCCTCACCGAGGCAGAGCTTCGTGCCGCCAATCCTGGCATGGAGCGCTCAGACTATGTGCTGAAGAAAGGCTCGAAGATAGTCATCCCTGCCGCCGGACAGACGCAGGCCGCTCCTGCCAACACGGCGACAGAGAACGACGACGTGCGTCAGCGTGCCATCCGCATGGGGGTGATGCTGCCCTTGCACGACATCAATGGCGACGGCCGCCGCATGGTGGAATACTATCGCGGACTGCTCATGGCCTGCGACAGCCTGAAGCGTGAGGGCATCTCGATTGATGTCTACGCATGGAACACTCCTGAAACGGGCGATATCACCGAGACGCTGGCGAAGCCCGAAGCTGCCCAGTGCGACATCATCTTCGGCCCGCTGTATTCCAAGCAGATGAACGACCTCTCTGCTTTCACCCTGCAGCACGGCATCATGATGGTGATACCTTATTCTATCGTGGCGCCGCAGGTGGCCGGCAACCCGCACATCTTCCAGGTCTATCAGTCGCCTGAGTCGCTCAGTGAGAGCACTTGCCGACGCTTTGCCGACTGGTTCAAGGACTATCATCCCGTCATCGTTGACTGCGACGACCCCAACAGCACCAAAGGCCCCTTCACTGCCACCTTGCGCAAGGAGCTGGAGGAGCGCCACATCAGCTACAGCCTCACCAGCCTGAAATCTGTGAACTCGCTCTTTGCCAGTGCCTTCAGTACACAGCGTCCTAACGTGGTGGTGCTCAACTCGGCTCGCACCAGTGATATGGAGGTGGTGTTCATCAAGCTGAAGGATCTGCTGAACGCTAATGAGGGATTGAAGGTGTCGCTCTTCGGATATACCGAATGGATGGCTCTGGCCGAGGCTCAGGCCAACAATTTCCACAAGTATGATACTTACATCCCCGCTCCCTTCTATCCCGGCATGGCTCCGACGCTGGCCAAGCGTCTGGCGCAGAAGTATCGCCAGAACTTCCAGCGTGACATGAGTTCCTACATGCCGCCGCTGGCCATGACTGGCTTCGACCACGCCTTCTTCTTCTTGCGTGGCCTGCATAAATACGGCAAGACCTTCGACGGCGCACCAGGACGTTTTAACTATACGCCTGTGCAGACTCCGCTGAAGTTTGAGCAGCAGGGCAGTGGCGCCGGCTACCTGAACCGTGCCTATATGTTCGTGCACTATAGGCCAAACGGGCAGATAGACACTATTAGCTATTGAGAGAATGAGAAATTGAGAGAATGAGAAATTGAGAGAATGAGAGAATGAGAAATTGAGAGAATGAGAAATTGAGAAAATGAAGAATGTAGACAATAAGAATGGAAAAAGCTATCGCATGAGCACGCAGCGTTCTCTGTGGCGCATGGCATTTCTCATTTTCTCATTTTCTCATTTTCTCATTCTCCGTTCATTTGCCCAGGTGGGCGATCACCGCAACGACATGGCCGTGGGTGTCAACGGCGGCGTGGTGCTGAGCAACGTGGGCTTCCTGCCCAAGGTGCCGCAGGCCCTGCATCAGGGACTGACCGGCGGCCTCTCATTCCGCTATGTCTCTGAGAAATACTTCAGCAGCATTTGCGCTGTCACCGCAGAGGTGAACTTTGCCCAGATTGGTTGGAAAGAAGACATCCTCACGCCCGACGATGAGCCCGTCATCAACAGCAGCACGGGGCTGCGTGAGGAGTATCAGCGCGACATGACTTACTTGCAGGTGCCCGTCTTTGCCCGTTTAGGGTGGGGTAGGGAGCGCCGCGGCCTGCAGTTCTTCTTCCAGGTGGGACCGCAGGTGGGCTTCTTCCTCAGCGAGAAGACAAAGATGAATTTCCCCTGGGAAAAGCGCACACCAGCCTTTAATGACGGCAGTGGCCGCACCTCGGGCATCGTGGCGCAGGACACCATGGCCGTGGAGCACAAACTGGACTACGGCATTGCCGGAGGCTTGGGTCTGGAGTTCTCGCATCCCAAGCTGGGACACTTCTTGCTGGAAGGCCGCTACTATTATGGTTTGGGAAACATCTACGGCGACACGAAGCGCGACTACTTCGCCCTCAGCAACTTCTCCAACATCATCGTCAAACTCTCATGGCTCTTCGATTTGAAGCGCACCAATAATCCTAAAATCAGATAGGCTGAAATTGTCCGAAGGCTTCGGACGAACTGTCCGAAGGCTTCGGACAAACAGTCCGAAGGCTTTGGACAAACAGTCCGAAGGCTTCGGACAAAAATCATAAGCTTGCGAATTGTTTTCGGACTAACCCACTATAGGATAAAAAGGTCAGTAAGCTGCATGGCGTGCCTTGTCAACATTGCAGATTGGCTGAGGCTGATAATAGAGGGCTCTCAGAACTTTTTCCCAAACACGATGTTGAGAAAAGTCTTTGAGATAATCTTGATGTCGAACCACCATGAGCGATTCTCCAGATAGTACAGATCCAGTTCGAGCCGTCGCAGCATCTTCTCCATGGTGTCCGTGTAGCCATTGTAAAGTGTGGCATAGCTGGTGACGCCGGGGCGTATCTGGTAGAGGTAGACGTAGCGCTTGTCGTGCTCCATAATCTGGTCGATGAAGAATTTCCGTTCCGGCCTTGGTCCGATGAAAGCCATGTCGCCTTTTACCACGTTCCACAGCTGTGGCAACTCGTCCAGATGATGCTCGCGCAGGAACTTTCCTATCTTCGTCATCCTTGTTTCGTTTTCATGCTGATATAGGGCAGGTCCATTCTTCTCGGCATCCACCCGCATGGAGCGGAATTTGTAGATTTTGAAGGGACGTCCAAACCGGCCTATGCGCTCCTGCTTGAATATGGCAGGGCCGCCATCCTCGCGTTTGATTAGAATGTAACAGATGAGGAATAATGGAGAAAAGATAACAAGGCTGACTAATGCAACAAAAAAATCGATGAACCGTTTTACATTACGTTCAAACTCGTTCATGCCGTCCAGTACGTATCCATTCTCAAGTTTTGTCATAATTTTTACCTTTCTTAATAGTATAACGGACATTTTCACGGTTTATTATATGTCCGTCCATGTTTTTTAAGAAAGATACTAACTCTTTTTGCGCAGTCTGCTGAGATAGAAGAAACTGTCGACTTTCTTTTTGAGGATTTTCGTAAAATAGGTGGGAAGAAACAGCACATAGAAATAGGCATAAGACTTCAGCCTCGAAAATCCCAGCACCTCGCGGTAGATACGCAGGTTGTACTTGATAAGCCCGAATTTGCTGCTTGACACCGAATTGGGGCGCAAGCGATAATAGGCCAGTGGCTCCTGTATGCCGTAAGCTGTCGCCTTGCTGTCGCGCAGAATAGTGAGGAAGAGTCCCCAGTCCTGGCGCTTTCTGATGAATGGCATGAAATATTTCCTGCCCAGAAGCTTCGTGTCGTAAACAGCCGTTGAGCAGCCTATCTTGTTGTCACGCTTCAGCATGGAGAACGTCACTTTCTGAGGGGCGATAGTGATGCCCTGGTCCTGGTTCTCGTCGTCCTGCATGATGTAGGACGTATAGCTCAGCGGGCAGTTCTTTTCCGTCATGAATGCTATCTGACGCTCCAGCTTTTCCGGAAACCAGCGGTCGTCGCTGTCGCAGAAGGCGATGTAGCGGCCCTTGGCCCGCTCAATGGACTTGTCGCGGACATAGCCCGGCCCTTTGTTCGTGTCCAGAAACAATACATCAACCCGTCCCTCCTGCTCGTTGTATTGTCGCAAGATTGACAGGGTTTCCTCGTCGGTGGAGTGGTCGTCGGTGATGAGCAGCTCCACGTCGTGATATGTCTGATTCAGTATGCTGTCTATGCTGGCTTTCAGGTGCTTGCTGCAGTTAAACGTCGGCATGATGACAGATACGAGATCTCTCTGCATGTTTCTTTTCTACAAATTTGGCTGCAAAGGTACAACTTTTTTCAGAACTATTGCAATTAAAAAGGAGAAAAAAGTAATTTCCATGCAATAGTTTTGTTGAAAACGGACTGTCTTGTGCAGTTGAACAGTCTGAAAGGCCAGCAAAAAACCGTCCTTCGGCAGTTTCAGATGATTTCCGAGGATAATGCTTTGATTACCTTTTCAGGCTGATATTCTCCAGCCTTGTTGAGGCACAATGGCCGCATGTCGTTGATGATGGCAGGATGGCCGGCACACTGTACAAGTATGTCGGCTAATTGGTCGGCATTGCCTAAAGGAAATAGCAAGCCGGTCTTTCCGTCGGCTATCAGTTCTTTGTCCGATGGACAGTCGCTGGCAATGGGCGGTACGCCAGCCGACATCGCATCGATGATGGTTCCGGGGAAGCCTTCAGTGTGGAAATGTGTGGGAAAGAGCAGGGCGAAATATCGGCCTAACACCTCAGTGCTCTTGTCGAAGGGGGCAATGCCGCAATACCTTATTTCTTCAGGTTGTCGGCTCATGAGTTGCTCAAACCATTGCTCCTCTCCTTTTTGTATAAGGCCATAGATGTCGAGCGTGAAAACCTTGTGCCCCAATGTCTCATTGCTTTTTTTCACAGCGTAGATGGCATCTTCTATTCCCTTTTCTTTCATGACCCTGGAGAAGGTACACAAGGCGAAGGGCGGAGCGCCAACGGCGTGCAGGTCTTTCTCATCCTTTATAGTGATAGGCTTGAAATTGGGCATCAGTTTGATGTTCTTGTAGCCCTCCTGCCGCAATGCTTCGAGCATATAGTTCGTTTCCACATAGACAACGTCAATCTTCCTGACGGCCCAGCGCAGAATGGGATACTTACGGACATAATTTGGCAGCCATCCACCGATAACGACATAATGCAGTTTGCGTCGGAACGGTATGTTCAGCAAGACGATGAGCAGTGCAATGAGATGAACGCCTTTGTATGCCGGCATAATGATAACATTGCGATAGCTCCAAAGCATACGGAGCATCATGAAAGGCATCTTGACAAGGAATAGCCAGCCTCCCATGGTGTCAAAGAACCCCATCTGCTCTTCACCTATCTCCTTTTTGAGCGCTGCCGCTACAATCTTTGTCTTGATGGTCTGCCCGTTGGCCTTGTCTGTGCCAAAAGCAAAATGCCCTAAGATAGCTACTTTCTTCATTCTCTCCCTATCTGTAGTCCTCTACAACTTGCCTGATGGCCTGAATATAACCGTGTCCAAATCTTTGGTCGGGTTCCACATAGTTTCCCTCTCCCCATTCATTCCACGCCTTCAAGAACAGTATCTGGTGTTCTGGCTCCTTTTTCTGTATGAGACTGACAGCCTGCCTGACCGTTTTCTGGAATTTCTCGGGTGTGCTATTTACCAATGGGTCGGTCTTGATGCCTGCCCTTGGCGTGCGGTCCCATTGTGGCATCAGGGTTGGGTACACATTCTCCCAAGCATCTTCTTCCACATAGTAGTGGCGCATCACCTTCTCGTAGTCGGCACGGAACGATATGGGCAGGAAGGTGTGATTGGCGGCAAAGTAGAGGGCTTTCCTCCATTTGCCATTGACGATGGTCTGTGCGCGTCCCAGTCCTGTTGACATGACGGCATCAAATCCCAGGTCGATTACCTCTTGATAGCGTTCGGGAGCCTGGTCCTTGCTCCACAGGCTGATATGGCCGTCTTTTGTCGACCTGCCGGATGAATTCTGTGTGTATCCTACGAAATGGATGCCTGCCAGCCCATTCTCGCGGGCCATCTGTTGCCATAGGTCAATAAACTGACGCGCATCAGGAATGGCCCGTGGCTCCCAGACGGCAAAGAGCGGCTTGCCGTCGACGGTGATGTAGCGCGGGTCGCGGAAGGCTTTCAGCACATAGTGGAAATGGCGGATGTAGTCCTCCTTGTCATAGTGCATCTGCATAATCATGGAGTCGCGGCGCAGGCTTGTGCCTTTCTGCCATGTCTTGTTCGTCCAGTCGTGGTTGGCCCAGCAGAGACAGAAGGGGAAATCGGGCTTGCCGCTGGCCAGCACCTCATTGAAGGGGCGCTCCAGCAGCTGTTTGCCGTTGCCAAACCAGTAGTGATAGTAGCAGAAGCCCTCCAGTCCCGCTTCTCGCGCTAACTCCGCCTGCTGTTCGCGCACCTCGGGCAGTCGCAGGTCGTAGAAGCCCAGGTCGGCGGGTATGCGTGGCTGGTAGTGCCCACGGAACAATGGCCGTGCCTGTGCCACATTTGTCCATTCCGTGAATCCCTTGCCCCACCACTCGTCGTTCTCGGGTATGGGGTGATATTGTGGCAGATATAGTCCTATGATTCTTGGTTTCATATTTTTGTATGTGTTACATTCCCCACACCATGATGGGATGGCCGTTGTATTCTGCCTGGCGGTGCCAGATGCGCTCGTCCCACGACAGCTCTTGGGTACGGTCGAAGATGATGAGGTGGCCTTCATCAACGGCGCCTACTGTGTTCATGTACTGCCAGGTTTGCTCCAGGCCTTTCTCTATCTGTTTTTCCAAGTCTCCGCGCTTCAGTTTCAGCTCTAAGACCGTCAGCGTTCTCATACCATTGCGGCTCTTGGATGAGCGTCTGCTGGGTTGTCCGCGTCAGCTCACGCGGAATGATTTCACGGTAGATGCCATTGGCAATGCGGATAGGCTTTCCACGGTCGCGGGTGATAAGCCCCATGTCAGTGACATATTGCAGATCGTCAGTGGGAATGAGTCCGTCGTCCGTTTCTGGCGTATTGGCCAGCATGGGTTCGATGACCAGCTTCACTCGTGGCTCCTTCAGTTTGTCAATGAGCTGATCGATATGTGTGTCGCGTCGGTAGATGATGTTCTCCTTTGCCTTGAAAAGCATGTCAGGAGTAATGGACACACTTCGGTCGCGCCCCTCCTCCATGCCGCTCGTAACCTCGCTTCCCAGCGCGTTCACCAACCAGGGTTGGCCCTCAGTGGCCTCCCACACCATGGGGAAGCAAGCCTCGTCCCACTGTTGTCCCGTCTCACGGGTGTGCTGCATATACAGCTTGTGTATTTCCTCTTTCGAGAAATTGACGAGCCGTAGCGACTTTGCCTTGATGTTGAACGCCGAGCCACCCGTGACGATGTCCTGGTTGGACAGCACGATACGGTAGTCTCTGACATCGCGGACGCCACAGAGTACAACGCTTTGCGGGAAAGCCGCAGGGCGGTTGGCGTATCTGGAACGCAGCTGGCGCAGGACGCTCACCAGCGAGTCACCCACCAAAGCATCTATCTCGTCGAGGAAAAGGACCAGCGGCTTGGGCAGACTCATGGAAAGTCTCGACAGATATTCTGAGAGCATAGACTCCGGCACGACATCTTGGACGGATTTCTTGATGGCATCCATGCTGTCGCTGCCCAGCACCAGAAACAATTCCCATGCAATGGAGTCAATGGTGGCCTTCACGGCTCTCTCCACATTGTTGCGGGCTGACTGCCCGTTCTCCACATTGGCATAGACAGCGATATACTCACCCCGCTCGTTCAAGTAGTCGCGCAGGGCGAGCATGCATGAAGTCTTTCCCGTCTGGCGTGGTGCATGGAGCACGAAATAACGCTTTTGGCGTATAAGCGTCAACACTTCTTCAAGGTTCAGGCGGCTCAGAGGGTCGATGGTGTAGGCATCGGGCGTCTGTGGCCCAGCAGTGTTGAAGAATCGTTCCATGTATGTCCGTTTTTTTTAATTGCGATGCAAATGTAGCACTAAATTTTCAATCACGCAAATTTACAGAGCGTATTTTTGGTTCTTCCGCTTTTTTAGTTGGTCGGGCCATGCTGATATGATGTTGGGAAAGTGCACCATGTACGGTACAGACCTATACATCCTTTCATTGGTTGGCCCGAAGCCGGCGGATTCTTTCGACCTGTGCGGATGAAATAAGTAGCCGAAAGAAATCCGTGCTGTTGCGGATGGCAAAGATATAGTTACGTTGCTATCTATGTGAGTTGATACCGCGAAGCGGCCTGAGAAAAAACCAATAAAAACCAATAAAAACAAGAAAAACAAATTGGTAATTTTTCTCATTTAGTACAATAGCAATCGCCTTGTCCGCCGCATAGCTCAATGCGCAGCCATCCCCTCCCTTCAACTACTCTTTATACACATCTCTGAGGAAGTAGCCCCGAAGGGGCGAAGGATTACAGGCAGGGGCAACGCCCCTGTATAGCGCAGCACTACATCAAGCCCCGAAGGGGCGGCAGAAGACTCCTCGCCAAAGCCGGCACTCACGGAACAAGCCATCTCCGGGGTGCGGTTGTCGCGTTCATCAAGATAGATGTGAAGTTCGGTGGTGTACAGAACCCCTTTGTCTCGTGTGGTAACTTCGGCGTAATCGGTCAATTCAAAGTACTCCAAAACACCAGAAGGAAGAAAATAAGAGGCTTGGCCTTCATACATATTTTTATTGCTGTTACAAATCATGGCACAAAGGTACAATCTTTTGAGCAATTATGTTTCGTTTGGCAACAGTTTTTTGGGTTAGCACATGCGCCCCTCCCCACAGGGTTTGTCGGGTGCGCCCATCTCTCCTTGTGCTTCAATGTCAGCTCTAAAGGACACACCATTTAACGTGCTACCTGTTAAGCAATCTACAAATGCTGCTGCATTATCCCCGACCTGCATGGCAACAACATATCCATAATCGCCATAAGTTGAAGAATAGTAATTATCTCCAAACTTACCAATAAGGTCAATTGACCCCACCGAAACATCTCCCACGTAAATATGTCCTAGCTTTCGGCTGTAATACAAATCCGTGTTCCCCACTTGAAAGTAATTTTCAGGAACACCACTGAAGATGGTTCTTCTTGGAGCCTTGTTAGCTTTTCGCGCAGGAACATTGCGAATCGACGAATCGGCATAAGTTGAATGAATCCAACAACATAATAGTACTACCATCCAAGGAATGATCATTCGTTGGAATCTGCATCTGAAATGTTCTTTTTTGTAATTCATGAGCTTTTATATTTTAATCATTAATAATCAAAGAATACCAGAAACGCAAAAAGTCCTACAACGTCAGTTGTATGGCAAAACGTTGAGGACTTTTTGGTTCCCTATATCCGTAGCGGATAACTATGTATTTGAGCCTAAGCGGAACATCCATATTTGCTCATTTTTCTTTTGGTTAGTAATTTCAAGATGACTCGTCTTTGCAAGTCTCTTATAAGAGAAAGCGCAGACAACCGCCATATCTCTAACCGGGTTCAGCACGACCCACTAAATTCCTATGGATGAAGCCTGCGCCTATGCGCACAGTCCAACGGAATTTAGATTTTGCCCCTTTGGTTTCTCTTTCGAGGTGCTGATTCGGTTAGAGAATTTGAGCAAATATGTCTTTATATGCCGCTATTGGGCATAATACGCCATTTGGCAAATATGGGGCAAAGGTAATGAAAATAAGTCAAACAAATGCAAAATGCTTCGATTTTCTTTGACTTATTTGCACTTTTTGCTTAATTTGTGCATGAAATGCTATCAGAAACACCAAAATTAGAACAAATAAGATATAGTTGAACACAAAAAAACGCCTGTGTTAAGACAACCCTATAGATTACTTTGAGCACAGACGTTTTTTGAACACATTGCCCTATTGTTTTAGTCTCTCAGACAGCCAATAGGTACGACGAACACACCATCTTCCTTTCGTTGGTAGGCGAAATCGCCAATAGCCGTAAGTACCATGAGGAACGAAGGCTTCTTCATCTTTGTCGTATCAATCTTATCGACAAGAGTTTTCAATGCGGACGCACCATCGTTGATGAGTTCGTCACCACCGAGTTTAATCTCTATTAATCCATATTGCCCATTTCTTAAATGAAGTACGGTATCGCATTCCAACCCGGTCTTGTCTCTGTAATGATAGACCTCGCCACCCAAAGCGTCGGCATATACACGCAAGTCTCTAACACATAAGGTCTCAAAAAACAATCCCATTGTGTTAAGGTCATTTATTAAATCCTGAGGTCCGAGTCCGAGTGCCGCCGTAGCTATTGAGGGATCTACATAATAGCGCGTGTCGCTTGTACGTATGGCTGTTTTAGAACGCAGATTGGGATTCCATGCGTGCATGTCTTCTATGACAAAAATCTTTCGAAGTGCTTTTATGTAACTATTTACGGTGTCCTCGTCGAGGGTACTGCTGTCATTGGCAAGCATGTCTTCTCTTATTACTGCAAGAGCTGTTTGGCTACCTTGCTGACGTGCGTATGAACGCATTAGCCGCTTGACTCTCTCTGGATCACGCTGAACACCATCAACTTTCGAAGCATCTACATTTGCCACGGCATCAAAGTATTCCAACGCCCTGTCAAGGGCAATGTCCTCACTTTGTAAAGTAGCTTTGGGCCAACCTCCCCGACATATAAGATAAGCAATGTGAGAAAGGTCAAGGCTGTTTTCGCTGTAAAGGCCCTCTGTCTCACCCCTAAATAATGCGGCAAGGCTTATCTCACCATTCGATTCTCCTGATTCAAACAGACTCATTGGGCGCATTGTCAATCTTGCAATTCGCCCTGTTCCTGAGTGGACTATTTCGTTTTTGTCGTCCTTGTTCGCTTCTGGGGGTACAGATGAACCTGTCAGCATATAAAAGCCGTCACCCTCACGGTGGTCTACATCATATCGTATTGCATCCCAGAACTTGGGAGCTACTTGCCACTCGTCAATAAGTCTTGGCGTTTCACCTTCAAGCAACTTCTTTATATTGATGTCTGCCAATCGAAGGTATTGGCTTTTGTGTTCTGGGTCAGACATGTATAGCGTACTCTTTGCCTGTTGTTCACAGGTTGTTGTCTTACCACACCACTTAGGCCCTTCCATAAGAACAGCCCCACATCCTTTGAGTTTACGTTCAAGCAACTTGTCGAGAATCCTTTTCTTGTACATTGTGACGTTCATTTTTATAGAAATCCGCTGCAAAGATAATACTTTTTATTTGCATTCGGTAATTTGGCTGTATATTTTTCGGTAATTTGGATTATTTTCTTTCGGTAATTTGACTTTATTCCACTCGGTAATATGGATTATGCCGAAGAAGACTATGGTGAGCACCAATCGTCTTCCGTCGCCCCTTCGGGGCTTCAATTGTTGGTGGCCAACTGTTAACAGGGGCGTTGCCCCTGCCTGTACTCTGTCGTCCCTTCGGGACTTTTCCTGCGTTTCCATTGCTGAGATGTGTATAAAGAGTAGACAGAGAAGGGGGAGGAGCGGCGCTGACACATCCTTGAGATATGTGTAAAGGGTAGTCTCTCACTGCGAGGGGCTGGGGGTGGGTTGATGCTCATCCTTGTGATGAGCCTTGAGCCATATCTCAACGGAATTGATGATGTTCTGCCAGAGGATATAGCAGCCGGGGCCGACGGAGGACAGCGGATGCAGGTAGGTATAGCTCAGCCAGATGGCAAAGGCCGTGTTCTTCTGGCCCAATCCCTGGCCGGCCTCCTGGGTATGGCCAAAGAAATGGCCGATGAACCGACCCACGGCAAACTGCACGATGCAGACGGCCAGGCCCAGGAAAGCGATGACCAGGAGCAAGAAGAGCGAAGCCTCGGCATGCACAATGTTCTTTACCGTCGTGCCGGTCACAATCATCAGCGAACAGGCCCACAGGTAGAACGACAGGTCACGGATGGCGATGATGCGACGGTGCAGGCGGTGCATGGTGTGCTTGACGATGTAGGCCAGCAACATCGGCAGCACCAGGAGGAGCACCACCTGCGAGAGTATCTTCCAAAAGGCCGCCATGAACGACACGTCGGCCCCTTTCTCCAACAGGGGGAAGCAGACCGGCACCAGCAACACGGTGAGGAAATTGGACAGGAAGGTGTAGGTCGTCATCTGTTCCAGCGAGCCGCCCAACTTCTGCGTCACCACAGCCGCTGCCGTGGCACACGGCGCAATGATGCACATCAACAGAGCCTCCAGGAGAATCTTGGCCCCTGCGGCTTTTGAGGCTATCGCGGTGTCCTCGGAAGCTACAGGAGCCAAGAGTGCTACGCCCATGACGATGCCTACGAAGAGCAGGTTGAAGAGCAGCACCCAGAAATGCCACCGCACAGGGCGCATGCGATGGAAGTCCACCTTGCAGAACGTGACAAAGAGCACCAGAAACATAAACACGGGTAGCAAGTCGTCCATCAAGGGGGCAAAGAACAGTGCGGCATTGTCTAATGCCGGCACGAAGGCAAACACCAGATAGATGACGGTGCCCAGGCCCATAGCCACAGGCAGCGTCCAGTCCTTCACGAAACTCAGCAGTCGGTTCATCATCTTATCAAAGCAAGCTTTTGAACAGTGACGCTATCGTGCGACGTCGCTGCTCGAGGCTTGCGGTAACTCAAAATCTCCCCCCCTGCAAAGGGGGAGTTAGAGGAGGATTCATATATCGTCGCCTATTGATTGGCTGTTCCTAAGCGGGGGACGTATTTCACTGGCACGCCGTCGGTCTTGAGCAGATCGGCAAAGCTGTGGGGCGCTATGGTGACGGGGCCGCGCATCAGCTCGGGGATGTTGTAGTTCTTGAGGAACTGTCGGTGATAGTCGGGGTCGGCGGTAGGCAGCTCGAAAGGCTTGTCGAAATGTCCGTCGGCATTGAAGTGGGCAAAGAAAGGCCGTGTGAACGAACCGTCATCACGCCGGCTGCTGAACACTATCCATCGGCCACTGCTCGACCAGCTGTGATAGCTCTCCGTGTCGGGCGAGTTGACTTCGTCCAAGGAGCGCACGTCGCCTGTCTGCAGATCCATCATCCACAGGTCGGCGTCGCGGTGCCAGATGTGGAAGACACCGTGGTCGGCCATCGAGAAGAGCAGATAGCGGCCGTCGGGCGAAATGCGAGGCAGGAGGGCAGAGGCGTCTTCTTGCCTCTCTACGGGATGAGTCTTCAACAGCAGTTCGCGTGGGCCAAACTGCTTGGTGTCGGGGTCGAAGCTCTTGCGATAGATGTAGTAATGCAGGCTGTCGTAGTGGGCGACGATGTCCTTGGTAGCCTCACTGATGGTGCTGTCTCTGACGAAGTGGGCGCTGCAGAAATAGAGTGTGCGGCCGTCGGGAGCCCAGGCAGGGAAGACCTCCAGCTCGTCGTCACGGTTCTCGATGTTGGTCACCTCGTCGGTGTCGAGGTCATAGACGATGAGGTCGCTCATCGAGTCATACACCTCAATCTTGTCGGGGTTGGTGGTGAAGAAGTTCTGGTTGGTGTGGTTGGTGCTGAAGACGATGAGCTTCATCCACGGATGCCATGCGGGATAGACGCCTGCTGAGATGATGGAGTCGTTCTTCATGTTCACCTTCTTCATCTGTCCGTCGTAGGCAATGACGGTGCCTCCGCAATACTGGCGGGCATGAAACAGCATCCGCTCGGGGTTGTACTGCTGGTAGTTGTGGCAGTTGATGCATTGTCCCTGTGCCTCAAAGCCGCAGAGCTTGTTGTCGTAGATGACGCGCTCGTCGTAGCTCTCCAAGCAGCGCTGGTTGATGGTGAGCTCTTCGTAGGTGACGTAGGAAGGCGGTATGAGGCGGAAGCTGAGCCAGGGGTCGATGCTGTCGGGCGAGACAAAGATGTTGAAGGGCTGATAGTGTGTCCACTGCTCGCCGTGTCGTGCGAAGACATCCACCTGTATGGCCGACGGCTGGGTGCTGAGTGCTGACTGGACGAGCTCCCGCCAGTCGTCGATGGCGGGTTGCATCTTGTCGGCACAGACCATCTCGGCATCGCCTACCTTGTAGCGTGCCACCATCGCGTCGGCCTCCTCGTCGAGCTGGAAGGTGAGCGGTGCAATGTTGGCAGGGATGGTGACATTGACGTAGTCGGGATAGATGCATGGCAGGGTGTCGCTCTCGGTGAACGATTCGGGCACCTTCGTGGAGCACGCCATGAGCAACGCTCCTAAAGACAGCGACAGGAGTAGGGTTTGTATTTTCATAACATCAATATTCGGGTAGTTGGCTCATCATGTAGTAATCGTAGAAGTATGTCTGGCCGAACTGGCCGTAGAGTCCCTTGCGCCCCACTTCGACCTGTGCTCCCTCGAAACGCGTTGCCGCCTGCATGAAGCGGTTGAAGCCCTCCACGACGCTGCGGTCGAAGGGTAAGGCGTTGGTATCGCCATCTTGCAGATAGGTATAGAGATAGGCAGCCTCCTGATAGTAGCGCGGTACACGCGCATTGGGATGCAGGTGCACATAGTCCCTGAAATGATACCAGAAATGGTTAGGGTCATGGGTGTAGAGCGATGCCAGCAGCGTCTGTTCCTGGAAGACGGGGTCGTCGGTGCTGGTGCTCGTCACAAGCTGTTGCATGATGAATCGCTCTACGTTGCCTTGGTCAGCGGTCAGCTTATCGCTGTAGTGTAGCATGTGGAGGACAGGACCTAATGCTGGGTCGGCGGCTCTCTGCTCAGGATGACGCAGCATCTGCTCTGCCCACTCTGCCCATTCGTCGAAGAAGGTGGTCTGCCGGAGCAGGCCAATGTACTTGCGGGCCAACTGCTGCTCGCCGCTGAGCATGGCACTCTTCGCCATCAGCTTGAGGTCTTGTGCCGACCAGCCAAACTCCACGCCCATCTCCATGCTCAGGCGGTGGCAGTAGTTCAGCATGCCGTACTCGAAATAAAGCATCGGCCCGTTGACCAGCATCATGCGCACTCCCCACGGTGAGGCATAGTCTTTCGAGCCGTTCTTATAAAGGAACATCTCGTCGCCCTGACGGCCCAAGCGCGACAGTGCGAGGTTGCGCATGGTCACGATGGCGCGTGTCGGCTCATCTTCCTGCTTCGCGGCTTCCTTCAGCACACCTTCCCAGTCCTGCTGCTCTATGCTGCGCTGCATGGACAGCTCGTGATGGAAGTTCTCATCGCGAAACCAGTTGGCATAGGTGTAGACGGCAGCAGCAAGGAGGAGGATAAGGGCCAAGCCCCTCCCCCAGCCCCTCCCTGCAGGGAGGGGAGAAGTTACCTTGCTATACGCGACCTTGCCCGACTTTTCCTTGCCCTTCGCTTTTACCTGCCTCCCAGGTATTTGCTCCCCTCCTTGCAGGGAGGGGCTGGGGGTGGGTCTGCTGGCAACGACCATCACCAGGAAGAATGCCAACAGCAGGAGAAAGGGGACATAATAGGAAAAATACTCCTCCTGCACATAGTAGAGCGGCAACTTGGCGACGTAAATGTTGGCAACGTTGGTCTGATAATAGACATAACGATAGAAGAACAGCGGCAAGAGCCACACGCTGAGCAAGCCCGTCAGACTGACAGCCACTGCCGACAGCCGATGCGGCTCCAAGCGCCATACCCATACGGCCATGAGCACCGTAGCACCTAAACCGTAGATGCCCATGAGCGGATAGCCCAGGAAACAGGTAGCCAGCACAAAGCCTGCCAGCAGCAGCGGCTTGAGCCTGAGCGAAAGCTGCACGGCAGCGAGCGCCCTGAAGGCCCAGAGCAACGCCACGACGGCTGTGGTGCCGATGGTGCCAAGGAAGACGTGGCCACGGAGCTTCAGGATATAGATCCAATAGCCCATGTCGACAATGGTGACCAGCAGGAAAAGGACGGGGATGACGGTGAGGGCCATCCACCACCCACTGAGACGGAAGGTGCGCTTCAACAACCACATCAGCAACAGCCACCAAGCGCACAGCAACAGCACACCTACCCAAGGATAGAAGAAGAATTGCGTGAAGTAGGCACTGACCCAGCTGAGGAATCCTCCCGGCTCCACCATCATCTCCTTGAAGAAGAGCTTAGTGTCGAGGAACAAGTTGGTCTCCTGCGTCTTCCAAAGCAAGTCTGCTTCGAATATCAAGAGCAGGCTGGCGATGATGACAAGAGCCAGCACTGGCAGCGTGAAGGAAGGAATGTTGTTGAGTTTTTTCATGTTATGGTCTGACGATGTGTTTTTTTCCATTCTTGATATAGATGCCGCTGATGTCGATGGTGCGCTCTTCAGCAAGAACGCCCATCGACATCAGCAGCATGGCAGTCGACACAAGTGTCTTTCTCATGATTCTATCAGCCTTTGATCATCCGCGATGGCGGATTATCATATCAACGTTTCATGCGCAGTTTGCCGTCAACAATGTAAACTCCCTTCGGCAGCGTGCTCCATTCTTCGGTTGTTCCCACCTTCACGCCCTGCAGTGTAAAGATGCCGGCATTGGCTGTACGGTCGATGGTGAGCGGTGCGATGCCCGTCTTTGCACGGAGTGTGCAGAAGGTGAAGTAAGCCGGGTCGTCGTACTTGGCAGTGTTGGCATCTTGCAGATACTTGCCCGTTCCAACATTCTTCAGCGTGAAGCCTTTGCCAGCCACATACTGGATGTCCCACACGGCACCGTTCTCCAAATCCTGTCCGTTCTGGTTGTTCAGGCCGAGGATGAAGCTGCACCATCCATCGACGGGCTGCGAGTTCAGATAGCCGGGACTGCCCCAGATGCTGTAGGGGTCGCCGTTGGGCTGGATGAGGCGGAGCAGATAGCCATTGTTGGCCGAGCTGTTCTCCATCTTGAAGAGATAGCCCGTGTTGGTATCGACGAAGGCGGCGGCATAGCTGTCGAATCCTAAGTTCTGATTGTCAGAGCCGAAGAATGCCTTGCCGCTGGTCTCCTCGACGATGGCAAACGGCGTAGAGCCGATGGCGTCGATGCTGGTGAAGCGCTGTGCTATCTCCTTCTCCGACGACGGCTCTTCCGGCTCGTCAATGACGGCGTCGATGCCCATGAGCTTCAGTGCCTGCTTGGCGTAGCGAGCGCCCATGATGCGATAGCCCTGAGCGGTGAAGTGCAGGCCGTCGCCCTTCTGCGGACAATTGGCTGAGGAGATGACGTAAGAGTTGGGAATGACGCTGGGCACCTTGGCTATCACGGCGTTGTGATGCCAGCAGGCACCGCCTTCGGCCTGGCTCACCGTCTCGCCCACGAACAAGGGCACGTCGGCAGCATTGAGGCCAAGGTCAGCTATCAGACTATCGTAAATCTTCTTCACCTTCTGAGGCCAGTCGCTCTGTCCGTTGTTGCTCTCGCCCTGATGCAGCAGGATGCCCTTGATGACGCCCTTCTGCTGTGCAATCTTGGCCATGTCGACGAGTCGCTGGTAGGGGTCGTTGTCGTACTCCTTGAAGTAGTTGATGAGCCAGCCCTCGGAGCTGGGATTCATCGAGGCAATGTAGCTGGCCACCTGATCCTGCATAAAGCCTTCAATCTTCGTTCCGCCGATGGCCACGTCGACGACGCCCACCTGCACATTCTCAGGCAGGTTCTTCACCATGGTGCGTCCGAAGTAGTCGGCCATGCCGAGACCTGTTCCCTGACGTACGATGGGCGGCGTGGCGGTGTACCACTGTCCCATGGTGCGCTGCGGACTGGAGAAGTTGACGCAGGCCAGCGTCTGGAAGCGCGGATCGACATTGGTCTTGTCGATAGCCTCGGGCGTGGCGTTGCCCTCCATGTTCGACTGTCCGAAGCAGAGATAGACGTAGAAGTTAGAATCGGCGGTGACAGGCGGCTCATCGCCACCCTCGCGGGTGAACTCCATCTTGTCGAGGTTGCCGTTGGCGCCTGTGATGGTGACACGCAGGATGTGCTGGCCTTCCGGCAATTCCTGCGACAGCTTGGCACTCACTGTGGCGTAAGTGTCCCAGCTGTTGCTGGCAGTCTGAGGAATGGTGAACTTGCAGAGCTGTTTGGTCTGGCCGTTGTCGCGCAGGCTGACGGTAAAGGCAGCGCCTGTGGTGCCCGACGACACGGTGGCCTCGCAGTTATAGACACCGGCCTTGGTCACGTTGACGGTGTACTCCAGCCATTCGTTGGCAGCGGTGTAGCCAATAGCATTGCCGCCATTGCCCTTGACGATGTCCACGCCCTCATTGTCGGTGCGGTATTTGGCGTCGCCCTCGTCATTAGCATCGGAATCATGGAAGCTCAGGCCCTCACCGCCTTTGTCGAAGTCCTCAAACTGCACGATGCCTGGCAGGCTCATCTCCTTGTAGGGTGTACGCTTGCCGTTGACCTTCAGCGTCTTCTTGGCCGAGGTCTTCGACCTTCCCTCAGCATCTGTGGCCGTGGCGACAATGGTGTACGTGCCCTTGGTGGCAGGATAGTAAGCGTAGGTGTAGGGCGACTCTGTCAGTGTGGCTATCAGCATGTCGTTGGCGTAAAGCTTCACATGCTCTATGGTGCTGTCGGTTGACTTGGGCGTGACGGTGATGACAGCCGAGTCGCCGACAGAGATGGTGGAGGGCCTGATAGAATTGATGGTGACGGTGATGTTCTTGCCTTCCTCATAACGGCTGAAGGCGAGGTTCTTGATGTAGAAGCCGCCTTTGTCGATGTTCAGACAAAGCACATGGCGTCCGGCGGTCAGCGGCATTTGCATCAGGCAGTGCAAGGTCTGGTAATCGGTGGTGCTCCCCGTGTTGGGCACTTCGATATATTCTGTGAGATAGTCCAGATTGTCGAATGAATACTCTGCCAGGTGGAACATGCCGCCCGTCTTTGTAGAAGCGACCTCGGCATCGAAAGCATAGGTGCCTTCCTCGGCTACATCGACGGTATACTCCATCCATGCGCCGTCCTTGGTAGCGACGAGATTGCGTGAAGCATTGCTGTAGGAAACGCCCGAAGCGCCCTTGTCGAACTCTGTGACGCTGATGGTGCCCGGCAGCTGGAAGGCTGTCTCGTTGTAAGGCTCACGCTTGGTGGTGGAGCTGAGCACGTTGAAGCGGCCGTAGCGCTCGTAGGTGGAGCCGTCGGTAGCAGTGACCACGGCCTTCGTGGTGTTCCAGCCGGTCTTGCTCGTGGTGTACTCGGCAATGTAGGGAGCCTCGGTCATGGTCTTCACCAGTTCGCTGCCCACATAGAGGTCCACCTTCTCGATGGTCTTGGTGGCCAGCCGGGCACGCACCTTGATAGGCAGCACATCGCCTTTGGCCACTTTCAGCGAAGCGGGACGGATGTAGATGGAAGCCTCTTTCTTCGTGCCGGGCAGGGGGCTGACAGCGTTCTTGGCCTTGTCGCTGGCCATATATTCCTTAATCCATGTCATGGCCGGACGCTCCACGCCGTTCTTGTAAAGGCCAGAGTTGTCCACCCAGGTAGCGCCGTGAATATAGCCCCAGAGGGTGACGCCAGCGCAATAGGGTGCTTCCCACATCAGCGGCAACACCTTCTGATACTGTGCCTTCTGCTGAGCGTCGTCGGCTTTGTCGATGTCCAACTCGGTGATGAACATCGGCATCTGCAGGGCGTCTTGCTGCTTCTTCAGCACATTGCTCAGTTCGTTTGAGCTGATGTCGTTGACATCGTGCGACTGGTTGCCGTAGGCATCGATGGGCGCACCGGCATCGCGTAATGTCTGCACCAAGGTGATATAGTTGTCCACATCCCAGCGCAGTGAGTTATAGTCATTGTAGATGAGAATGGCATCGGGCCAGCGCTCGTAGGCCATCTCGAAGGCCTTGACCAGCCAGTCATAGCCAGTCTTGCCACCACCGCCCAGGGTCTCCTTCATCATGGGGTTTCCTGCCTGGTGATTGCCCACGGCCTCGTTCACCACGTCAATCATGGGCAAGGTGTTGTACTTAGCCTTCACTTTGTTGAACCAGTTGGTGAGCGCAGCAAAGCGCTCCTTGGCCGAGAGGCTCTCTAACCAGCCGGGATACTGTGCGCCCCACACCAGTGCATGGAACTTGTAGGTGAATTTATGCTGCTTGGCATAGTTGAAAGCCTTGTCACAGCCCCAGTTGAAACTGCCCCTGGTGCCTTCTACGGAAGCCCACTTGGACTCGTTCTCGCAGGTAATCTGGTTCCAGAGCGTGTAATACGCAGGAACGCCGCCACCGGCATCCACATTATATCGGGTAGTAATGTTGCCGAGGAACTTGTAGGGATTGGTCGACAACTGAGCCTGCACACCCATGAAGGAGAGCAGGCAGATGAGGATAGTTGTTAGTGTTTTTTTCATTGTGTTTTTATTATAATATGTTCGCGTTCATTTTATCTATTTCACTACGAAATCGACCGTCTGCAGGTCTTCATCGCGCGACGACGTGCCGTAGAGCAGCTGATAGCGTCCGCTCTTCACGGCCAGTTCGTCGATGTTCTCGTCATAGTATTCAAAGGCCTCGCCGTCGAGGGTGATGACGGCCTTCTGCGTCTCGCCGGGCTTGAGGCTAAGCTTCTGGAATCCCTTCAATGCCTTGATGGGAGCGCCGGGGTCGCCTAAGCGCTTCACATAGACCTGCACGGTCTCGGTGCCCTCGCGCTTGCCCGTGTTCTTCACGGGAATGGTCAGGGTGACCTCGGGTTTGCCGCCATTGGCCTTCACCTTGGCCTTGCCCACACTGAAGGTGGTGTAGCTGAGGCCGTAGCCAAAGGCATACTGCGGCTTACCGGTGAAGTAGCGGTAGGTGCGGTTCTTCATCGAATAGTCGAGGAAGTCGGGCAGGTCGGCATTGGAACGGTAGAAGGTGACGGGCAGCTTGCCGCCGGGGTTGTAGTCGCCGAAGAGCACCTCGGCCAACGCCTGCGAGCCTCCCTGGCCGGGATACCATGCCTGCAGCAGGGCGTCGTACTGTCCCTCGACGCTGCCGAAGGCGATGGCCGAGCCGCTGCAGTTGACGAAGATGACGGGCTTGCCCGTGGTGTGCATGGCCTTGATGAGGTTCTGCTGCACGGTGGGCAGCTCGATGGTCTGCTTGTCGCCGCCCTCGCCCTCCATACGGGCTGAGATGCCGCCGATGATGACGATGGCGTCGGCCACCTTCACCTCGTTGGCCAGGTCGGTGAAATCGATGAGCTTGCGCTCACAGATGTCGCCGCGCAGCATGGCGAACTGTCCGTGGTCGTGGCTGTACTCAATGCTGACGTCGTAGGTCTTGCCGGCCTCCACGGGGAACGACTTGTACTCCACGCGGCGTCCAAAGCCGAAGCCGCGGCGGCCGCTGGGTTTGCCTTCCTCCACCACCTGGCCATTGACTTTCAGGATGTAGCCGTTGTCGGTGGTGAGGGTGTACTTCATCTCGCCCGTGAACGTGGCCTTGTACTGTCCGCTGATGCGCACGGAGAGGGTGTCGCGGCTAACACCGTCGGCAAAGCCCCAGGCACCGAAGGTAGAGAAGTTCAGCTCTTTGTAGTAGCCCTTGGTGACAGGTTCGCCGCTCATGTCGGCATTGTTCCAGAACTCTGCCAGCACGCCCTGGCCATTGTTGAAGTCCAGCAGGTGGGGCACGGTCTCGTATTCGTCGTTCAGCTCACATGCCTTGTGATAGATGATGTTGGTGTTAGGCAGAGCCTTGCGGATGCCCTCCAACAGCGAGTGCTGGTGGGCCTTCGTGGGCGAGCCGCCGTAGTTGCCGTTCAGCAGCTCGACGTCGTCGGCATTGGGGCCGAGCACTGCCAGCGTCCTGATGCTCTTCGACAGGGGAAGGACAGAGTTCTGCGGCCCGTTGTAGAGCAGCACCATCGACTCGCGAGCGGCCTGCACAGCCGTCTGGTTGTGGGCCTCGCTGCTGATGACATCCTCGCCAAGGTTGGCCCAGGGCAACATGTCGGCGGGGTCGAACATGCCCAGTTCGAAGCGGCCCATCAGCGTCTTACGCAGGTGTCCGTCGAGGTCTTCCTCCTTGATGAGGCCCTGCTTCAAGCCGTCGGTCAGGCACATGAACACCTTGCCGCACTCCAGGTCGGTGCCGTTGAGCACGGCGTCGACCGATGCTGACAGCGGGTCTTTGTGTGTCTCATGCTGTCCGCGGTTGAAGAAATTGTTGATGGCATCGCAGTCGGTGAGGACAATGGCTTCATAGCCCCACTTGTTGCGCAGGATGTCGATGAGCAGGCGGTCGCTTGAGCAGCATGGCTTGCCCTCAAAGCGCTGGTAGGCGCACATCACCTCGCGCACATCGGCTTTCTTCACCAGTGCCTTGAAGGCCGGCAGATAGGTCTCCCAGAGGTCGCGGTTCGACGGCTCCACATTCATGGAGTGGCGCAGGGGCTCCGGACCGCTGTGCACGGCATAGTGCTTGGCGCAGGCGTGGGTCTTGTAATACTTAGGCTTGCCAACACTTGTGTCCCCCTCGGGGGACGACAGGGGGGCTGGTTCCTGCATACCCTTGACCGTCTGTACGCCCAGCACGGCGTTCATGTAAGGGTCTTCGCCGCAGGTCTCCTGTCCGCGTCCCCAGCGCGGGTCGCGGAAGATGTTGACGTTGGGGCACCAGAATGTGAGCTCAGGATTGCCGGGATAGTAGATGGCGCCCATGTCCACGTGCTGCACGCTGTGGTCGGAGCGGTTCCAGTTGGCGCGTGCCTCGTCGCTGACCTGCGAGAAGACATCGTAGACCAGCTGCGCGTTGAAGGCGGCGGCCATGCCGATGGGCTGCGGATAGACGGTGTAGTCGCTCTGGCGCACACCGTGGCAGGCCTCGCTCCACCAGTTGTAGGACGGTATGCCGAGACGGTCTATCGAGATGCTCTTGTTCATCATCAGTCCCACTTTTTCCTCGGGTGTCAGCATTTTCAGCAGACTCTCCACACGTTCAGTCCTTGGCAGCTGAGGATTCTGCCAACTGTATTGATACTGTGCGAAGACGCCCATGACACTCATTGTGAGCGCCATGGCCGTCAGGATAACTTTCTTTGTCATAACCAGTTATTGTCCTTATGTTGTTTGCATTGTCATTGAGAAATCACATTAAAATCCGCCGCCGCGAGGGAATCCGCCGCCGAAGCCACCTCCGCCGCCGAAGCCGCCGCCTCCGCCAAAGCCGCCGCCACGCGGGAAGCGTCCGCCCTGACCGCCGCGCGGGCCGCCCATGCCGGGACCGCCCATGCCGGGGAAGCCACGGTCGGGCTCCTTGCCGATGTCGAAGAGCAGCTTGACCAAGGCACGCTTGCGCAGGCTCCACGTAGGATAGTCGTCGGCCTTCAGGGTCCTCACGCCGAAGCCAGGCATCTGAGGCATTCCCTGCATGAAGTCGAGTGTGCTCGTGGTGATGATGCAGGGCTTCGTCTTGCCGTCGGCCAGCAGTTTGTCGGCGATGGCATCAGCATTGCCCACCTTGAACCAGCTCTCCATGGTGTCGCCCTCGCCCGGCACCAGTTGGATGAAGACGGGCATGGTCATCGTGTTGCCAGGCATGGGTGACGTGTACCAAGCCTCCTGGCGCGCCATGTCGTAAGCCGTGCGGCCGTGCGGGATGTCGCCCTGCGAAGCGAAGTTGAAGGGCGAGTGAGGATTGTCGGCGATGCTGTACTTGAAGCCTTTCTCGGGCGAGATGAACATATTGTTGGGGTCGGTGACACGCATTCCGTCGACAACGAAGCAGTATTCGAAGGTCTCGAAGATGAAGTCGGTGACGGTGGTGCTCCACACACCGTCGCTGTCCTTCTCCATGACGATGTTCTCAGGCCGGAACTCGGTGTCCAGTTCCACCTTCTTGGCCTCGGGTGCCTTGAAACGGAAGGTGATGCCCTGCTCGGTGTATTCGGGCGAGATGATGGGCTTGGGGAAGAGGCGGGCCATGACGCCAGGCGTGAACTGCTGCTCCTGGCCGGTAGCGGCAGGCGCTGGCTTGGCCTCCTTCATAGCGGCCTCGGCGGCCTTCTTGTTGAACAGCAGCGGCAGCGTCTTGTAGAGGAAATACCTGGCGTTCATCCATGTGTGGCCGAACTTGTCGGTGGTGAACTCCTTGACGCTGGTAATGCCTTTCTTGTCGAGGAACTCCATGTAGTCGCGGGCATTGCCGTAGAGGAAGTCGTCGGTGCCTACGCCGAGCCAGAACAGCTGGATTTTCTTGTTCGTCTCGGCAGCCTGATCATAGACGTCGGGGATGTCGGTCGATGTGAACGAGCTGTAAGAGCACAGATAGGAGAACTTGTCGAGGTTGGTCAGACCGTTGAACAGTGCCTGGTTGCCGCCACGCGAGAAGCCGCCGATGGCACGGTTGTCCTTGTTGTTGATGGTGCGGTAGTTGCTCTCGATGTAGGGCATCAGGTCGTTGATGAGATCCTTGCTGAAGACATCGCCGCCGAAGCGCATCTGAGCGGCCATGGCCTCTGAGCGCTCTTTCGTCGTTGCACCGGGCACGGTGGTGGGGGCATCAGGCAGCTTCAGCTTCATGGGATTGCCGTAGGGCATCACCACAATCATGTCCTTGGCCTGCTTGTCGGCTATCAGGTTGTCGAGGATGAAGTTCACACGGCCCACCTTGAAATAGACCTCCTCGGTGTCGGTGGTGCCACTGATGAGATAGAAGACGGGATATTTCTTCTGCATGTCCATCATGTATGAGGGCGGCAGATAGACCACGGCGTTGTTGGTGGCGCCAAGGCTCTTCGAGTAGTAGTGGATGTACTCCACGCGTCCGTGCTCCACGTCGCTGCGGATGTCATGGGGCAGTGCGCCCTCACGCGACGGCACCTCCAAGAGGCTGTTCTTGAAGCCTTCGTTGGGGAAATACTGCGGGTTCTCCGGGTCCATGACGCTGACGCCGTCGACGATGAAACAGTAGGGGTACATATCCGGGGCAGGAACGGGCAACGTCAACGTCCAGAGACCGTCGGCGCCGCGAGACATCTCCTTACGTCCGGCAAACTGCACGTCGACGAGCACTTTCTGCGCTGAGTCATTCCTGAACTGGAACGTCACTGTGCCGTCGGCGTTGCACTTGGGCTGTGCACTGCCAGCCACGGCACAGCTCAACAACAATATGGATAAAAGCAATTTCTTCATACTCTCAATTTAATTTAACAACGGATTGAATGAATTTGACATCACCACAGATTGCACAGATTTTGGCTGCACATGGATGCTGGCGAAAGTAGAGTTATTTGTTTACGATTGTCTCTTTCAGGAAGTTCACCATCTTGCTCAGGTTCTCCTCGCTGTACATGCCCATGCCGTGTCCGCCCTCGGGCACGAAGGTGGCCTCGGTCCTGACACCGGCGGCCTTCAGCAGTTCATAGAACTTCTTTCCCTGGCAGCAGGGCACGACGTTGTCCTTCTCACCGTGGAAGATGATGATGGGCGGGTTGTTCTTGCTGACATAGTTGGTGGCGCTGAGGCTGCGGTACTTGTCGGGCTCCTTGTCTATTTTCGAAGCCAGCAGCACGTCCTCGGGACTGTTCTCGCCCATCGTCATGTGTTCGCCGCAGTCCATGGCCGTCAGGTCCACAGGGCCGGACCAGTCGCAGGCAGCATTGACGGTGCTGGGCTGGTCGAGGTAGTTGCCCACAGTACCCTCCAAATCCACGGTGACGGTGCCTACGGTGGCAGTCTTCAAGCCGCTGGTCGTGGCAGCCGTCGAGGAGAGGTGGCCGCCGGAGGAGAAGCCGCTGGTGGCGATGAAGCTGGTGTCGAAATGGTATTTCTTCGCCTCGCCGCGCACAAAGCGGATGACGGCACGGATGTCGTTGATCTGTGCGGGCCACTTGGCGTCCATACTGGAGCGATGGTTGGGGCACACCACGGCAAAGCCATTGTCGAGCAACGCCTTCACAATGGTGCCCAGGTCGGCAGCACCCTTGCTGTTGTTGCTGAACCACGCACTGCCGTAGATATGGATGACGACAGGATAGCTGTCCTTCACCACTTTGGGCAGGTAGATGTCGCAGGTGTGATAGGCCTGGTCATCGCCGGCATAGTTGACGTCTTTCCACTGCTGACTGGTCTCCAACTTGACTTCAGGCATCTGAAAGCCGCCAAAACCGCCGGCAGGCTGTGCCGTCATGCTTAGTGAACAGCACAATGCGAAAAGTGAACTGATAATCTTTTTCATGAGTTTCTATGTTTTTTTACTTCATTTCTTGGGAAAAATCCGCAGGCTTTGGACAAGAATCCGAACGTTTCGTATTTTCTTCGTACGATTTTAGCGTGACGGGAACGGCACGGGTTCCGGCACGATAGGCTCGCCCATGGCCGAAGCCTCGGCATCCTTGTCGTCAAGTTTGAAGAGCATGAACAGCGGCTTCTCGGCCGTGCATGGCTCCCAGCCCAGTGCCTTGCCGTCCTCGCCGTTGGGGTCGCTGTACTTGGCGAAGTTGGTCCAAGCGGTGAGCATCTTCTCCGACAGGTCCCAGTCGCCCTGTGTCCAGGGGCGCCAACAGTGCTTCAGGCTCTTGAACACAAACCAGAGGTCGCTGGAGTGGAACGCGCCCTTCAGACGGTCGGTTATCTCGGGGTGCTTGCCGTCGTCGGGCAACGGACGGGCAAACTCGTAGGCCCAGGCCTTGCCGCCCTTCTCCTGACGTACCTTGCAGAACTCTGCAATGCCGGGACCCATGGCGCCCATGTCGTTGAGGGTGTAGCCAATCATGTAGGGCACGTCGGCGATGGTGCCTTCACGCGTGGCCTCGTCGAAATTCTTCAGGCTGACATAGCCGTCGACGATGGGGCGCTGCATGAGGAACACATCATTCTTAGTCACCATGTTGTACAGCTGTCCCACGGTGTACATGATTTCGGTGGAGGCGTGGCGCAGCTTCTCCAGGTCGGTCAGTCCGGCCCAGTCCATCACCTTCTTCGTCTCAGCCTCGCTCTCGGCCAGCGTGGGGTTGTACATGAAGAAACGGTTGACGGGCGTGGCAGGCTTGGCCTCCTCACCTTCCTTGGCAGGCACATTGATGCCGCCGCCGCTCATGATGACAGCTTTGTGGAAGAGACCACGGGCCAGCGGACTCTCGCATAGCGTGCGCACACTGCCGGCGCCAGCACTCTGGCCGAAGATGGTGACGTTGTCGGGGTCGCCGCCAAACTGTGCGATGTTGGCCTTGATCCATTTCAGCGACTGTATCTGGTCGAGGATGCCGTAGTTGCCGCTGACATGATGAGGACTCTCTGCCGACAGCTCGGGGTAGGTCATGAACCCGAAGATGCCGAGGCGATAGTTGATTGAGACGAGCACCACGTCCTTCGACGCCCACTCCTGTCCGTCGAACTCAGGCTCCGATCCCCAGCCCTCGCGGTAGCCGCCGCCGTGTATCCAGAGAGCCACGGGCAGCTTCTTGTCCACCTGACCGGGAGCCTTCGTCCACACATTCAGGTAGAGGCAGTCCTCACTGTAGGGAGCTTCGTCGCCATAGCCCCACTCTGAGGCATAGAATCCGGGATAGTGCACCGCCTGGTAGCCGGGATGGCCGAAACGGTCGCAGACGCGCACCGAGTCCCACGCCACCACGGGCTGAGGCTCCTTCCAGCGCAAATCGCCGATGGGAGGTGCAGCGTAGGGGATGCCACGATAGACATAGACACCGGGATTCTCGGCCAGCACGCCTTGAATCTTGCCACCCTCAATAGTCAACACAGGGTTGTCGGCAGGCTTCTCAGTGGTAGTACAGCCAATCATCATTGCCAGAAAGGGCAAAAGCAGTAAAACCTTCTTCATGTTTTTAGAATCAATTGTTAGTTGTTAGATTTTGGGCACAAATTTACAAAGTAAAAACCAAAGAGTGTTCAATAAATGTCTCATTTATTTTAAAAAAATGTATCATCACGCGATAAATGTCTCATTTCTTCCTCATTCCCTACGTTCTGCAGCACTTTTAGGCCGGGTAAAACGCACAAGCTCTCCAAGTCAGCCCACCGGCAAAATTAGGCAATGATATAGCAGTTGACCTATTCATGCGCAGCCATCCCCTCTTGAACCCTGCCCTTACGGGGAGGGGTTCTTGCCTTGCAAGCGTCCTTCGGCCGAGCGAGGGGTGGGGTCTGTAATATC
>JAEEPZ010000138.1 GCA_016285055.1 Prevotella sp.
CGGAAATCCGCCAGAAGTCTCTAACTGAAAAAGAAAAGGGTACAGACTTTGAACGTCTGATGAAACTCTGGTTTCTCACCGATCCCCGTTATGCCAATCTGCAACAAGTCTGGCTGTGGGAAGAATTTCCTGCCCGCAAGGACTTTGGCGGAAAGGACCTTGGTATAGATCTGGTGGCTCGTACTGAGACGGGCGACTATTGGGCTATCCAATGTAAGTGTTATGCCGAAGATGCGCTGATTTCTAAGGGCGCAGTAGACAGTTTCCTGGCTAATGCCAGCCGGACTTTCCTCGATCCTGAGACCTTCCAGACACGTGAGTTCTCAAACCTGCTTTGGGTGCAGACCACCCGTAAGCGCTGGGGGGCTAACGCCGAAGCAGCCATACAAGGACTGAGCAAGCCCTTCAACCGCATATCCCTCTATGATCTCGAAATCTCAGCCGTTGACTGGGAGAAACTAAAAGCCGGTCTTTATGGCGACAATGCCAAACTGCCTGGTAAGCAGCCACGCCCACACCAGTTGACCGCCATGTCGAAAGCCTACGAATAATTTGTAGAGCAGCGCAATGAGCACGGCAAACTGATTATGGCTTGCGGTACGGGTAAAACCTATACCAGTCTGAAGATAATGGAGCAGATGACGGATAAGAATGCCTTTGTGCTGTTTCTTGTTCCGAGCATCGCCCTGTTAGGCCAAACGCTCATAGCAGTATTGTTCAGTCGCAAGTTCTTATTGACGACTTGTTTACATGACTAATATAGTCCAATACTGGCAGGCGCGTGGCTGAAAAGCACTGTGCGGCGGGTTTGTCAGCAAAGGACAGGAAGATGGCGCGAACATGCCGCCGACGGGTGTTTGTTTGAATTCACACACACACGGGCGACTGAAGTTTTCGCCCTATATGCTATGTGCATATCAGTTTCAACCCACGCCCCCACACAGGGGGCGACACTGCCAGGATTTCTTGGCGCGGTCGGCCAGTGGTTTCAATCCACGCCCCCACACAGGGGGCGACTTCAGGCGTAGGAGCAGGCTCTACCCATTCCACGTTTCAATCCACGCCCCCACACAGGGGGCGACCCAGTCCATAGTTTACGCTCCGGTGGCTACGGTGTTTCAATCCACGCCCCCACACAGGGGGCGACCACGCCTCGAAAAAGGGGCTGAATTAGTTTTTTGGTTTCAATCCACGCCCCCACACAGGGGGCGACCGCGACATCATGGCGCAGATAGGGCGTTACCTGTTTCAATCCACGCCCCCACACAGGGGGCGACTGTGTCTTATATTTGCAGTTGATAATCAAAGAATTGAACAACGCTATTTGCGAACATTCTATCTGTGGCCACGTATCAGAGTTGAGCTAATATGCCAAGTTGTTGATTATCAGCGGTTGCGAATAACGGAGTTTTTTTGTATCACACGACGTTCGCAATCACAGAATGAGCGCACCGTTGACGTTATAGGAAGTCTCGCGGCCTATGGTCTCAACCCGTCTGTTCTCATTCTTGTTGAGGTGATGTCAGGCGGTTGTCGGCCCACTGCTGCTCTATGTGTATCAATGCCCATTGCCGGGGGCAAAACCTGTAGTGCTGAATCCCCGACAACATGAGAATATCGTCCTCGCTATACATGCGCTATTTTGTATTAAACTGTTTCCATTTTGGAAATAGTTGCATCTCGGCAGTATGTGCAAAATTTGCACATACTCGTTCTCCTTACCGTCAGCAGCTAAATCAGTTCTTCGACAGTCACGCCAGTAGGAAGGTTATCCTTGTCAATGCTCACTTGGTAGTCAGCAAACTGGCGAGGTGCGCCATCACTCACTTTCTCAACCTTCACTCTTTCAAAGAGTTTGTTGGCAGGCGCGTTACCCAGCACGGAGTCATGCTTGAACACAATCAGCTTCTGCGCACTCATCAGTCCACGAGCCGCCGAACGGTCAACGTCGAACATATTCTTCAGTGCCTCCCAGAACAGCTCAAGGTCTTCTTCAGAAAAGCCTGTCTGCTTGGCAAGATTGGCAGAGATAAAACCGTGGCAGACGTAAAGACCGTAGGGAACTGTAGCTTTGCGGCCTTGGATGCCGACTTGCGAATCGTATGTCTTGTCCTCGTCTCTTGCAGCACAAACAGTCAAAGCATGCTCTGATGATACGACAGAATCCACACTTCTTGCAAAAGTTATTTGGACGGCGCCCCGGACTTGTCCTGCATTTGGTCCAGTAGAAAGTACTGCGCCGAAGGTCCTCACATCGTAAAATTTTTCGCACATTCTTTTCCTTCCTGACTCTACCTGTTCAGGCTTAGCTTTATCTTTAACCTTTAATTGGATTCCAAGGTCTCCGTAAGCATTCCGTATCTCCTTGTTGATGAAAACTTCTTCTCCTGAAATCTCTTTTGATTTTACAAGAATATCATTACCATCAATACCTGCCATAGATACTTGAATATAGTTTCTCACTTTCCTCTTCAGACAAACATCTGTCACGAGACCCATACCTGTTTCTGCATCTACGCGAGGCAGGTTGCCTGCATCGGGGTCGCCATTTGGATTACCATCTTGTACATCGAAGATGTAGACGAAATCGATTCTGTTTTTCAGTTCACTCATAGTTGTATGATTTTTGATTGTTATTATTCATTATTGTTCTCTTCGCTCTTCGCAAAGAAGTTCTGTCGCTGGTGATAGTAACCGATGAAGAAACGTCCCTGGTCTTGCAAACTAAGTTGATTTGGGAAATCAACAAGTTTGCCAATAATCTCTTGTTTGTCCTTTTCGAACAGAATTCCATCCTTTCTGTCAAGTTTGTCAGAGTGATGTACAGAAAGGTTTAGGATTGTCGGGAAAACAACAGATGGAGTAGTCGAAGCCGTATTCATATAATTGCTTCTCAGATTGGTGAAATAGTCATTCTCACGATTGCTAATCTCTTGAATTCGCTCCAATACAGCAAACAGTCGGCCACAAAGGTAGCCTGGGTTGGTGTTGTCTTTATTCATTTCTTTTGTAGTTTTATAATTTTTGTCAGTTCTATTTAGATAGGCCTTGATAATGGCAGCACGAGTTAGAAACCATCCTCTTTTTATTGCTTCATCCCATTTCTTATTTTCAGACTCTGCTCGAATACGCCTAATACAGGATAAAAATAGTGTATGAGGATATGGTAATCCCTCAAAAACACTTTTAATTACCGTATCGGCAAGATTTGGTACAGCATCAGAAACCTTTCCATCAAGGGTGACACTACTAATGATACTCAGCAAACTCGCATAAGGCTTCTTTTTCGCATGTGTGCCAATTATATCCATATCGTCAAAATGTTTACAGATGGCTCCTGCAAACTTACGAAGTGGAATCTCAGCCCAATAGGTAACAGCAATTCGAGATGCATTGAGGGCAAGACCCAAAACATAAAAAGTGTCCTCATACGTGGTCTTCACTGTGCCCTTATAGATGGCTTTAAAAACCTTTCGTACTTGTTCTATGTTCTTGTTTGGGTCATCTTTCTGCTCATCGAAACCAAACAGACTGTAAAAATTATACTCTGCTTGCTGGCATGCCTCATCGTTCTTGGATGCCCAAAAGAGGAAAGTACGGTCTCCTAACGTGAACTTATTCCGTGAATCTGATGCCAGCAAATGGTTGAGTGCTGTGGTGTATGCAAATACGGTTTCTTCGCTGATAGGTGCGTTTGCTCCTTGTTCTTTCCCGTAAGAATCATAACCCTTACCATCTTTAAACGACACCAAAGAAGAAAACGCATTACCTTGCAACGGTACTTTGGCATGTACTCTTGCTATCTTCCCTTTAATACCCGTAACTAAACATGAACGTACATCAGAGCTTTCGGTATTATCTTTAGACAATCTGATGACATCGTCATCCATAGCAGCAATTGAGACTGCCCCCTGAAGTAGAAAAGACACATTCTTTGTTGATGAAGACATTTCTTTCCACATAGCATCATCTTTCAATACATCGTGGGCGCTTGGGTATTTGTTATAGAAGTTGAATACGGCACTGACAAGGATACTTTGCGGAATTTTACTCTTTAGTTCTTCAACTCGCTTAATAAATGCCTTGTTGCATAAGACAGCTTTATCTTGATTCTTATTTGAATACCCAGTAACATATTCACAATTATCCCATAAATAATTGCCTACATATTTACGCCCAGACCTTAGAACTGTCTGAGGAACAAGAAATTGTTGTGCATGTTTCTTGTCAAGCATTCTGCTCTCTATACGAAGGAATGAGCCATTTGGTTCAATCACAATGAGATAACCGATTTCTTTTAGCTCTAATCCCTTTTGGGGCAGATTACCACAGCGATGGTAATAATCATAAAGTGCCTTTAGTATCATCTTAGAATCTCCTCACTGTCTTTAGGCGGAACAATAATGACACCGTTTTCCATCTTCACACGATAGAACATGGCTGGTGGATTTTTCAAATCAGTCTCGAAGTCCATGTCATAGAGCATAATGCCAAAGTCACGGCTTTCTTCAATGGGTGCATCTAATACATCAGTTTCAGGATTGACTAAACAGAAAGAAGCAGAAAACTCACGAGTACCTAAATAGGGTTGGTTGAAGCATTGCCCTTTACTGGCACGACGTTCAAACATGGCGTTATACTTGCCAGGATTCTCGTCTTTGCGAAGCAAATCATTTTCTACTGCATCAATCAGAGGATTCTTTGATACGCTATACTTGTCATTCTTCTCATCAAACCATCTATGATATTTGCTCTTATCTCCTTTGACACGTTCTCTAATAGGAATAAAACAGAGTTTTGCCCAAATGCGATAGTGTACATCCTTCAGTAATAAGGTGTTCTTTTGCTGGCGATTAATAAGCTTCAACTTACCATCAACTTCCTTTACTTCGTCAATGTAAATAGGATTCTTTGAAGCTACGGCTCCCACCTCGTTTCTCCTGACGGAAGTCCACTTGATGGGATTGAGCACCTCAATCTTGGTGACCTGCCAATGGATGGCGGGCTTCCAGAAGATGGCTTCGAAGATGGCACGCGCCGCCGATGGCGTGATGACACCGTAGCTTACGCGCTCTACCTTCAGTTCGGGACGTGTGAAGCAGGCCATCGGCCCCCACACCTCTAAGCAGAATTCTTTATCGTAATATTCCATATTTATAGTATATAAGTTTCTTCTAACCACTGGTTGTCGGTGATGAGTCCCACCTTGTTATCGTAGAAAGCGGGGTTGCTCACCACGAAAACTCCTTCTCTCACTTCCTCAACAGCCCCAGACTGCATGAGCTTCTGCATGTCGCTTTGGCGCACATTGACACTATATTGCGACAGCATCTTCAGCAGCTGATAAGTGACACCTTCCTTTTCGAGTTTCTCAACAAACTCCATGCCACATTGCCAGTTGACAACGACGGCTGTCGTTTTGTCATCAATCAGGCGGAAACAGTGGGCAGCCTGCTCAAATTCCGCATCTTGCTTGTACAACAGTTCGTGCATGGAGTATTTCACCTTGTCGAAGACTGTCTCGTCGAAGCTTTCAATCTTTGAATATAACTGCCGGTAGTACTCCCTCATGGCATCGGGCGAGAACCAGTCAAACTGCCCAACCATGTTGAGACGCGCATTATTTGTCTGTGTAATAAAGCCCCTTGGCAGCGTATGCTCCTTTTGCAGGCTGAATACATGGGTGGTTCCAAGCTTTTGTAGTCCTTCCCGATTGCAACGTCCTGCAGCCTGCAGGATGGAGTCAAGCCCCGCTTGCTGGCGATAAACTACAGGAAAGTCAATGTCGACACCGGCCTCTATCAGTTGCGTTGCGACGACTCTGATTATAGTGTTCTGTTCATCCTTCAAGGCTTCTTTCAGAAGTTGGATGGTCTGGCGGACGTGCTCAGGGCACATCATGCGCGACAGATGCAGGCAGATGCCCTCGTCTTTTGGCAGGCGGTTGTAGATTTCCCGGGCATCGCGCCGTGTGTTGACAATGCACAACACCCGGGGATGCTGCATGACGGCAGCAGCCACTTCATCGTAGCTCTGTGGCAAGTCGTTGATGTCAATCTCTACGCGGCGCAACTTCTCGTGCAATGCCGCACTTTCAGGGATGATTTCGTAAATCTTCGGCAAGGCATCGAAAGCTGTCATGGGGTTTGTGCCCCTGATAGTGCCTTGCAATGTGGGCTGGCTGGCTGTGGTGAATAGCACCGATGTGCCGAAGAGCCGCTTCAGCGTCTTGAATGTGTCAACGATAGGACGGAGGAATTGCAGGGGAAGCGTCTGCACTTCGTCAAGAACCAACACGCTCTTGACGATGTTATGAAGCTTGCGACAGGCTAAAGGGGCATTGCTGAATAACGACTCGAACAGTTGCACGTTGGTAGTCACCACAATGGGATAGTCCCAGTTTTCCGTGGCAAGCTGGTACTTCTTGGCCAGTTCATCGTCGCTGATGTCCTCTTCGTTCACATTGCTATGATGCTCTAATACGTTTTCTTCACCGAAGATGTCTTTTAGCGTGGCGGCAGTCTGCACGATGATGCTGGTGTAGGGAATGGCGATGATGACACGATGCTGTCCGTTCTTAATGGCGTGTCCCAATGCCCACAGCACAGAAGCCAAGGTCTTGCCACCACCAGTGGGAACGGTCAGACTGTAGAAGTCGATGCCGCCATTGCTCTTCTCAATGCATTGCTGCTGCACGTAACGGCGAACTCTATTGACCTCAGTATCATCAGACGAGGCATTCAAAGCCTCCAAATGCGCCAACAGCTTTTCATACATTTGCCCTAATGTGGCCTTGTTCTTACGGAGCCGAGCCTGCTCTGGGTTCATAAATGCCTCAGTGTCTAAACGGTCGGCATCCACTAAGCAGCTGAACAACATTCGTTGCAGATGGTGGAAGTCGGTCTTTATCTGTATATTCTTCTGTGGGATACTGAGAGTAGAATCTATTGCTATCGTATTGACATCGCTTGGTAAGTCCTGCGCCAACTGGCTTTTCAGATCGCCAAAGTCGTAAAGTCCCCGATGGTGTCCGGCTATGGCATTGCTCAACAGAGGGAATGCCTGCGGGAACTGCTGCTTGGCTAGTATGGCTCCCACGTAAGCATGCGGTGTCTTCAATGCCTTTATGTCTGGTTGATAGCCACTCTCCTTTTTGATGTATCGTTGAAATCCGTCTTGCTCTTTCCCTTTGTCGTGGAGTAGTCCTAACACGCGCCCCCATTCTCCCATGCCGAAATCGCTTGCAAATCTCGATGCAAGTTCAGCCACTCCGTGCTGGTGCTCGTCGTTCGACTGGGTTTCCCAAACCTGACCGTTTTTACGTATATGAGAAATTATATCCATAAGTGGTTTGATGTTTTTCTTTTGCAAAGATACACAAAACAGTTGAAACGGCCAAGCGATTTTAATGATTTGTAATGATTTCTTTTGCCTATGTATATGGTAAAGACAGAAAAGAACCTGCACTTCCTGCACTGAGCCTCATTATAGGAGGTTGGGGCCAAAACCATCGGCACCGAAGTCCTATTCAGACCAGGTACCATAAAGATGAGAAACGCTGATTATCCTGAAGAACAGGAACAGGAAGTAATGGACGTTGCACCAACAACTCCCGTAGAGGCCCATCTCCGTATCGAAGAGGCAGAACGTGGCATTGTCAATGGGGAAGTGGTGCTTCACGCTGACGTGATGAAGCACAGCTACGAATTGCTATATAAATAGGGTTACTGACCCCACCCCCGACCCCTCCCCTTGAGGGGAGAGAGACAGCGGTCTTGTCGCCGCAGCGTCTTCTTGAAAGGATGAAGTAGGACAAACGTAATTAACATCATTATGGTAGTTTAGGGAAACGCCCACCGACTTTTAGGGATTCTCCCGTTGACGGAGTGGGCGAAACGGCGTATCTTTGCCATCGAATTGTTGAACCAACTAAAACGCGATGACAATGAAAAGAATAATGATGATCTCGGTGATGGCCATACTGACGGTGCTGCCCGTCACGGCTCAATATCCCCGTAGCAGATATGGACGCCCGCTGCCGCAGCGGTCGGCGTATTCAGGCAGCTATCAGCCACGCAGCTACCAGCGGACGACGGACGTCTACTATGGCCTCCGGCTTGGGCTCGGCGTGGCTACCGTCAGCAGCGACGACCGCTACTTAGACGGCGGGTCGCCCAAGGCCGGACTGGGCCTCGGCGTGGTGGCAGGCTTCCAGCTGGCACCGGCCACACCGGTCTACTTAGAGACGGGCGTGCTGTATGCCGAAAAAGGCGGAAAGGGCAGCTACGGCGGTCACACGTTCACCTACAACATGGACTACTTGGAGGTGCCGCTGCTGATGAAGTACCAACACAACTTCGACCGGCTGACCAGCATCCAGCCCTTCGCCGGTGTCTACGCCTCGGTAGGTGTCGGCGGGAAGATCAAGGACTTCAACGAGCGGCAGGCCTACAGCTCGTTCGACGACGAGGGCTTCAAGCGCTGGGACGCCGGCCTGCGCTTAGGCTGCGGTCTGCAGTTCGACCACCTCTATGCCGAGGTGGGCTACGACCTTGGACTGGCCAACGTGAGCCACGACTACTTCGACACGGCCCACACTGGCTGCTTCTTTGCCAACATCGGCGTGAACTTCTAAGTGCCTATGTATATGGCAAAGACAGAAAAGAACCTACACTTCCTGCACTGAGCCTGTGTATCAGCAGGTTAGGAGCACCAGAATTGGCAAAACCCTGCACTTGAACCTGCACTTGATGATGAGCGGCGGGTTATGGACAAAAGGCGGCGGGTTTTGACAAAAAGGCGGCGGGTTTTGACAAAAAGGCGGCGGGTTTTGACAAAAAGGCGGCGGGTTTTGCCAAAAAGGCGGCGGTTTATTAATGTTTCCACAGCGTGGAACATTTGTTCCAGGCCGTGGGAACGCTCTTTTGGCGGCGCCAAACCGGGTGCATAGAAGCCCTATTCAGTCCAGGTGCAGGTTCGGGTGCAGGTTCGGGTGCAGGTTCTGAGCGAGAATCAGGTTTTCAACTGACTGGCTGACAGCCTGTTAAGCATTAGGTGCAGGAAGTGCAGGTTGTTTTTGGCATTACCATATCATAACACTATTCTCATGAGGCTAACTGCCAATAAAAAGCCCGGTCTTCGTCTCTTAGTTGTCTTTCTTAAATGCATAGCGGAATCCCTGGATGCGGTTCCATGCGCCACGGGTGAAGTCGGGAATGGCCACGGGCACGGAGCCGTTCTCGAGCGAGATGCGTGTCAGCTCGCCCAGACAGCACCACTCGGCCATGTCGTAGACATCCATGTCGAGCGGCAGACCGTTCTGCAGGCAGTAGACGAGGCGGTAGTCCATCAGGAAGTCCATGCCGCCAGACCGCCCACCCGGCGGGCCTTCTCTTCCAGTTCCTTGACAAAGTCGGGCAGATACCGGTTGAGCATGGCGCGGCACAGGTTGTCGGGCAGGGCAGCGTGGGCATTGAGGTTCTCGTGGTCGGGCACGTCGTCGCTGGTCAGCCTGTCCTGGCGGAACAGCAGCTGGTTGACGGGATACTTGCTGGCATAGCCGTCGCTGCCCACCACCTGGAACATGCGGCTGTAGGGGCGCGGCGTGAGCACGTCGTGCTGAATGAGCATCGTCTTGCCATTGACGGTGCGTATGAGCGTCGACGTCTGGTCGCCGTTCTGGAAGTCAGGACAGTCCTTGCCCGTCAGCTTCTTCACCACGCGGGGGCCGTTGACGGGCTTGGTGTCGACAGCCACGAGATAGGCCATGCGGTCGCCCCGGTGGATGTTCAGCACCTGACAGTCGGGACCGATGCCGTGGGTGGGATAGACGTCGCCGCGATGCTTGGCATTATAGTCCAGCCGCCAGTTCTGCCAGTAGGCCGTCCAGAAATCGTCGAGGTTGTGCAGGTAGGAGCCCTCCACATGGAGCACCTCGCCGAAGAGTCCCTGCTGAGCCATGTTCAGGGCGGCCAGCTCGAAGAAGTCGTAGACGCAGTTCTCGAGCATCATGCAGTGCAGACGGGTGCGTTCTGCCGTGTTGATGAGCTGCCATATCTCGTCCATGTTCATGGCGGCCGGCACCTCGATGGCCACGTGCTTGCCGTGCTCCATGGCATAGAGGGCGATGGGCACGTGGTGTACCCAGTCGGTGGCAATGTAGATGAGGTCAATGTCGTTGCGCCGGCACATCTCCTTATAGGCCTCGGTGCTGCCGCTATAGGCTGTGGCACGGGGGCGTCCGAACTTCTCGAGCAGCTTCTGGCAGTCCTCCACGCGGTCGGGCTCCACGTCGCAGAGGCCCTTCACGGCGGTGCCCTCTATCTGGGCAAAGCGCTCGACAGCACCCGGGCCGCGCATGCCCAGTCCGACGAAGCCCACGCGCACCGTGTCGAGCGGTGCTGTGGTGAGTCCGAGCACATCATGCTGCCCGGCGGGGCGGCTGGCCACCGGCGTCTCAATCATTTTCACTAACTGGTGCGAACAGCTGCTTAGCATCAGCAGGCACGCCATCATCAAGGGTACGAGCATCTTTCTCATAGTCATTGCATTTAGGTGTTGCGCTGCAAAGTTACGAAAAAAAATTGTTTCATGGCCGAACGACGTAAAATAAATGTTTATTTTTGTTAGCAGATTTCGATAAGTCGCAGATTCTTATTACTTTTGCAGGGCAAAAACGAGAAAAGAGAATGAAGAAGAAGAGTTTTTTGTTGTCTGTGGCCCTGATGCTTACGGCATCGGTGGCGGCACAGACTAATCGTCTTTGGACGCTGCAGCAGTGTCTTGACTACGCCATGCAGCATAACATCACGCTGCAGCGGGCCAGACTGCAACTGCAGTCGGCCAAGGAGGATGTCAGCCAGTCGAAGGCTGCCCTGCTGCCCTCG
>JAEEPZ010000139.1 GCA_016285055.1 Prevotella sp.
CTGAGCGAACTGATCGAGCTGACCAGCGAGCGCACATCGACAGCATTCACCGCCAGCGCTCCTTCGCGCAGACGTTGCGTCTTCGACTTACCGGTTACCGTCACCGTCTCCAGCGTCACCGAGTCCCTCATCTGGCTCTTCTGTCTCCTGCTTTGGCCGTACGTTACGTTCATCGTCAGCAACAGGCATACAATCAGCCATACCGCTCTTCTCATCGCTTCTTTTTTACGTCATTTACCGTCTCCGCATATTCCTGTGCGGGCGTCATCATATGGCAGGCAGGCTTGACGCTTTGCGTCGAGTCCTGTTCTCGCTCGGCAGTGTTGAAACGAGTTTCACACTGCTCTCGCTTCAGGCAGGTCTTCTGACTTTCCCCAGCCTGCTCTACCTTCCCGACAACGTCGTCAGTGGCGTTATACGAGCAGACCTCATTAACGGGGATTACAGCTGCAGGTACAGTTCCGGACTCTCACCGGATTCCCTTACATCAGGCGACATCAGCCGCCAGATTGCCTTATCCGGCTGCAAAAGTAGTAAACATTTGGCAAAAAACCAAATAAAACGGCATATAATTTCCGTTCGGGAAAAAAATATTCAGCGCGACTCAAGTTCTCCGACGTCTAATAGCACGGCATCGGTGCTGGTACAGATTTCGGCAGCAAGCTCATTAAGACGGTGAAAACGGCCATAATCAGTCGTTTCCTGATCGAGTTCCCAAGGATACATAATCAGCAACGAGCCGCTTGCACAGGCTTCAAAGCGATGTAGTTCGGGTTTCCAATAGGGTGCTATCGGCTCTTTCTGCAATTGGATGACGGGGAGTCCTTCGTCGATGGCTGCGTGTATGACAAGGCTTTCTCCTTTCGAGATACCTGGCGACACAAGCACGACACCCTCACGTGCTTCGTTGAGCTGGCGGTCGCGCTCACGGCGATAGCTGTCCGTTTGTTCCGTTGGGAGTCCTGCCTGCTTATCACGGCGATGATAGAACACCTGCTCCTTCTCGGCACGTTTCAGCAAGAAAAGAGCCCCGAAAGCGGCAAAATCATGAGTGCCGATGCGCAGATGGAGACGGCGCTCCATCAGATGGGGCAGCTGCCGCCGTATCAGTGCGCGCAAGGGGTTGTCGGCCATATAGCGCTTCACATTCTCCAGCATGCCCGGCCGCTTGATGACGCGGTCGTGATAGCCCCGCTCAAAAAGAGGCGGTCCTGAGGGCCTTACCACCACCGCGGTACCCACAGCTGGGACCGCAGCTGACGCAGCGGGAACAGCAGCCACAGCGGGAACAGCAGCCACAGCAGTGCCCGCCGCATAAGCGGCGGTCTGTTTCTTCGCCCACCAAGCGCGGGAGCAGCCGCCCTTGAAACTGCTAATGACATGCCCCAGGCGCTTCCCCTCCGGCAGGCGTTCCCTAACATAAAGGAGCAGGTGCAGATGATCAGGCATGATTGTCGCTTGCCAAAGTTCAATCTGGGGATAGAGACGGCATATCTTTGGCAGCTCTTCTTCTTGAACAGCGCGGCCAAGGTCGCTAAGAACAATGTGGGGGAACGTTGCTGACCCACGTGGGGCTCTGATGTCGCCTACCAAATGTCCGAAAAGTCCATGTCGCCCTTCTATACATAGTGTGACCATATACAAGCCAGCATGGCCATAGTCCTGCCATTCGGCACGACGATGCTGGTTGTGCTGGATGGCGTGAGGCTGCAGTCCGCGCCGTATCAGATCCTCCTTAGAGGTGGGCATAGAGAAGCATGTTTGGGTACTATTTGCGGATCAGGGTAGAGCCCAAAGTGCCAACCTGTACGGCATAGACACCGGCGGGGCTTCCTGCGGGCAGGGTGATGCTGCCACCGGCAAGACGCGTAGCGGTGACGAGGCGTCCGTCGGTGGTATAGATGTGCACGGGGGTACCGTCGGCTGCACCGTCGATGAAGAGCCGCCCGTCCGTCATGCGGAAGGTGACGCCCTGCGGCTGGTGCTGCGACAGGCCGGGAATGCTGGTGGGCAAACCGAGGATGTCGAGCAGTCCGGCATAGGCATCAATCTCGCCCCAGCCATAGAAAATGTTCTTGTCGGTTCCCGAGAAATCGGGCTCGGGCTGGTGGCTGGTACGCTCAATGACGCCGTGGATGTCCTCAGGGGTGAGGTCGGGCTTGGCCTGCAGCCACAGGGCAATGACACCAGCGGTAATCGGTGTGGCCATCGACGTACCGCTCATGGCCCACATGGCATAGTCGCGGCCGTAGTGACGGGCACGGTATGCCGCAAGCGGGGTGACCTCCTTTTTGGTGGCTTCGTCATCGCCATTTTTCTTGTAGAAGCTATTCAGCGCAGAGAGGATGTTATGACCGGGCGCCACCACATCGGGTTTGATACGTCCATCGACAGTCGGTCCGCAAGAACTGAAACTGGTGAGATGACCCTCTTCGCTACCCAGCGCAATATAGGTGGCGGGCTCACCATTGACGTTGGTAAACTCCGTGCGGTGGTGCATGGCACCGACGGTGATGGCACGGTCCAGGAAGGCGGGGGCGCCAATGGTGCCGACGTTGCAGCCACGCGAATTGACGTGGTTCTTATTGCTGAACACAGTCTTGCCGGGGAACCGGCAGTCGTTGATCAATTCCAGTCCTACGGGAGTATCAATCTGCAACCGCCCCAGTATGTCAGGGGCTTTGGCATAGCTTTCAGGCAGCATGAGCAACGCGAGGTAACCGATGTGGCCACCGGCCTGTTTATCGGGCATGAAGTACACCATGAGCTTGTTGTCCGCCTGCACATAGTCACCCATGGTGGCGTCATCCCATTTGTCGGGCTTGGGCAACAGGATGCTGTCCTTATATTCTTCGCCCTTCGACGCGGCATCCTTTGCCGCACGGGTATCGAAGACGATGGTTTTCTCCAGACCGTCGAAGGTCATCGTGAGGATGAAGTCGGGGGTGTTGTCCTCGCCGCGGATATCGAAAGCATAGAAGGGCTTTTGCGCCGACTTGTAATAGATGGTATGATCGAGGGGCTCGGTGGCGGACTTCTTCAGATAGGTCATCATACCACCATCATTTCCTGCCGCAACGGCGACGATGTGTCCAGGGCCGACGAGCTGGTTGAACACCTGTTCATAGAGTGAAAGGTCGTCAATGAAGTTCGCCGCGGCGCCAAAGCTCCAGTTGACCACACAGGGCTGGCCAGCGGCATCGGCAGCTTCGAAAATCTTATAGAGCTCCACCAGTTCGACGACATTGCTCAATTCCACGTCAAATAAGGTGTCGTCGAAGGGCAAGTCGATGCCGATATGACGCGCCACATAGTCAGCGAAATGGTCCAAGAATTCTTCATTAATGTGGCCGAGGGGGATATAGGCGCCGCGAATGTCGGCCTCGGGAGCCATACCCACGAAATGGCCGTCCAGTCCGTTACCGGCCATCGAACCCATGACGTGACAGCCGTGATTATCGGTATCGGCATTGATGCAGTGGCGTGCCAGCAGCATCTGCTCGGGTGAGGTATAGAACACGCCTACCACATCGTCGTTGGCATCAGGGGCCATCGGATCCCAGAACCACTGGATGCGCGACGTACCGTCAGCATTGCGGAAAGCGGGATGGGTGAAGTCGAAGCCAATGTCCATGACGGCAGCACAGACGCCCTTGCCGGTAAAGGCCTGTGGCAGCGGGGTGGCTGCCGACGCCAGCTTGTCGACACCAAGAATCACCGCCGACGTGTCGTTCTGTATGGCAGACAACTGACTGGCCTCCATGCGCAGGATGGCATCGCTCTGGTCGAGCACGCCGAGGCTGTCCATGGGCAGGAAGGCGGCACAGATGCCATGGCCGAAGTCCTGCCATACCACACCACCCTTCTGTTTCACAGTGGCTGAACCATCGGTACTGCTCACCAGCGCAAGCATATATTTCATCACCGGACGGTCCTGTACGCGCAGCGGTCCGCCATGCTGTCTCACGGCTGTCTGCTGTTGCCGGTACTGTTCAAGCAACCAAGGCGACATCTTGCTGCCACCCGCAACCACCTGGGCCCAAAGCCCCATAGCGCACATCAACGTCAGTGCAAAACAAACTATTTTCTCAATTTTAATCACTATTTTCGCTATTTGTATTTTCACCCTGCAAAGATACGAAAAAAATACGAAAACACCAAAAGAAAACACATCTATTTTCATTTATTTTTCAGCCTCCGCGGCGGGCGGCTCACAATCATCAGCAAGAGCCTTTTCTTGTGTCACGGAAGCCTTCTGACAGGGAACGAGAGCCACTTATTCGTGATACTATAATAAATAGGTAGTCGACGAGTCGACAAGTCGACAAGTCGACAAAACGAAAATGAAAAAACGACAAAACGACAAAACGACAAAACGACAAAATGAAGTGACAAGTGACAAAGTGACAAGTGACAACGCGACAGGCGACAGGCGACAATTGCTCTTTTCATTTTGCACAAAACACTCACGATAAATTTATATATATTATATATATATTATAATATATATATAATATATATAAATTATTATTACATAATAATTTATGTCTCCTTTGTCCACTTCCCCACAAGCTTTTTCAGTTTCAACACACGAAATGTCGCTTTGTCGCCTGTCGCCAACAAAAAAAACATTTTGTCGTTTTGTCGTTTTGTCGCCATTTTGAAAATAACTTTTGTCACTTGTCACTTTGTCACTTCGTTCTGTCAGCACAACCCCGATTTTTCGATGAAATGGGCGTTTTTTACTGCTGGGCGAGGAATTCCTGGGGAGTGACGCCGGTGAGGCGCTTGAAGGTGGTTTGGAAATAGGTGCGGGTGTTGAAACCGCAGTGTTCGGCGATGGTGTCATTGTTCCATTCGGGATGGAGGGTAAGCTGCTGCTTGGCCTCCTCGATGCGATGGTAGGTGAGCCAGGGGTTGAACAGGCCCTGGCGGGTGGTCTTGAGCCAGGCGGAGAACAGGTAGCGCGGCACATGCATCTCGTCGGTAGCCGTCTGAATGGTGATACCGGCATGGAGATGGCCTCCACGGGCGAGCCAACGGTCGACGACGGCGGCGATGCGCTTCATGTCGTGCTCGGAGAGTTCGCCGCCAGCATCGTTGTCGGCAGCGGCCTGCTGTTCGTCCTCCTGCAAGGAACGCTCGACCTGCTGCAGATCGTGCAGTCGGTGACGGTCGAGTCCGTAGCCATAGAAGCTGACGACGGTATAGCTGATGCAGAAGAAGATGATGAGGGTATAGACGACCAGCAAGGGTCCGGACCAGAAGATGACGGCCGGGGCGAAGACCGCCGAGAGGGAGAGCAGCATGGTGCTGTTGCGCATCCAACGGATGACGCCGCGGCGCTCGCGGTCGAAATAGTTCTCTAACGCCAGGCGTACCCGGCGGAACTCCTGCCACAGACAGGCCGTATAGTGGAACTGCATGGCGGCATAGACGATGGCACTGAGGACCTCGGCAAAATAAAGCCGCCGGGTGACGGCAAGGACGCCGTGGCCTGCGGTGGGATTGGCACCAAGGAGCAGGATGACGACAACGACATAGCAGCCTAAACCGACGAGCCAGTCCTGACGGCGCAGGGAATTCTGACGCAGTAGGTTGAGAATGGCCATGCCGAGGAGCCACGCGCAGGGAATGAAGAAGAGCAGATTGACCAATACGGCGGGCTCGACGCCCATCTGGCGGAAATGCAGCGTGTATTGCAACAGGAACTGTACGGGCAACAACGCCGTACCACTCACCATGAGCCAGCGGGAACGGTTGTAGACCTGTCCACCCTCGCCACGCAGGGGCAGCATGAACACCAGCATCAGGGTCAGGAAACCCGTCAGCGTGATGGCAGCGAACTGGATGTGCTCGATAGGAATCACGCGGCAAAATTACGAATTATCGGGCAAAAAAACAAAGAAAAAAATGACTTTTTTAAACACGAAACGTGTATTTTTACAATTGATTTCAAAAAACGCCCATTTCATCGGGAAATAACAATGATATTGGGGGTGTTCAAATTCTCACAATTTGAACACCTGATTCTTAATTTTTGAACACCATTCTTAATTTTTGAACACCTTATATTATTTTAATTTTGTACCTTTGCACCAGAAAAATAAAAAACTGAAGGGGTCGGCCATAGACCCTACCATTTAAAAGTCGAAGCCCATGATTGTCCAAGACCTATATTACATCGTCCTGCTGACAGCCGCCATCGCGAACATCGTAATGAGCGCTGCGCTGTTGGAGGGCAATGTCAACTACAGCGAATACACGGTGTATCGCCGTTCGCGACTGCTGACGGCGCTGACGCTTCTGGTTTTCGCGGCAGGTTTTGTGGCCCACAGCCAGCTGTGGTGGCGCGAAACGTGGCCCGTAGGAGCTTCGGCACTGTCGGTGAGCTATTTCCACATGGCGGCGGTGCTGTTTGGCTGGAGCCACATCTCGCTGCTCAATCCCAACTATCTCACCAAAAGTATCGTCGTCCGCGACGTCAGCATCCTCGTCCTGGGCCTTATCGCCTACTGGACATCGGCAACGACATCATTCCTCACTCCTCATTTCTCATTCCTCATTTTCTTCGCCCACGCGCTGTGGATATCGTACATATTCTATGGTACCCTCATGCGCGTGCGCAGAATGACGAAGCAGTTGCCGCAAAACGACGACAATGCGCGCTGGTGGACGGACGAGAGCCGGAGGATGGTGATAGGTTTCCAGCGGTCGATCCGCGTCAGCTGCCACCTCATCGTCTTCTTCGGTCTGGGCAGCATCGTGGTAACGGCAGCATTCCCCACACATCAGTGGCCGTTCATCGTCCTGATGGCCCTGGGCATCGCCGTGTTCTGTTACATCTACTACGGACTGGTGAACTACGGCTCGGTGATCGAAGCCGGCACCAACGCCACCGAGGACATCTATTCATTAAGAAAAAAGAACAAAAACGAAATAGAGATGAAACGATTTAGAACTGAATTACAGGCATTTTTCCTGTTGGCGGTGCTGCTGATAGCCCCCGCCCAGAACGTAAAAGCCGATGAGGATGTGGCACGAATCTACATCCCCACCATCGACATGACAGTCACCCCCAATGGCGGTAGCGGCACGCGCACCTTCTCGGTGATTACACCCGGCCAACCGTATTTCACCCTCTTCATCTGGTTCCTGAACGACAACGGCAGGAACAGCTACTGGAAGGAAGCCCCGACACTGGAAATCGACAAACACACTGTCGTGCTGAAGGACCTGTTCGGCGACAGTGAGCCTCCCAAGGTTCATTGGTCCCAGCTGACCTGCGAAGACCGAGGTAAGGTACATTACTGGGTGCGCTACAAGACGTGGTTCGACGTCGACAAGTCGAAATTCTCGGAATTCGGTTCCGAGAATCCCACGATTCCCATGCTCGACAATCCGGAAGACCACTACTTAGTGGTGGACATCCTGTTCCCCGAGAACGAGGTGGGCGACACGCACGATATTTCCGTATACGGCGAACTCGTCATCGACCAGGATAAGGACGGTGCCGTCGTAACTTATGCCAAGGACTTCAACGGCAAAACTACGCTGGAGACGGTGAAGACTAAGGGTCCCTTCGACGCCAATATGATAGACACCAATGGCAATATAGCCCAGAACAAAGGCATGCTGACGTGGACCAATCCCGCCGAGCTGACGCTGAAATCGCCCGAAATGTCGAAGAACAAGAGGGACGACTGGGGCCTTTACCAGACGTACCTCGACGGCACTTGGAGTGACTACGTCAAAGAGGGCAAGATTACCAGCAAGAAGGCGTACGACAGGAACAGCGATTTCATCGCCATCGATTCCGTGGCGATGGCCTACTACTACCACACGGCAGTGGACTGGAGCGATACGCTGCGCCACAATGCCAACTCCAGACAAGCGAAGTATGAGTATGTCAAGACGTCGTTGGGTAATTCCTGGAACGACGCCATCAACAACCGCCAGTTATACGCCGACGGCACTGGCTACATCTGGGGAGACGCTTTTACTGTTGTTCCCAGTGCCAACCCCGGAAGCGATGGTACCTTTACGGGCGGCAGCTTCCTCTTCCAGCGTAAGGACAACCAGCACTTCACCCATCTGGCACTGCTCGATGCACAGGGTGACACGCTGACCCAGTGGCGTGGCTGTTCGCAACAAGAGAGCCTCACCATCCCGCAAGGCAAGACGGTGAAGTACATCTACATCGAATGCGACGGTCTTATCTACGGCTACCCGGTGCGTTTCGTGAAGAGTGGAATCATGGACCCCGACGACGTCGTCTACCCCTCGGAACTGACGGCGACGCCTAACCCCTGGAACAGCGAGATTGCGCTGAAGTGGAAGGCCAACGACATCAGTACGATCGATTTGACCCATAAAAACTATGACGGCAATTACGACATCTACCGCGACGGCGAATATATTGGTTCGGTAGACGGAAGCACCAGTTCCGATTACTCGTATATCGACGGCAAGGCTGAATTCGACAAGAAGTACACGTACACCGTCAACTACATTCCCAAGACGTGGACCGACACGATACCCACGCCATGCGTCACCGATACCGTGATGAGCACCATGAAGCATACGGTATCCATCACCGACTTCCAGGGCTCGGCCATCGCCGACGGTTACAAGCTGTCGTGGAAGCTGGACTGCAACCTCAACAAAACGGCAGGCTACGAGTTCAAGCTCTACCGCAAAGAGATCACCCCCGACATGGGCGTTCCCACCCCCGCTGACTTCGACGGTCTGGAACCGATAAAGATCATCGCCGTCACGAGTACACAGCCCACGACGTACACGTATACCGACAAGGACGTCAACTCGACGTCGAGCTATGCCTACATGGTGGCCCTGGACGCACAGGAAACCACCATCACGGCGACCTGTATGCCCGACGGCCATCCCGACAGGTCGCACCCCCACGGCATGTGGGCGTCGTGCGGCACCCATTCCGACTACATCCACATCGAATGGGAAGCTGACGTGCGCAGTGGCGACAAGATGGTCTACAAGCTCTACCGCCACGTCATCGCGGAAGGCGAGCAGAACATCAACTCGAAGGAACAGTCGGACAATGCACACTTGCAGTGGGACTACCTGACCACCATTGAATCGAGTGAAAAGAACGTATCGTACGACGACCACACCGCCACGCCAGGCAACTACTATGCCTACGCCGTCATGTCGAGCGTCAACGGCTCGAGCGACGTCACCTATATGGGCTGCGACGGATTCATCCGCAACACCGGCATCATCAACGGCCGCGTGAGCTACGAGGGCGGTAAATATGCCGTCGAGGGAGCCCGCATCGACCTGCTGGCAACGGGTGCCGTGGGCAACGAACTGTTCAACTCGCTCAGTCTCAGCGGCGATCAGAGCGGTCTGCGCTGGGCCATCAGCGAGAAGCAGATGCACAACTACTTCCGCAACCGTCCATTCAGCGTGCAGATGTACGTCAATCCCGACAACGGGCAGGACGGCCGCTGTCTGTTCGACATCAACGGCACCGTGAGCCTCTCACTCAGTGGCGACGGCAGCGCGGACGGCTATGCGCTGACAGCTACTGCCGGCAGCACGACTGTCACCTCGAAGCTGCACCTGAAGCCTAGCCAGTTCACCAGCCTGGCGTTTACCTACGACGGTAGCGGCAAAGGCTGGATCCACCTGATGGCTCCAGACTCGCTGGGACACATCGCTTCCGAGCAGTTGTTCGATAATGTGGCACTCACGTGGACTGCTGATCAGGCAGGAGTGCTGACCATCGGCACCACCTGCGACACGCTGCGCAGCATGCGGGGCTACATCGACGATGTGCGCCTCTTCACCCGCCAGCTCAGCACGTCGGACATCGAGAAGAACTACAACCACTACATGGGCGGCACGGAAAGCGACCTGGTGGCCTACTGGTCGTTCGACGAGCCCATCAGCACCCTGCGCCGCGCCTACGACTACTCGTCGACGGGTTCCACGGCCAACGAAAACCACGCCAAGGTGATGGCTGCCCAGCGCAACAGCGACATCCGTCCTACGACAGAACAGCTCGCGCTATTCTCTCTGACCGACACCGACGGCCACTACACCATTCAGAGCATTCCGTATGCCAACAGCGGCAACGGCATCGGCACGGGCTACGACATCATTCCCTCGAAGAATGCCCACCAGTTCGACCCCGTCAGCCGTCATATCACCGTATCGGCTGATCAGACGACGTTCGACGACATCAACTTCACCGACAACAGCAAGTACACGGTGCGCGGCTTCGTCTATTACGAGAACACCACCTATCCCGTCAAGGGCTGCCGCTTCCTCATCGACGGCACGGAGGTGAGAACCGTCAACAACGACATCGTCACCAGCGACGACAAGGGTGAATACCGCTTCGAGATTCCCATTGGCAACCACGTCATCAGCGTCGTGAAGGACGGCCACACGTTCCTCAACGGCGGACACTATCCCGCCACGGGCACGTTCAACTTCAACAAGGACGTCAGCCACCTGACCTTCTTCGACACCACGAAAGCCATCGTCACAGGCCGTGTCGTCGGAGGTGCCATCGAAAAGGAGAAGCCGCTGGGACTGGGTCTCAGCACGGCCACGGTGGGTAGCGCCACCCTGCGTCTGCTCACCAGCAGCAGCATGGAGGATGCCCGCAACA
>JAEEPZ010000021.1 GCA_016285055.1 Prevotella sp.
ACAAGGTGGCCAAAGAGTCGCTTGACCAATGGATCCGTTTCCTGAAGACAGGCGACATTCCCGAAAGCTTCGATGCTCAGGGCCTTCCTGAGGCCCGCGAGCGGCTGCGTGTCGACAACCTCCCGGAAAAGGAGCGTCGTGAATATCAGCGCGAGCTGGAGCGCCGCATGGTGGAGAATGACGTCATGAACACCTATTTCATCGATGGCAAGGACGAGGGGCTGAAGGAAGGCAAAGAAGAGGGACTGAGAGAAGGCAAAGAAGAGGGACTGAAGGAAGGCAAGAAAAAACGTGAAATAGAAATTGCCCGCAACATGAAGGGCAAGAACTATCCCATTGAAGATATCATTGATATGACGGGCCTCTCTGCTGAGGAGATAGCCGAACTGTAACGTTTGTCTGCTATATCTTCCGCATGCCCAGCTGCTGCAGCTCTTCGTAGGTGCCCTGGAAGATGTCGAGGTCCACCTTCTCCTTGATGCCGGGCAGCTGTCCTCGGTCGGAGTGCTGCCAGAAAGCCCAGGAACCTTTGTATCGCACGCTGTCCACATGGTAGTGGGCTATCCAGTAGGGGTAGAGGTTGAAAACAGGGTCGTTGAGATACTGCTGGCGGAAGCTGTGGTAGGTGTAGAGGATAGGCCGCACGCCGTAGTGCTGTTCCACACGTGCGAGCCACTCAATGATGCCCTGCCGGAAGGCTTCGGCGCTGATGTCCTGCGGGCGTGTCTCAACATCCAGGACTGGCGGCAGGTCGCCGGGCTGCAGTTCGACGTGGCGTATGAAGTGCTCAGCCTGCTGCTTGGCTGGGGTGGCGGCGCGGTAGAAGTGGTAGGCGCCACGCATGATGCCGTATTTCCTGGCCTCTGCAAAGTTTCTCTTGAAGCGTGAGTCTACGATGTCGCCGCCTTCGGTGGCCTTGATGAAGGCGAAGGCTATGGGATAGTCGTTGATGGTGGCCTGGTTGCGCAGCAGCTCCCAGTCGATGCTGCCCTGATGGTGGCTCACGTCGATGCCGTGTACGGTGTAGCCTTTCGGCGCAGCAGCATGATCGGCTACTGAGGACGAGAAGAACGCTCGCAGCAAGAAATAGCAGCTGAAAGCAACGATGGCGGCGCCTAAAAGCGTAGGCCAAAGCTTACCCCACCTGCCTACAGCATGACGCTTTTTCTTTGAGGTCTTGCGCCTTGCCGCCGTTTTCTTTGTTGGTCTTTTTTGAGTAACCATTCCTGTTTTGAATGATTCTTGCGTCCTGTTCTTGTTCTGGCAAACGAACAAATTTTCTCTTATGCGCCGCAAATATACTCATTTTTTTTCAAGCAGAAGAAAAAAACAGACCGAAAAAAACGCTGTTCCACTTTTTTTCGTATCTATGCCGCAATTAACAGATCAACAACACGCTGGGGTCGGAATGGCGCTTCAGCTGCGTGACGCGCGCCCGTCGCTTTGGCAAACATTTGGATGTCGTTCTCGCTACCGAGGACTATTTCCATACGATTATCAAACTATCGATAATTATTTCTTTGATAATTGGAGATTATTGTTTATCTTTGCGGCGTGGTTACAACATTTCGCTGAAAAGATATACAACAGATGATGATGGAAAACCCGTTTGTAACAAAGGGCTATGTCAGGCGCATAGCGGGCGGATAGTTCGTTCATAAGTATCGTCTGCCGTCTGTCAGCAGTGTCGTCTCGGCCGTCAAGGGCCTGTTAGAGAAAGATCTCGTCACGAAGGAGGGAGAAGATGGTTCAACACTTATTGTTCTTTAAATCACATATCCTTGATGGTCTCGATGGCAATGCCGGTGATGTCGGCAATGTCCTGGGGGGCAATGCCCTTGGCCTTCATCCGGCGGGCATTCTCTAGATTGGTTTCTTCCCTTCCCTTGGCCATGCCTTGCTCCATGCCCTTTGCTATTCCTTGCTCCATGCCCTTTGCCATTCCTTCTTTTAGTCCCTCTTTCTTTCCTTCCTTCTTACCTCTTTCCAGTCCGCGCGAGTAGCCTTTGTTGTCTGCTGTGCGGAAGGCACCGTCAAGGTCGTAGTACACCTTCTCGCTCTCTAAGTATTTGGCATACTCCTCCTTTGGTAGGGCGGCCACCTCGGCCACGTCGAAGAATTTCTTGAAGATACGCTCCTGCAGGGCGGCGGGGCGCTCCAATAGGCGCGGCAGGTTCTTCAGTGCAAAGAGCCATTTGTCGAATAGCGTCACCAGTTCTGCCTCCGTCTTTTTGAACTTCGGCATCTCAAGGTAGATGTAAGTTAGTTTGTCGTAGAACACTTCCTTTGTCTTGACGTCCATCAACTTTACCGTGTGGTGGAAATACTCCTCGTCGTCCTTATCCTCATCGAATACGAAGTCGAGAATGCCGATGGTATAGACGGCCTTCAAGCCGAAGCGCCACCGTCCCTTCTGCCCCTGCTGGCGGATGGGGAATGAGGAATAATAGACCGAGCGGTCCTTGAAGTATTGCTGGTCGGCTTTCTGCATCTCAATGATGATTTTCTCGCCCTGCTCGTTCTCACAGTAGACATCGAAGACCGAACGCCTATCGTCCTTTGTGTCGCCCAGTTGCTCGGTAGGCAGCAGCGTAAGGCTTTTGATCACCTCACGCCCCTGCAACAAGGCATTCACAAAGCTGAGTGTGAACTCCTTGTTAGGCTCGGTGCCAAAAAGCAGCTTAAAGCCGTAGTCGGTATATGGGTTGATGTATTTGCCCTCTATCTCTTCCATGACGTGTTCCAGATAATTCTTCTCTTATGCGCTGCAAATATACTCATTTTTTTTCAAGCAGAAGAAAAAACAGACCGAAAAAAACGCGGTTCCACTTTTTTTCGTATCTTTGCCGCAATTAACAGACAAACTAGGATGGGGACATACATTAACTTAGGCAATGCTGGGTTCAAGTCGGCGCGTAAGCGAGAGTAAGTTGACAAGTCAGGACTTATCAGCATGATCAACAACACGCTGGGGTCGGAATGGCGCTTCAGCTGCGTGACGCGCGCCCGTCGCTTTGGCAAGTCGATGGCAGCCAAAATGCTCTGTGCCTATTATGACCACTCGTGTGACTCACGAGAGCTGTTCGCCGACCTGGAGATAGCCAGCGACCCTTCGTTTGAGGAGCATCTGAACAAGTATCCCGTCATCTTCCTCGACATGACGAGCTTTGTGGCGCGCAGTGTTTCACCAAAAGAACTCACCAGCCTGATACAGCAACGTGTGAGGGAAGAAATCCTTGCTACTTATCCTGAAGTAAAGGCCGCTCCTGATGATGACTTGATGGATGTGCTGACAAAGGTGAGCCAACACTATGACACACAATTCATCATGATTATCGATGAGTGGGATGCTATCTGGCGTGAGGCACTTGGCGATGAGGAGGCCTTGGACAGATATGTGAACCTGCTACGCCGTATGTTTAAGGAGGTGAATGCCAACCGTGTCTTCGCGGGTGTCTACATGACGGGCATCCTGCCCATCAAGAAGTACCGCACAGAGTTGGCACTGAACAATTTCTTGGAGTACTCCATGGTGATGCCCCGTCAGCTGGCCAAATACTATGGCTTTACCAAGGACGAAGTGAAAGCACTGGCCACCAAGCACGGCATGAACTTCGACGAGTTGGAGAAATGGTACGACGGCTATCAGATTGGCAACCAGCCGTCGATGTTCAATTCCAACTCAGTGATGGAAGCCCTTATCAGCGAGTGGTGCGAGAGCTACTGGGGACGGACGGGAGCTTACGATGCCGTGGCTGACTATATCAATATGAACTACGAGGGGCTGAAGGACAACATCATCTATATGTTGGCCGGAGGCCGTTGTGGCGTGAATCCCAAGGGCTTCCGCAATGACTTAGCCGAGATAACTTCGCGTGACGACGTGCTCACGGTGCTCATTCACTTAGGCTACCTGAGCTATGACCGTGTAGCGCAGGAGTGCTACATCCCCAACCGTGAGGTGGCAGGCGAGATGGAGCAGGCCATAGCCAGCAACCGATGGAAACCAGTAGTGGATGCTTTTGAGATGTCAAAGTAACTGATGCGCTCGCTGCTTGATGGCGATGCCGAGGCTGTGGCACGTGGTGTGGAAGCCGTTCACGACGAGAGCACCAGTATCCTCTCGTATAACAACGAGAACTCGCTGTCATGCGTCATTAGTCTGGCATTCTATTATGCCCGCAACGACTATGTCATCCACCGCGAGTATGCCAGTGACAAGGGTTTCGCCGACCTGGTGCTCATTCCCCGACGAAATGTTAGTAAGCCCGCCGTGGTCATCGATCTGAAATGCAACAAGGATGCCGTGACCGCCATCGACCAGATCAAGCAGAAGAGCTATCCCGCTAAGGTGGCCGAATACCTTGGCAACCTATTGCTTGTGGGCATCAGCTATGACCGTGAGACAAAGCAGCATAGCTGCCGTATAGAAAAAGCATAGAGCGAGCCCGCCCCTGATGACATTCGACCAATCGAATAGGAGCATGAGGAATTAATCCCCATGCTCCTACTTAATAGTTAGCGTCGTCAGGTATTATTTCCCCTGCTCCAGTGCAAGTGTGCGTGTGGGTTGGTCGCAGACCTCGCTGGGTCCCCAGTACTGGATGGGGCCGGGGTAGACGTAGGCCGTCTTGCGGGCCCACTCGTCGCGGTGAGCAGCAAACTCCTTGAAGGGTGCACCGTCGAGCTCAACAAGGGCCTTGCGGATGACGGGCTTCATCTCACCGTTGCGCTTCTCCATGTTCATCATCATCGTGATGGGCACGCCGCCTGCCTTCCACTCAGCAGCGGGGGCGGTGGTGTTCTGAACGATGGCCATGTATCCGGTCTTGCCGGCTGCGATGAGCTGAGCAGCGCTGTTGCCGAGAGCATAGCAGTAGTCGGCGTCGAAGTTTGACGGAGCGGCGCAGCGGCCCTCGTAGCCGAAGAAGTGATGCTGTGTGGCAAACTTGCCCTTGAAGGTGCCGGCTTTCTTCATCTTCTCCAGTTTCTGGGCGACCATCGTGCTGAGCAGCTTCTCGGTCTCGATGAGCGATACCTGCACATTGCCGTGAGGGTCACGGTCGAGGGCCAGCTGACGGGCCACGCCGACGGGCAGCGAGTTGAACACCTTGAGGTTCTCCTCGGTGAGGTGGCTCTTGGCGAAGTCCACCTGCTCGTCGCGGCCTATCTCCTTGGCCTCGGGCATAGCGAGTACATCGTTGAGCTGAGCGATGAGCTTCTTGATGGCAGGGATGAACTCGATGACTCCCTCGGGAATGATGACTGTGCCGAAGTTGTTGCCGTCGGCAGCACGCACGGCCACAGCCTGAGCGATGTAGTCCACGATGTCGTCGAGGCTCATGCCCTTGGCCTCCACCTCCTCGCTGACGAGGCAGATGTTTGGCTGTGTCTGCAGGGCGCACTCCAGGGCGATGTGGCTGGCCGAGCGTCCCATGACCTTGATGAAGTGCCAGTATTTGCGGGCAGAGTTGCAGTCGCGCTCAATGTTGCCGATGAGCTCGCTGTAGGTCTTGCAGGCCGTGTCGAAGCCGAAGCTGGTCTCAATCTGAGCGTTCTTCAGGTCGCCGTCGATGGTCTTCGGACAGCCGATGACCTGCACGCCGTAGTTCTTGGCGGCATAGTATTCGGCCAGCACACAGGCGTTGGTGTTAGAGTCGTCGCCACCGATGATGACGATGGCCTTGATGCCCAACTCGCGGATAATCTCCAGACCTTTCTCAAACTGCTCCACCTTCTCCAGCTTGGTGCGTCCCGAGCCAATCATGTCGAAGCCGCCGGTGTTGCGATACTCGTCGATGATGTCGGCTGTGAGTTCCATGTAGTTGTGATCTACCAGACCGCCGGGGCCGAGGATGAAACCGTAGAGACGGTTCTCGGGGTTCAGCTTCTTGACTGCGTCGAAGAGCCCTGTGATGACGTTGTGGCCACCAGGAGCCTGGCCGCCGCTGAGGATGATGCCCACGTTCATGGGCTCATGGTTGGTCTCCTCACCGGGTACGAACTGCACCAGCGGCATACCGTAGGTATTAGGGAAGAGACGCTTGATGTCTTCCTGATTGTCAACACTCTCTGTGGCGGCACCCTCCACAGCCTTTACGGCACCCTGCAAGCCTACGGGAAGCTTAGGCTGATAGGCGGCACGTGCCATCTGCAATGCACTTTTTTTCATAATTTTTACTTTATAAATAATGTGTGTTTCTAATGGTCTTCTATCTAACTACAGTTATTTCGGCCTTTGTGTAGAGACACCACAAGGTGACGTCTCCGCTTTGGGCTGCAAAGTTACTGCTTTTCATTGACATTCTTCCAAAACCGAGGAAGAATTTTTAGTGGCAGACACGTTTTTTTTCGTTTTTGTATGCACGAATGGTAGGTGTGCACGAATACGTACACCACACAACCGAGTGGGCGTGCTGCGGATTATACCGAACAATATAGTCTTTGTTGCGAAGAAATGACGGTCTTTCTTTGCGTGAGCAAGATTATTTTCGTACCTTTGCATCGTCAAAAGAAAAATCAGACAAGACAGATCAATAAAAAATGAAGAAAGTAATCTTAACCGGAGACCGCCCAACAGGCAAACTCCACCTGGGCCACTATGTGGGCTCACTGCGCCGCCGCGTGGAACTGCAGAACGCCGGCGACTATGACCGTATGTTCGTATTCATGGCCGATGTGCAGGCACTGACCGACAACGCCGACAACCCTGAGAAGCTGCGCCAGAGCATCGTCAACGTGGCTCTTGACTGGCTCTCAGCAGGACTTGACCCGGCGAAGTGTACACTCTTCATACAGAGTTACATACCTGAGCTGGCCGAGTTGACCACCTACCTGATGAACCTTGTCAGCGTAAGCCGCGTGCAGCGCAACCCCACGGTGAAGACGGAAATCAAGATGCGCGGCTTTGAGGGTGAGAGCATCCCTTTGGGCTTCTTCTGCTACCCCGTCTCGCAGGCTGCCGACATCACCCTCTTTAAGGCCACTACCGTGCCTGCCGGCGAAGACCAGGAGCCGATGCTCGAGGTGACGCGCGAACTGGTGAACCGCTTCAACAACACCTATGGCCCCGTGCTCGTAGAGCCTAACATCATGCTGCCCGAGAACCTGACGGCACGCCGACTGCCAGGCACCGACGGCAAGGAGAAGATGTCGAAGAGCTTAGGCAACTGCATCTACCTCAGCGACTCGGCCGACGAGGTGTGGCAGAAAGTGCGCTCGATGTACACCGACCCCCTTCATCTCAACGTCAGCGACCCGGGGCACGTAGAGGGCAATGCCGTCTTCACCTATCTCGATGCCTTCAGCACCGATGCAGACTTCGCCAATTTCTGGCCTGAGTATCAAAACCTTGACGAGCTGAAGGAGCACTACACCCGTGGCGGTCTGGGCGACATGAAATGCAAGAAGTTCCTCAACCAGGTACTCAACCAGTTCCTCGAGCCTATGCGTCAGCGCCGCCGCGAGCTGGAGCAGGACATTCCCGAGATCTACAACATTCTGAGGAAAGGTACCGAGCAGGCACGCGAGGTAGCCGCACAGACTATGGCCGAAGTGCGCCACGCCATGCGCATCGACTATTTCGACGACGCCGAGCTCATCCGCCAACAGACAGAAGCATTTAAAAACAAACAATAACAAACTAAAATACTCAAAAACATGAAACTACTTAAAACTACTCTACTGACAATCTGCCTCTTCTCCATCCAAGCCTTGGCCCAGGTTCGCACCACACAGAGCCTGGACTTCGGCTGGAGATTCCTTCCTGGCGACGTGTCCAATGGTGCCGCCACCACGCTCAACGACAGCCAGTGGCGCACCGTCAACCTGCCCCACGACTTCCAGATAGAGCAGCCATGGGTGGCGCCTTCTGCCGACGAGAAAGCCGACAACAACGACCCTGCCGCCAACATCAAGAGCCGTCTCTCGAGCCGAGCCTTCAAGGAGATGGGCCGCGGATGGTACCGATTACACCTCACACCTGCCGACAGCCTGCAGAACAAGCGACTGCTGATAGACTTCGGCGGCATCATGTATGTGGGCGATGTCTATGTCAACGGAGAACTTGTGGGCAAGACCGACTACGGATATGTGGGCTTCGAGGTGGATGTCACCGGCAAACTGAAGTTCGGACAGGACAACGTCATTGCTGTGATGGCCGACACCCGCGAACCTAACAACTCACGCTGGTACACGGGCGGAGGACTCTTCCGCAGTGTGCGCCTCGTGGCTACCGACCGCAATGTCTACTTCGCTCGCCATCCGCTGCGCATCACCACACGCGACAACCGCTTTGTCAACATTGCAGCAGAGGTGGTGTCGAAAGGTCGCGACAAGCGGATGCCCGTAACCTTGCGTATCATAGCACCCGACGGCAGCGTGGCATACGAGGGAAAGCATGAGGTGGTGCGCTCCACCCCTACCCGATTCATCGAACAGCAGTTGACTGACATCGAGCTTAGCAATCCGCAGGTATGGGACATCAACACACCCAACCTCTACACCATCGAGGCCACCCTCTACAACGAGAAAGGCGAGGCCACCGACCGGGTGACCGACCACTTCGGACTGCGAACCATCGAGATAGGCCCCGACTTTGGTCTGAAGCTAAACGGCAAGAAAGTGCTGCTGCAGGGCTATGCCAACCACCACTCCTTAGGCGCTCTGGGCGCTGCCGCCTATCCCCGCGCCATAGAGAAACGCATACAGCTGATGAAACAATGGGGCATCAACCATATCCGCACCAGCCACAACCCCTACAGCCGGGAGTTCATCGAGCTATGCGACCAGTATGGCATCCTCGTCGTCGACGAGCTTTACGACAAATGGACACGACAGCACACAGGCGGACGCGTTGACTTCGAGGACCTGTGGCAGAAGGACGTGCCGGAGTGGGTGAAGCGCGACCGCAACTCACCCTCTGTCATCGCCTGGAGCCTAGGCAATGAGCTGCAGCAAGACCCCAACATGCCATACAACGACTTTGGCGTCACGATGTACCGCTTGATGCGTCCCCTTGTGGCACGCTACGACAGCACGCGACTGGTCACCGTGGCCATGCACCCGCGCTATCGCAACTGGCAGACCGACTCACTGCCCTGTGACCTGGCGAAGATTACCGATTTCCAGTCCTACAACTACCGCTACATGTACTTCCCCGGCGACGGCCGCCGCTTCCCTTGGATGACGTTCTACCAGAGTGAGGCGTCGATAGCCGCTATGGGCCAGAACTTCTTCGAGATGAACCTCGACAAGGTGATGGGCCTCGCCTACTGGGGCGCCATCGACTACTTAGGCGAGAGTCAGGGATGGCCTGCCAAGGGTTGGGCGCAGGGCGTCTTCGACATTGCCCTCAATCCCAAGCCCAAGGCCTACTACATGCGCAGCTTCTTCAAGCCCGACGAGCCGGTGGTGCACATCGCCGTCATCGACCGTAAGGGTGACATGATGTGGAACGGCGTGCAGACGGGCAACGACGGCATGAGCGACCATTGGAACAGACAGGCAGGACAGAAGCACTCCATCGTGGTCTACACCAATGCCGACGAAGTGGAGCTGCTGCTCAACGGCAAGAGCCTCGGCACGAAGCAGAACCCCATCAGCGATCCGAAGATGCGCAACCAGCTGCATTGGAAGGATGTGGAATACCAGCCGGGCCGTCTCACTGCCATTGCCCGCACCAACGGACGCGAGGTGGCACGCCATCAGATAGAGACCACCGGCGAAGCCGTCAAGCTGACAGCTAAAGCCGACCTTCAATCCTCATCGCTCAACTCTAAACGCTCATCTCTCAACCCTCAACCCTCATCTCTCAACTCTAAACGCTCATCTCTCAACTCTCAACCCTCATCTCTCAACCCTCAACCCTCATCTCTCAACCCTCAACCCTCATCTCTCAACTCTCAACTCTCATCTCTCAACTCTCAACTCTCCTGGCATGCTGACGGGCAGGACTTGCAGCATGTCACCATCGCTGCTACAGACAAGAAAGGCCGTCTTGTGCAGACCACCGACCAGCAAGTGACCTTCAGCGTAGCAGGTGAGGCGCAGATTGTGGGCGTCATCAACGGCGACATCAACTCCGAAGAGCTGACCACCTCGCCTCAGGGAGCCGTCAGCGAGGGCACTCGCCGTCTCTTCAACGGCACCTGTACCGTCATCCTGCGTTCCACACGCCAGCCCGGCCCCGTCACCCTCACCGCCACCGCTCCAGGCATGAAGCCCGTTACCCTGCGCATGAAGACAGAGTAACAGAACTGACTAACACGTACTGCCGCAACAGTAGCTTATCCCCCCCTAACAAACTACTCTGATACACATCTCATTGAGGTATCTCCGCCGCTCCACCTGCCCCTATAAGGGGAGGTGGAGCGGCTGCTTTGGTACTGTTCAGAAGATGTCGGGCGTGCAAGGTAATTCCTCCCCTCCCTTGCAGGCAATTGCGAGGAGGGAGCAATTGCCTGCAAGGGGCGGGGGGGAGAGGCGAAATACCTCAATGATATGTGTATAAAGGGTAATCCCTGCAAGGGAAGGAAAGCCTCACAGAGTCCATACTGATGGCAACACTGCGAAGCGCTGCATCGTGCTGCTATCCGATGTTGGTGCGGCGGTAGAACTCGATGTTCTCTTTCGTCAGCAGCTCGATGGGCATGTAGTTGACGGGAGTGACCTCTTTCTTCAATACGATGGCCTGGAAGAGGGTCTCGATGCACGAATAGCCTTGCATGTAGGCGTGCTGGGCGATGAGGAAGGAGATGCTGCCCTGACGCACACACTCAGCATTCTTGGGCACCATGTCGTAGCCCATGATCTGAATGTTGCGGCGGTTGGTGCGCAGCAGGAACTGCCCCACGAGGTGCGCCTTTGAGTTGAAGGTGATGCAATGGTGCACCTGCGGATGAGTGGTGAAGAACTCCTCGAGTATCTCGTCATACTCTTCGCGCGTGCCGCCCAAGGGTAGGTTCACCTCCGTAATCTCAATGTTGGGAAAGTGGTCGCGCATGTAGTGGCGGAATCCTGTTTCGCGGTTGTTCTGCTGCTTCGAGCCGATATGCCCGTCTTTGAGTTGCTTCATCAGCATGATCTCCGTCTCTTTCGAGGCAATGAGCATGAGCATACGAGCTGCGAAATAACCGCTCTGAAACGAGTCTTGTCCGAAGAAAGCCAGAGGCTTGAGGTCGGGCAGGTAAGAGTCGAGCAGGATGAACGGTATGTTCTTCTCGGTCAGTTGGTCGGTGAAATCGCGTGTCAGCTCCAGTTTGGCAGGAACAACAATCACTCCGTCGGGCTGTCCTTCCATGCTCTGCTGTGTTGCCTCGATGAACGAGTCGCCGTTGAAGCGCTCGTAGTAGACCAGGCGCAGCGACACGTGGAAGTCGCGGTGGCGCTTTGTGGCGGCCTGCACGCCCTCCTCAATCTCTTCCCAGTATGCCTCGCTGGTGTGCTGCGGAATGACACACACAAAGGTGTAGTCCTTGTTGTAAGCCAGCGCTGAAGCATAGACGTTGGGCTCATAGTCCATCTCGTCGAGTGCCTTCTCAACTTTTTCTAAAGCCGTCTTCGAGACGTTGGGGCGCTTGTGCAGCACTCTGTCCACTGTACCCACCGAAACACCAGCCCTTAAGGCGATATCCTTGATTCTAATTTTGTCAAATGCCATGTCAAACAATCTTTTCGCGTGCAAAGGTACATCTTTTTAAATAGTTTGCGCACACAGCGACGTTAAAAGGAGTTAATTTACGCGAAAAAGGATTTCGACGAATTCCTGTGAAGGCGGCTGATGCCGATGAAATGGGCAAAAAACGCCTCATAGATGGTAAACTAATGTAAAAAAGCGGTTAAGAAAATGAAATATGTTTGCACGTGTGTGAGAAAATATGTACTTTTGCACTTTGAAATACGTATTTTAAGGCATTATTATGGGATTATTCGGTTTTTTCAGTAAGAAGAAGAAAGAAACGCTGGACAAAGGTTTGGAGAAGACCAAGACGTCAGTCTTTGACAAACTGGCTCGCGCCGTAGCCGGCAAGTCGAAAGTTGACGACGACGTGCTCGACAACCTGGAGGAGGTGCTCATCACCAGTGATGTGGGTGTGGACACAACGCTGAAAATCATCAAGCGCATTGAGGAGCGTGTAGCCCGCGACAAGTATGTGTCTACCAGCGAGCTCAATGGCATCCTGCGCCAGGAGATAGCCGCCCTGCTCGCCGAGAACAACACCGAAGACAACGGTCAATGGGACTTGCCTTCCAACCACAAGCCCTACGTTATCCTCGTAGTGGGTGTGAACGGTGTAGGCAAGACCACTACCATCGGCAAGCTGGCCTGGCAGTTCAAGCAGGCAGGCAAGAAGGTTTATCTGGGTGCCGCTGACACATTCCGTGCTGCCGCCGTAGAGCAAATCAGCATCTGGGGTGAGCGTGTGGGTGTGCCTGTCGTCAAGCAGCAGATGGGCAGCGACCCTGCCTCAGTGGCTTTCGACACGCTGCAAAGCGCTAAGGCCAACGGTGCCGACGTGGTGCTCATCGACACAGCCGGACGCCTGCACAACAAAGTAGGCTTGATGAACGAACTGAAGAAAATCAAGGATGTGATGAAAAAAGTGCTGCCCGATGCTCCCGATGAAGTGATGCTGGTGCTTGACGGCTCTACAGGGCAGAATGCCTTTGAGCAGGCCAAGCAGTTTGCTGCTGTGACACAGATCACCAGCCTCGCCATCACCAAGCTCGACGGAACAGCTAAGGGCGGTGTTGTCATCGGCATCAGTGACCAGCTGAAAGTGCCTGTGAAATACATCGGTCTGGGTGAAGGTATGGAAGACCTGCAGCTCTTCGACCGCAAGGAGTTTGTCAACTCACTCTTCTCGTGATAACGTGATAACGGAATAACGATACTAAAAGGCAGTGAAGACAGTTGACTTTATTTCACTTGGGTGTTCGAAGAACCTAGTGGACTCGGAAAGGCTGATGGCTCTCTTTGAGGCTCACGGTTATCGCGTCACGCACGACGATCCCGACCCTCAGGGTGAGATAGCCGTAGTAAACACCTGCGGTTTCATTGCTGACGCCAAGGAGGAGAGCATCAACACCATTCTGGAACTGGTGCAGGCCAAGGCCGAAGGACATCTTGAGCGCATCTATGTGATGGGCTGTCTGTCAGAGCGTTATCTACACGACCTTGAAGCAGAAATACCAGAGGTGGACGGATGGTATGGGAAATTCAACTACACAAAATTGTTGCAAGATTTAGCCTCCCTGTCGTCCCCCGAGGGGGACACACATGCCCTAATGACTAATGAAGCCCCCTCGGGGGCCGTAGGGGGGGCTTATCGCCACCTCACCACCCCACCCCACTACGCTTACTTGAAGATCAGCGAAGGCTGTGACCGCCATTGCGCTTACTGCGCTATTCCGCTGATGACCGGCCACCACCGGAGCCGCCCTATGGAGGAGATTCTCGACGAGGTGCGCTGGTTGGTGAGTCAGGGTGTGAAGGAGCTGCAGGTCATTGCTCAGGAGCTGACTTACTACGGTGTAGACCTCTATGGAGAGCAGCGTATCGCCGTGCTGGTGGAGCAGATAGCGCAGATAGAGGGTCTGCACTGGATTCGTCTGCATTATGCCTACCCCACCCATTTCCCCTGGGACCTGCTGCGCGTCATGCGTGAATATCCTAATGTGTGCAACTATCTTGACGTTGCCCTGCAACACATCAGCGACAACATGCTCAGCCGTATGCGCCGTCATATCACCCGTCAAGAAACCATAGAATTCATAGAGCGTCTGCGTCGCGAAGTGCCAGGCATCCATCTCAGGACAACGCTGATGGTGGGATTTCCCGGCGAAACCGACGATGACTTCCGTCAGCTGCTCGACTTCACCCGCTGGGCACGTTTCGAGCGCATGGGCGCCTTTGCCTACAGCGAGGAGGACGGCACCTACGCCGCCGACAACTATGAGGACGACGTGCCGCAGGAAGTGAAGGAGCAGCGCCTGTCGAGACTGATGAGACTGCAGCAGCGCATCAGCGCCGAGATAGAGGGAACCAAGGTGGGCCAGACGATGGAAGTCATCATAGACCGACGCGAGGGCGACTACTACATAGGCCGCACAGAGTTCTGCTCGCCCGAAGTAGATCCCGAGGTGCTCATCGCCTGCAACGGACAGGATTTGCAGGAAGGAGAGCTCTACCAAGTAAAAATAACAGACTCTGAAGAGTTCGACCTCTACGGAGAAATCATACGATAATTCAGCTTTCGGAAGTAACTCACCTTTTAACTTCATCTTTCAACTTCAGAGACTTAAATGATAACAGTATGAACAATAAAGAGTTTATCAACGAACTGGCACGACGCAACGAGATGAAGGCCGCCGACGCGCAGGGGTGGATGAACACGCTGCTGAACGCTATGTGCGACAACTTCCAAGAAGGCAACGCCGTGCAGCTGCCTAATTTCGGTGTGTTAGAAGTGAAAAAGAAACTGGAGCGTATCATCATCAATCCCTCTACCGGACAGCGTATGCTGGTGCCGCCAAAGCTCACCCTCGCTTTCAAGCCCACGCCGCAAACGAAGGAGAAGATCAAGAAAGGAGGTGAGGCCAATGGCTAAACTGTATCTGAGTGAACTGTCGGCAGTGCTGGCAGAGAAACAAGGCATAGACCGCCGCACGGCCCAGCGCTTCGTCACCTCTGTAGTGGCTGTGGTGCAGAGTGGCCTTGAGGCAGACCGATTGGTGAAAATCAAAGGGCTGGGCACATTTAAAATTATAGATGTGGAGGCACGCGAGAGTGTGAACGTGAATACAGGCGAACGCCTTGTCATCGGCGGTCACTCCAAGCTGACATTCCTGCCCGACAACACGATGAAAGAACTCGTCAACAAGCCTTTCTCACAGTTTGAGACCGTCATTCTGAACGACGGAGTGGAATTTGACGATGATTCAGAAATCTTCAATGCCGCCGACACAGAGAAAGAAGAGCCGCTCATGGTTGAGTCGGAGGAGGATAAAGCCGATACTCCTGAAAAAGACGAAACACAAGAGGAAGAACCCGCTGTCCTTCTATACGAGGAGGAAGAACAGGAAGGCGATTCTGATGCCCTTGAAGTCGAAGAGGAAGAGCAGGTAGAAGAACTTGTTGCCCCTGAAGTCGAAGAGGAAGAGCAGGAAGGCGATTCTGATGCCCCTGAAGTCGAGGAGGAAGAAGAGCCGGTAGAAGAACCTGTGGCCCCTGAAGTCGAGGTGGAAGAAGAGCAGGAAGGCGATTCTGATGCCCCTGAAGTCGAGGAGGAAGAAGAGCAGGTAGAAGAACCTGTGGCCCCTGAAGTCGAGGAGAAAGAACAGATAGAAGAACCCGTTGCTCCTGAAGTCGAAGAGGTGGAAGAACTGGTAGAAGAGCCTGTGGTCCCTGAAGCCGAAGAGGTGGAAGAACTGGTAGAAGAGCCTGTGGTTCCTGAAGCCGAAGAGGTGGAAGAACTGGTAGAAGAGCCTGTGGTCCTTGAAGCCGAGGAGGAAGAACAAGAACCCACTGAAACAATCCAAACAATAATTGATAAGCCAATGGAACCCGAAAATGAAAGCAAACCGACAAAAGTTACGCTTCCTCCTGGTTGGAAGTCTTCGATAGACGATGATGAGGAACCCACCCCAAAGCGGAAGCGCCCTTCAGAAATCAAGCTGGGCTGGAACCATCTGCTGTTTGCTGTCCTGCTGGCCTTGCTAATAGGCGGTGGCGCAGGCTATATGATTGGTCGTAACAACCTGTTAGCAGGCCAACAAGAAGCACCTCGCGCAGAACTGGCAGCAAAGGCAGAACCTGCAGCTAAACAGGCCGATGAGAAGCAGACTGTCCAGGAGCCGACAGCCGAAAATCCGACAGATGGGAAACCGGCAGCAACAGAAACGACGGCAAAAGCTGAGGGACAGCCTCAGACAGCCGAAGCCGAAGCCACCGATACACCCATCTGGGAGAAATACGACGGGATGGATCCTCGCACACACAATGGCTACTATTACATCACAGGTTTAGACCGTATAGAAAAAGCAAAGGCTGGCGACAACACCGCGCGCATCTCACGCCGCGTCTTTGGTGCTCAAGAGCTGGCCTGCTATATCGAGGTGTTCAACGGCATCGACGGCAAGACCGTGCTGGAAGAAGGAACCGAGGTGAAGATTCCAAAGATAGAGTCGAAGAAAAGCGTAAAGAAAAGACTTGCACAACAAAACAATCAACAATAAACAATCATGGCAGAGAATATAGACATTCGCGAACTGAACATCAGGATAGAACAACAGAGTCAGTTCGTCACCAATCTCACCACCGGTATGGACCGCGTCATTGTGGGCCAGAAACACTTGGTGGAATCACTTCTTATAGGATTGCTCAGCGACGGCAACATCCTCCTCGAAGGTGTGCCCGGATTGGCAAAGACCTTGGCCATCAACACGCTGGCCAAGCTCATTGACGCCAGCTTCAGCCGTATACAGTTCACTCCCGACCTGCTGCCAGCCGACGTAACAGGCACAATGATCTATTCGCAGAAGGATGAGAAGTTCCTGGCAAAGAAAGGCCCTGTGTTTGCCAATTTCGTGCTGGCCGATGAAATCAACCGTGCTCCCGCCAAGGTGCAGAGTGCGCTCTTGGAGGCCATGCAGGAAAAGCAGGTAACCATAGGCAGCGAGACCTTCAACCTGCCCAGCCCCTTCCTTGTGATGGCTACGCAGAACCCCATCGAGCAGGAAGGTACTTATCCGCTGCCCGAAGCACAGATGGACCGCTTCATGCTGAAGGTGGTCATCGGCTATCCCACTTTAGAAGAAGAGAAGAAGATTATCCGCTCGAACATTCGTGCCGAGGGGCTTCCTGAAGTGAAACCTGTCACTACTGTTGACGAGATACTTCGTGCACGCAAGGTGGTGAGCGATGTCTATCTCGATGAGAAGATTGAGCAGTATGTGGCCGACATCGTCTTTGCCACACGCTTCCCCGACCGCTACGGCCTGAAGGAGCTGAAGGACATGATTGCCTTCGGCGGTTCACCACGCGCCAGCATCAACCTGGCCAAGGCTGCTCGCGCCTTTGCTTTCATCAAGCGTCGCGGCTATGTAGTGCCCGAGGATGTGCGCGCTGTGGCTCACGATGTGCTGCGCCACCGCATCGGACTGACCTACGAGGCAGAGGCCAGCAATATCAGCAGCGAGGAAATCATCAGCAAGGTAATCAATAAGGTAGAGGTGCCCTAAAAGCCCCCCTTTCGTCCCCCGAAGAGGGACACTTTAGTTGTGATGAAGAAGAATACAAATGAAGCCCCTTCGGGGGCTACCTCCGAAATTCTTAAGAAGGTGCGGAAAATTGAGATCAAGGCACGCGGCCTGAGCTCAAACATCTTTGCGGGGCAATATCATACAGCCTTCAAGGGTCGTGGTATGGCCTTCAGCGAGGTGCGCGAGTATCAGTATGGCGACGATGTGCGTGACATCGACTGGAACGTCACCGCCCGTTTCAACCGTCCCTACGTGAAGGTGTTTGAAGAGGAGCGCGAGCTGACAGTGATGCTGCTCATCGACGTCAGCGGCTCGCTCGACTTTGGCACACGACAACAGATGAAACGCGACATGGCTGTCGAGATAGCTGCCACGCTGGCTTTCTCGGCCATACAGAACAACGACAAGATAGGGGTGGTGTTCTTCTCCGACAAGATAGAGAAGTATATCCCGCCGAAGAAAGGCCGTAAACACATCTTATATATTATACGCGAGATGCTGGACTTCCACCCCGAAAGCCGCAAGACGGATGTGGCGATGGCCTTGGAGTTTCTCACCAGCGTGGCCAAGCGGCGCTGCACAGCCTTCATGCTCAGCGACTTCTACGTGCGCCAGAGTTTCATGCAGCAGCTCACCATAGCCAACCGCAAGCATGACGTCGTAGCCATTCAGGTGTACGACCATCGTGCCACAGAACTGCCGAAGGTGGGACTGATGAAGGTGGTGGACGCTGAAACAGGCCACGAGCAATATGTCGACACCAGCAGCCGTGCTGTGCGGGAAGCCTACAAAGCCTACTGGGTCAACCGCCAGCGCGACCTCACCGACACCTTTGCTAAGAGCGGCGTAGACACCGTGAGCATCGCCACCGATGAAGACTATGTGAAACAACTGCTCCTGCTCTTCAACAGGCGGGGAAAGTGATGAGAGTTGAGAGTTAAGAGTTGAGAGTTGAGAGATGAGGGTTGAGAGATGAGGGTTGAGGGTTGAGTGTTAAGAGTTGAGAGATGAGAGATGAGAGATGAGTGATGAGAGTTGAATGATAAGTGATAAATGAATAATTTGCTATGAAATATAGAAAACAACGGAAGATGAAGGTGACGTGGATGGTGAGAGTGCTGCTGGCACTCCTCACTTATCACTCCTCACTTTTTACTTCCTTAGCGCAGAGTGTAGAGTCGTCTATCAGTTCTATGGAGATGCTGGTAGGCGAGCAGGTGGAGCTCACCGTCACGGCTCATGCGCAGGACACCGCGAAGGTGGAGTTTCCGCGTCAGCTGCTGTTGCCCTCCAACATGGAGGTGCTGCAGGCCAACGAGGAGCCTGCCGTAGATGAAGGCAACGGCATGAAGCGCTACAGATGTAGCTACGTGCTGACCTGCTTCGAGGACACACTCTATCCGCTGCCTCCTGTCACAGTGAAAATCAGCGGCAAGGAATACAACACCAGGCAGCTGGCGCTGAAAGTGCTGACGGTCGATGTAGACACCACCAACTATGAGAAGTATTTCGGCCCGAAGGACGTGCAGTCCTTCCCTATGAGCTGGACCGACGATGAGTGGGGTAAACTCTACTGGATGGCATGGGGCAGCGTGGTGTTGCTGCTGCTACTCATCTTCCTCATTGTCAGGCTGCGAAGCAACAAGCCCATCATTGCCCGCATACGCGTCATCAAGCATGTTCCGCCCCACAAAAAGGCCATGAAAGCCATTGAGGAAATTAAAGCCGACAACGTGGTGCGCGCCGATGACCCGAAGGAATACTACACCCGACTGACCGACACCCTGCGACAGTATATCAACGAGCGCTACGGATTCAACGCAACGGAGATGACCAGCAGCGAAATCATAGAGCGCCTCACCAATACCAACGACCCGAAGATGCTGGACGAACTGCGCCAGCTCTTCACCACTGCCGACCTGGTGAAGTTTGCCAAATGGTCAACCCTCGTCAACGAGAATGATGCCAACCTGGTGAACGCCATCGACTTCATCAACCAGACGAAGCAGGAGAATGTGCCCACCGAGGAGGTGGTGAAACCGGTGCTGACCGAAGAGCAGCAGCAGTCGCAGAAGATGCGCAAGGTGCTCATTGCCGTTATCGCCGTCCTCTCGCTGCTCATGGTTGCCTTGCTGGTCTACATCGGGTGGTTTATCTACGACTTGCTATTGTATTAGAGACTCATGGACATAGAATTTGCAAATAAAGAATACCTGTTCCTACTGCTGCTCATCATACCCTATATATTGTGGTATGTGATGCTGCGGAAGAAGACAGAGCCGACCATCCGCATGGCCGACACCTTCGCCTTGCAGCGTGCCCAACGCACTTGGCGTGTCAGGCTGATGCCTGTGCAGGCCCTGCTCCGCGTGCTGGCTTTCACACTCTTGGTGTTGGCGATGGCCCGCCCACAGTCGCGCAACGACTGGGAAGAGAAGACGGTGGAGGGTATCGACATCATGCTGGCGATGGACGTCTCCACCTCGATGCTCATCAACGACATGCGCTACGACAGCGGCATGGGCGTCAGGCGCATCACACGCATCCAGGCAGCGCTGGACGTGGCCTCAGAGTTTATCTCCGACCGTTCCAACGACAACATCGGCCTGACGCTCTTTGCTGGTGAGGCCTTTACACAGTGTCCGCTCACCATTGACCACAGCTCACTGCTGTCGCTCCTGCAGCATGCCACCGACTACATGGGAACAGGCATCATCATCGACATGACGGCTATAGGCATGGGACTGTCGGTGTCGGTCAATCACTTAGAGAAATCGAAGGCCAAGAGCCGCATCATCATCCTGCTCACCGACGGCAGCAACAACTACGGCGAGATACAGCCTCTGATGGCAGCTGAGATAGCACGCTCGAAAGGCATACGCGTCTACACCATCGGCGTGGGCAGTACCGATGCCACTTCTTCCCGGCAGCTGACCATAGGCGGCACCACCCAGCAGCTCGTGCTGCCCAACGACCTCGACGAAGAGACGCTGCGCAAGATAGCCAGCACCACCAACGGACGCTACTATCGAGCCACCAACGCGCAGGAGCTGAGCCAGATATACAGCGACATCGACCGCCTGGAGAAGACAAAGCTCGAGGTGCAGCAGTACAGCAAGGTGCGCGACGTGTACCAATATCTCATCGCTGCTGCCATCATTGCCCTGCTGTTAGAAATACTGTTACGAATAACCGTGTTTAGGAGGATACCGTAATGTTCAGATTTGAAGATCCCCAATATCTGTATCTGCTGGTGGTGGTCGTCGTGTTGGCAGCCATCCGCTTCCTCACCTACCGCAATCAGAAGAAAAGACTGCGCAAGTTCGGCGACCCTGAGCTTGTCGCCCAGCTCATGCCCTTGGTGTCGCGCTGGCGGCCTGGGGTGAAGTTCTGGCTGCTGGAAGGTGCCTTGGCCCTGCTCATCGTCATGCTGGCCCGCCCGCAGTTTGGAAAGGCCATCAGCCAGCAGACAAAGGCAGGCATTGAGGCCATTATAGCCATTGATGTGAGCAACTCGATGATGGCGGTCGACAAGGCCACCGACGGAAAACTCAGCCGCATGGATCGCGCTAAGATGATTGTGGGCAAGCTCATCGACCAGTTTACCAACGACCGTGTAGGCCTTGTGGCCTTTGCTGGCGATGCCTTCATCCAGCTGCCCATCACCAATGACTTCGTCTCTGCCAAGATGTTTCTCAACAACTTCTCGCCTGCTCTCATCGTCAATCAGGGCACCGACTTGGCCAAGGCCATCCGCACAGCCAGCTTCTGCTTCACCCAGCGTGAGCATGTGGGCAAGGCCATCATCCTCATCACCGACGGTGAAGACCATGAGGGCGAGGCCATCGATGCTGCGAAGGAAGCCCGCGAGGCAGGACGCAACATTTATGTCTTGGGCATCGGCTCAACCAAGGGAACGCTGGTGCCCAATCCCGACCCGCGTCAAGGCGACTATATGATAGACAACACAGGCCAGATGGTGATGTCGGCGCTGAACGAGGAGATATGCCGCGAGATAGCGCAGGCAGGCGGCGGTGCCTACATCCATGTGGAAAACAATGCTACGGCGCAGAAGCAGCTGCAGGCTGCACTCGACAAGCTGGAGAAAGCCGAGTCGACCGTCTACAGCGATTTCGACGAGCAGTTCCAAGCTGTCGGACTGCTGGCGCTGCTCCTCCTCATCATCGAGATTTGCATCCTCGACCGTCGCAATCCTACGCTGAAGAAACTAAAACTGTTTAAAAGATGAAACTCAGATATTTACTGTTGAGCATCATGGCTTTCTGCACCGTCAGCATCGTGTCGGCGCAGAGTGTGAAAGACATGCGCCGCTATGTGAAACGTGGCAACCGCATGATGCGGGCCGGTGAGCGCGGCAATGCGATGGGGCAATATAGTAAAGCATACGAGATAGACAGCCTGAACCCCACTGTCAACTACAACCTCGGCACATCGATGTTTGAGGCAGAGTGGAAGGTGATGAAGCCCGACACCATCCGCGACTCGGTGATGACAAAGGTGTTCCGTCGTGCCGGCGACCCTCTCAACGAGTCCAGTGCCTTGCGCCGCGCTATGGCCTACCACAACCTGGGAGTGATGTATCAGGCGAAAGCCAATCAGAGCAGCGAGCAGGAGAAGAACCAGGCGCTGATGCTGGCCATAGAGGCTTACAAGCAGGCGCTGCGCAACAACCCTCACGACGAAGACACTCGCTACAACCTGGTGCTCTGTCAGCGACAGCTGCCAAAAGGCGGAGGCAACAGCAACAATAACAACGACCAGCAGCAAGACAACAAAGACAAGCAGCAGCAACAGCAGCAGCAAGACTCGCTGCAGCAGCCGCCACCACAGCAACAGCAGCAACAACAGCAGCAGCAGCAACAACAAGACCAGACCAAGCAGGAAATGCTTGACCAGCTGCTGAACATTGCCGAACAGAACGAAAAGAAAACCAAGGAAAACGTTGACCAGCGCAAGCAGGAAGGCCAACGACGCACCAACCAGAAGAACTGGTAGCAAGCAAAAAGCGATGAGCGACAAGTGATTACAGATTATTGAAATGACAAAGAAACTCAAGATAACGCACGACAGAGTGAAAGCGTCGTGGAGGATGAGAGTGCTGCTGGCACTCATCGCCTCTCACTTCTCACTTCTCACTTCCTCGGCGCAGAACTATACTATAGAAGGTGAGGTGGAGCCTGTAGTGCATGTGGGCGAGAATTTCCACCTGCGCTATCACGTCAACACCCTCGATGTGCGCAACTTCTCGCAAAACTCAGTGCCCGACGCCTTTCAGGTGCTCTACGGCCCTTCACAGTCGGTCAACATCAGTTCGTCAACCATCAACGGGCGCAGCACCTCGTCAGAGGAACTCACCATGACCTACGTGCTGTCGGCCACCAAGACGGGCACCTTTACCATACCGCCCGCAACAGCTACAGTAGGAGGAAGGCAGCTGAAGTCCAACGCGCTCACCGTCAACGTCATTGCTGCCGAAGAGCGGGTGGCGGCACCACAAGCATCGGCCAACAATTTCTTCATCCTCGTCACAGCATCGAAAAAGCACGTCAACTTTGGCGAGCCCTTCCTGCTCACCTACAAGGTGTGCTGGCATCCCGACCTTCCCATTCCTTCGGTGGATGACATGAAGCTCGACTTGCAGGATGTCTACATGCTGCCCTACAACGACACTCAGCGCAAGAGCCTGAAGGCCGAGAACATCGGGGGACACACCATGAAAACCATCGACTGGAAACAGTATGTGGTCTATCCGCAGAAGACAGGCACGCTGCACATTCCTAGCATCACCGTGCAGGGCTATCTCACCGACGTCATACGCGACCCCTTCGACCCCTTTATGAACATGACAAGGGAGATACCGCGACAGCTCACCACACAGCCCCTCGACATCACCGTCACCGACCTGCCGCAGCGGCCAGCCAACTACAGCGGCGGCGTGGGACGCTTCTCCATCAGTGGCAAGCTGGAGCCGACGACGGTGAAGGAGAACACGCCCGTCACGCTGACCCTCACCATCAGCGGGCACGGCAACCTGAAGATGCTGCGCCAGCCGGAAATAGCTTTCCCGCAGAGCTTCGACACTTACGATGCCAAGCAGAGCGAGAACTTCACGCTGACAGCCGACGGACTCGACGGCACGCTGACCTTCGAATACATTGCTGTGCCCCAGAAACGTGGCAACTATGTCATACCTGCTGCCTCTCTCACCTATTACGACACCGATGCCCGCGACTATCGCACCGTGCAGACCGAGCCGTTCGCGCTGGAGGTGCTCAAGGGCGACGGAACAGCCAGCTCCATGCAGGACTTCACAGGAAGGGCTGATGACGGAACGGGCGACATACATGCCATCAGGACTGGAAAGGAAAACACGGCAAAGGCTGGCTCCTTCTTTGGCACAACCGCCTATTTCATCCTCATGGCTGCCTTCATCCTGCTGTTCATCATCATCTTCATCGTTCTGCGCATGAGGATGAGCAGTCAGGCCGATGCGGTGCAGTCACGCCGCAAACGCGCCAACAAGGTGGCTGTCAGCAAGCTGCGCAAGGCTGCCAAGCTGATGCGTGCAGGCAAGGCCGCCGAGTTCTACGATGAGACGTTGCGTGCGCTCTGGGGATATGTGGGCGACAAGCTCAACATTCCTGTCAGCCAACTGTCGCGCGAGAACATCAGCCAGCGCCTTGACGAGCGTGGTGTGGGACAGGAGGTGACCGACAGCTTCATTGCAGCCATCGACGAGTGTGAGTTTGTGCGCTATGCCCCAGGCGACCCGCAGGGCAACATGAGCCGTGTCTATGAAAAATCCATCACTGCCATCGAGCAGATAGAGAGTGTGAAACAGAACAAGAAGAAAATGAAGCCCTTAGCAGTTCTTTTCCTGCCGCTGGCCATGAGTCTGTGCTTCATTGCAGCCCATGCCGAGAGTCCTTCGAAGGTGCGTGCCGATGAAGCCTTCAGCCAGGAGCAGTACGACGAAGCCATCAGCATCTACGAGCAGCTGCTCAGCCAGAAAGGCCCCAGCGCCGATGTCTACTACAATCTGGGCAATGCCTATTTCCGCATCGACAGCCTCTCGGCGGCCATCCTCTCGTGGGAGCGAGCCTTGCGCATGCAGCCGTCTGACGATGATGCACGCTTCAACCTGCAGCTGGCACGGGCGAAGACCATCGACAAGATAGCTCCTGAGCGTGAGATGTTCTTCGTCACTTGGTACCGTTCCTTGGTGCAGGCCTGCAGCGTCGACCTGTGGGCTGTCATCGGCCTGGCTTCCCTCGCAGTAGCGCTCATGCTGGCGCTGGTGTGGTTCTTTGCTTTCAGCGAGCGTCTGCGCCGCATATCGTTCACGGCTGCTGTCTTGCTGCTGGTGCTGTTCTTGCTGTCCAATCTCTTCGCATGGCAGCAACAGCGTGCTTTGCAGCGTCACGACGAGGCCATCGTCATGGTGCAAAGTCTGCAGGTGAAGAACACGCCTACAGCAAGTGGTTCCGATGAGTTCACCATTCATGCCGGCACCAAAGTCACCATCACCGACGGCACCATGAGTGAATGGAAGCAAATCATCCTCCCCGACGGTCGCGAAGGCTGGGTGAGGGCAAAAGAGATAGAAGTCATTTAGCAGAAGAGCGTTATAACGTTATAACGTAATAACGTGATAACGACAACAGCGTGATAACGTAATAACGTGATAACGTGATAACGTAATAACGTGATAACGTAATAACGTGATAACGACAACAACAAAAAGAAAAAAATGCACTGGATAGAGCTTGACAAGCAATGGCTACTGGCCCTCAACGGCAGCGACTCCGTTTTCCTCGACTCGCTGGTGAAGACCCTGACCACAGCCACCACATGGATTCCCCTCTATGTGGCCCTGCTCTATATAGTCATCAAAAACAGCGACAGCCTCAAGCAGATACTCATCATCGTGGGCTGTGCGTTGCTCTGTGTCTTCCTTGCCGGCAGTCTCGACGACATGATTGTCAAGCCCCTTGTGGGCCGCTGGCGCCCTGCACGCGACCCCGACATAGGCATCAGTGTCGACATTGTCAACGGCTACAGGGGAGGACGCTTCGGATTCTTCTCTGCCCACGCCTCCAACACGTTCAGCCTGGCAGTCTTCTTCATCTGGCTCATCAGGAGCCGACTGCTCAGTGTGGGCCTCGTCATCTGGTCGCTTGTCAACTGCTGGACGCGCATCTATCTCGGCGTACATTTTCCAGGCGACATCCTTGTGGGTCTGCTCTGGGGAGCCGTCGTGGGAACGTGCGTCTGGGTGTTCTACAGCAAGGTGAGCAAGCGCGCTGTGGCCCCAGCCAACTATGTCTCTTCGCAATACACCAAGACAGGATTCCTGCGCAAACATGCCGACATTCCCCTCTGCGCACTTGTCGCCATCCTCATCTATGCCCTCATCAAGGCATGTTTCATTTAAAAATTTCCGGAAGTTAAAGATGAAGTAAAAGAGGTAATGGATACAAAAAACATCAGCATCAGTGACTTCAACTATGAGCTGCCCGACGAGCGCATAGCCAAGTTCCCCGTCACACCACGCGACCACTCACAGCTGTTGGTCTACGACCACGGCCACATCATCGACGACCATTTCTTCAACCTCCCGCAATACCTGCCCAAGGGAGCCCTCATGGTGTTCAACAACACCAAGGTGATACGTGCCCGACTGCACTTCCGCAAAGACACAGGCGCCCTTATCGAGGTGTTCCTCCTGGAGCCTTACGCCCCTGCAGAATACGAGCAGATGTTCCTCTCGCGCGGCCATTGCCAATGGCTCTGTCTTGTAGGCAACCTGAAGAAATGGAAGGAGGGAACCCTCTCGCTCACCATCACCCACCAGCAGCATCCCGTCACCATTCATGCCACACGTGGCGGCAGTGCCCAGCGCCTCTCCGCCGACCAGCCAAGCAGGCCAACGACCGACACCAGCCACATCATCGACTTCACATGGCCCGAGGAGTTCACCTTTGCCGAGCTGTTAGAGGCCGCAGGCCAGCTGCCCATACCACCCTACCTCAACCGCGAGACCCAGCAGAGCGACCTCACCACCTACCAGACCGTCTATTCCAAAATCAAAGGCAGTGTGGCCGCTCCCACCGCAGGCCTGCATTTCACACCCGAGGTGCTGGCCGCTCTCGATGCGCACGGCATCGACCGCGAGGAACTGACGCTGCATGTGGGCGCAGGCACATTCAAGCCTGTGAAGAGTGAGACGATGGGCGGTCATGTCATGCACAGCGAGCACATCTGCGTCCACCGTCAGACACTCGAGAAGCTGCTCCAGCACGACTGTCAGGCCATCGCTGTAGGCACCACCAGCGTGCGCACCTTAGAGAGCCTCTATTACATGGGCCTCAAAGTTGCCGCCAACCCCGACCTCACAGAGGAAGAGCTGCACGTAGAGCAGTGGGAACCCTACGAACCCTCAACTCTCACCCCCCAACAAACGTCTCTCAATCCTCAACTCTCAACTCTCAACTCTCAACGCTCCGTCCAAGCCCTGCTTCAATGGATGGACCGCAACGACTTAGAGGCTCTTCATGCCTCCACCCAGATCATCATTGCACCAGGTTATGACTTTCACATCGTCAAATACCTCGTCACCAATTTCCACCAGCCGCAGTCCACGCTTCTTCTTCTTGTCAGTGCCTTTACCAAAGGCCGTTGGCGTGACATCTACCGTCATGCCCTCGACCATGATTACCGTTTCCTCAGCTACGGCGACAGCTCCCTGCTGAAGGTTTAGCTGCCCGTCGCGGCATCCGCTTTGATTTGAATAATTTAAGACAAAAATGATGAAGACATTTATTTTTATTCAAAAAGAAGGGAAATAATCTATGGCAATGACAAATGACAGATGACAGTTGAAAAACTAAGCCCCCTAGGGTAGATGGAAATAGATAAAACAGGATGGACTGTAGATGGAATGTATATATAATATAATGTATTAATGATATAGTTAATTAATAATTTTGTGTATTAATAATTTATTATTCTATTTATCATATTATCTTATTATTTTCCTTGCCATAGTTCTTCTCTATCATTCCCGGAGCATGGTTGGGGGTGCTTGTTTTGCAACTGTCATCTGTCATTTGTAATGATTGATATTTTATTGAAAAAAATTGGTTGTTATTAGGTCGTTAAGAACCATAACTATGGGAAGATTTACGTCCGCGCCAAGAAGCTGAGCCCATCACCCTTTGGTTGGACTTGCAAATGGTGCCGTTTAGACAGAGAAACGAGCTATTCACGTTGCTGAACGGCTCGTTTAGCTTTGCAAACGGTATCGTTGAGGCGATTTTCAAGCAATGATGAGAGACGGGGAAGGTGCTTCCGCTTTCAGCTGGCATGGTTGTGTGGTGCACGTATTCGTGCACACCGGGCTGGCAAAGATGTGCACCACACAGCCAGGGGGCGGCAAAGAGAAGGGAGGACAAGCTTAGTGCCTGCCCTCCCCTTTTGATACTTTGGTTGGAGATGTTACTTCTCGGTTGCTGGTGCTTCGCCGATGAGCTCCATGAACTCGTCGAGCTTCGGAGTGATGATGATCTGGGTGCGACGGTTGCGCTGCTTGCCCACCTCGGTGTCGTTGGGCTGCAGGGGGTTGTACTCACCGCGACCACCGGCTGTGAGGCGCTTGGGGTCGACATTGTACTTGTTCTGCAACTCCTGCACGACGCTTGAGGCACGCAGACAGGAGAGGTCCCAGTTGTTGCGGATGTTCTCGCGCGAGATGGGCACATTGTCGGTGTTACCCTCTACCAGCACGTCGTAGTCCTTGTAGTCGGTGATGATTTTGGCAATCTTGCTCAGTGTCTCTGCTGCGCGCGGGTTGATCTCATAGCCACCGCTGCGGAACAGCATGTTGTCGGCCAGCGAGATATAGACAACGCCCTTGAGCACCTGCACGTCGACCTCCTTCAGCTCCTCTCTGGAGAGTGAGCGCGTCAGGTTGTTGGTCAGCACCATGTTGAGCGAGTCGCTCTTCGACTTCACCTCTACGAGATGGCGAATGTACTGGTTGCTCTCGTTGATTTGGTCTACGAGCTTTTCGATGGAGATGTTGTTCTGGTTGGCATTGCTGAGACTCTTGTCGAGGCTCTCCTGCAGCTTGGCATATTTCTGCTCTGCAGCCTTGAGTGCCTGCTGCAGTCCTTTCTGCTGCTCCTCGAGCGCTGTGATGCGTGCGTTCTTGGCGGCGAGGTCTTCCTTGGTGGTCTGCAACGAGCTGGTGAGGCTCTTGTTCTCCTCGCGGCATCCCACGAGTTCTTTCTTCGATGCGCAGCTGCTCAGCAGGAGTGCTGCGGCCAATGCTGTGAATAGAATGTTTGTTTTCATCGTTTTCAATGTTTTAATGAATAATGGACTTGCGCATTTTACGTTGCAAAGATAGTGTTATGACTGCAATTAACGGTTTAAAGTCAATTATTATTATAGTTATTTAACCACAGAGGCGGCATATTTCAACAATCTTTATTAAAAACTCATTTTTCTATACTACCTCATCAGAACTTTGCGCCCTCGGAAGATGTAGATGCCTTGCGGCCATGATGACGGCTCTCCCGTCATGCGCCGGCCCTGAAGGTTGTAGACGGAGTCGTGGTCCTGCGTGCTTGAGGCTGGACTTATGGGCAGTATGCCGGTGTCTGTCTCTTCGGCCTGTATGCCTATCTCTGCAGCCGAGGTCCATGCGCGTCCGTTTACCTCTGACTTGGCCACAAACTTCCAGTAGCGTCCCACTTTGGGCGTCTTGAGCTTGGCCTGCTGGAGCGATGTCGTTTTCTTGAACTCTCCTGTGGCTACTGGCGTCCCCCATGTCTTGCCGTCCTGGCTGAGATAGATGTCGTAGTCTTTCACCATGCCGTTCTCGTTGCCGTCCTGTCGTGTGAGATAGGTGAAGGCTGTGACGTTATAGGCTGTTCCCATGTCGACGATGAGTGTGTGTGGGCACGGCGGCTCTGTGGGGCTCCACTGCGTGTGCCAGAAGGTGCTGTTGTTGCCGTCGATGGCCAGACGAGCCTCGTTGCCTCCCTGATAGCTGTCGGCGCTGACAACCTTCCATGTGCTTTTGTTGATGAAGAGACTGAAGGTGAAGGTCATCACTGGGCTGGCGAGCATGGCATCGGCTGTGCAATAGGTGCGAATGTTGCAGGCTCCGTTGTGGCTGATGGGGGTCGTGTACTGCTGGTACTCGCCTCCGTCTATGCTGTAGTAGATGGTGGCATTCTTGGTGGCGGTACTCATCTTGATGCGTCCGTTGTTCTGCCGCTCACAGCTGACGGGCTGGCAAACGGGCATGTCGACGCGCGCTTTGGTTGAGAGTTGAGAGATGAGAGATGAGAGATGAGAGTTGAGAGATGAGGGTTGAGAGGTGAGAGATGAGGGTTGAGAGGAGATAGGCATGATGAAGAATCGGAAGACGGTGTTCTGAGCGTGCAGCTCGTATTTCTCCAAGACGTCTGGTCCGCAGGATGCGTTTCCGAGTCCGCGCGTGGCAGCGTCGAGCGACACGACGGTGTTGGTGCAGCTCTTGAACTGGTAGGTGTGCTTCATGCGGCTGCCTTTGTTGGTGTAGTTGTCTTCCGGTCGGAAGTGTACGGCAGATGCCGCCATCTGGTCGGGAGCCACGAAGAGCAGTCCCTTGCCCTCGCTGTTGCTGAGTGCCATCCATCGCACATCCTGCTTGGTACCGTGCTCCTGTGGCAGGATGTAGTCCTCACGCTGTTCTGTCACCGTGCTGGAGTAGATGGCGGGCAGGCACGCCTCCTTTCTGTCGCGATAGCTGTCCCACGGTCCGCGTCCGAACCATGCGAGCTGCTCCATCGCGGCAGGCATCTCCAGTCGGAAGCCCATCTTCGGAATGATGGCTCCTGTGCTTGCAGGGCGTATGAAGGAGTTGACCATCAGGGTGCCGTCGGCGCAGACGATGAAGTCGAGCAGAACGTCGAAGGCTGTGCCGTTCTGTCCTGTGTAGGTGCTGGTCAGCGCCACGCTCACCGTCTTCTTGTCTTCTGCCGGCTGCACCTCTGCTCCTGTTCCTTTCACGGTGAGCTTGCGCAGTCCCATGTTGTCCCAAGTGCCGCTCTGACGTCCGTCATTGTCGGTAGGCAGTCGGAAGACATTGAGCTGCAGGGGCTGGCTCACCATCGATGTGCCGTCGTAGGTGTAGTTGTTGAGGGTGCCCTTTGCCTTGCTGAACACCGCCTTGAAGGTGCTGTTCTGCACGACGATGCTGGCCGAGCCCTCTTCTACGGTCAGCTCTTCGGCGCTGTCAAGTCGGCTCAGGTCGTACATCGGCTTTTGGGCTGTCTGCACGTTCAGCTTCTCCTCAGCCACCACATAGCCCGCCTCGGCCCAAGGGGTATCACCTTTCTGCGTGGCCGTGAACTGGATGAAGGCTTCCTGGTCGGCTGATAGCTGTTTGACGGCCGAGAGGTCGATGGTGACGACGGCGCTGTCGGCTGCTGCCACCTCCTTGTCGATGATGCCTGAAGCGATAACGTTGCCCTCCTCGTCCTTCAGCTCGTACTTCACGTCGTAGGCGGAGCTGGGCAGGAAGGCCATCTTGTTCTTGATGCGGAATCGGCCCTGTGCTGCGCTGACAGTCTTGAACTCCAAGGGCTGGTAGACCTTCTTCGTGTTATACGACTTGGCCGTGAGGCTCCAGTCGGGTCGCACCAGACCGTTGATGCAGAAGTTGCCGTCGTTGGGATTGTCGTTGAAGTCGCCGCCATAGGCCCAGTATTCCTTGCCTGCGCTGTTCTTGGTGAGCAGTCCTTGGTCCTTGAAGTCCCAGATGAACTCGCCTGTGAGGCAAGGATATTTCTCGTAGAGGTCGAACATGTCGCGCTGGTTGCCCATAGCGTTGCCCATAGAGTGAGAGTTCTCGCATTGTATGTGTGGACGGTTCTTCTGCGTCGAGCCTATCATGTTGATGTAGTCATAGCTGCCATACATCGACGATGAGACGTCGGCATACTGGCTGCCGCCCTCATAGTGGGTGAGTCGTGTCTTGTCGAGCGCCTTGATGGCCTGTTGGACGTAGCGGAAGTTCTCTCCCCCACCCGACTCGTTGCCGAAGCTCCAGATGAAGATGCAGGGATGATTGCGCATGGTGAGGACGTGGTTCTCGGAGCGCTCCACCATAGCCGGTCGGAAGAGCTCCAGCGACGACAGCTTCTGGTGTGCGTGACACTCCACGTCGGCCTCAGCCAGGACATAGAGTCCGTACTTGTCGCAGAGGTCGTAGAAGATGGGGTCGTTGGGATAGTGGCTGGTGCGCACAGCGTTGATGTTGAGGCGCTTCATCGTCTTGATGTCTTCCTCTATCTCCTCGTCGGTGATGGCGCGTCCGTTGACAGGCGAGAAGTCGTGGCGATTGACTCCGTGAAACACCATTCGCCTGCCGTTGATGAGGAGGGCGCCGTCGTTGCGGATGCTCACCTCGCGGAAGCCCACCTTCGAGCTGCGGATGTCCTTGACGTGGCCCTCGGCGTCCTTCAGGGTGAGGACGAGGTCGTAGAGGCTGGGTGTCTCGGCCGACCAGAGGCGGGGAGCGGTGACGTCCATATCGAGGCTTGTTGTGACTGCGGCGCTTTCAGAGGCAGGAGCGACGGTGAAGCTTTTTGTGACAGAGGCGATGGTGGCGGGGCCGTCCTTGATGGCAGCCTCCAGCGTGAAGGTGCCCTCGTTGTTGGAGAGTGCGGAAGAAGCTATCTCTACCTTCACGTTGGCCTTGGCATTGGTGTAGGTGTTGTCGAGGTCGGTGGTGAAGAAATAGTCGCGTATCTGCGTCTTCGGCGCTGCCCAGATGAAGCAGTGGCGCTGGATGCCCGTCAGTCGCCAGTAGTCCTGACACTCAAGGAAGGAGCCGCTGGTGAAACGGTAGACCTGCAGGGCCATCGTGTTGTCGCCCTCCACTATGTAAGGCGTGATGTTGAACTCAGCAGGCACGTAGGAGTCCTCGCTGTAGCCCACCCGCTGGCCGTTGACCCAGAGGTAGAAGCCGTGCCCCACGCCGTTGAAGCGCACATAGACATCGTGGTCAGCGAGGCAGTCGGCAGCGATGGTGAAGTGTCGGCGATAGGTGCCCACAGGGTTGGGCATGTTGCTGTTGTAGGTGAACCAACCCGGTCGCTCGGCCATCACGCTGTAGGTCTGCTCGTTGAACGAAAAGGGATAGGCCACGTTGCAGTAGAGCGGCTTGTCCCACGCCTTGCCGTGCTGCAAGCCCCATACCTGCCAGCTGCTGGGCACATCGATGTCGGTCCAGGCAGCATCGTTGTAGTCTGCGGCACATACCGCCGCCGTAGCTTTCGACGGGGCGTTCACCCACTGGAACTTCCAGATGCCATCGAGCGACTGATAGAAGGGTGACAGCGTCCGGTCGTTCATGACGGCATCGGCCTCGCTCTTCATAGGCAGCGCTGTGGTGTGTGCCTTCTCACGGTTGACATGACTGACGGAAGGATTGTCCCACTCTTTTCCTGTCTGCGCATTTGCAGTCGTCAGGCAGGCCATTAGAGCAAGGTTAACAAAAGATGTTTTCATAGTATGATTATTTTGGTGTGATGACTCGGTAGTTGCCGCTGAGGTGCATGAAGGCGAAGAGGCGTAGCAGACCGTCGTAGTAGGCATCGAAGTAGCCGTCGTCGAAAGGTACGTGCTTGGCGTTCCAAAGGGCATCGACAAACTCCTTGCTCTTGTCGTGTGAGCACATCACGGAAGCGGCGGCTACAGTAGCCACGAGGCCAATGCTGTGGCGCAGCTTGCGGAAGCCTCCAGCCTGAAGTATTTCGTCGCCCTCAGGCAGAGAGCCGTCCACGCGGTACTGGTCGACAAACTTGTCAACGCCCTGCGAATAGAAGAAGTTCTGGATGGTCTCGCCATAGCGCTGCTGCCATTCGCGGTCGGCACAGCTCCATTCGTAGTCGAGGGCGATGTTCATGGGCACCCGCCACGAGTCATAGCGGAAGTTGTTGTTGCCCATGCGTCGCGGTGCTCCCTGCGGGCGCTGCTGCATACCTGGGAAGCGCGGCATCTGCATCTCGCTGCCGTCATACTGGCAGTTGTCGGCATTCAGGCCCGTCTGCTCGTTGATGGCCTTGTGCAGGAACTCACGGCTCTTGTCGGCACACTCCTGCCAAAGGGCGCTGCGGCCGTCGTCGGCATACTTCGCCCAGACCTCATAGAAAGCGGGAAGGTGATAGCTGGGGTCGGTGAAGCGCTGGCCGAAGCCGTCGGGCGTGAAGGTGATGAGTTTTGTCTCAGGGTCAATGAGATACATTTTCTGCGGGCCTGTCTGCTGCGGGCCGAAGCCTCCGAAACCGGGACGGGGTTCGGGAGTGTATTCCTTGGGCTGGATGCAGTCGAGGATATACTGTGCCTCAGCTTTGTAGTTGATGCCGGTGTCGTTTCCCCAGCGGTTGGAGGCGAAGAGCAGCGACGTGACGTAATAGAGCTCTCCGTCGCTGGCGGCACCCTCCGCGTTGCGCGTGCCGTCGGTCTTGCAGCTCCATGCGAAGTAGCCTTTGCGCGGCCCGTCCTGATGCTGCATGTATTTCTTGCTCCAGCGCCACAGACGGTCGAAGATGTCTTTCTCGCCCATCTGCACGGCTATCATCATGCCGTAGGACATGCCCTCGGTGCGGGCGTCATGGTTCTTGATGTCAGAGACATAGCCCAGCGTGTCGCCCACTTCGAAGTAGACCTTGTTGGGGCCGCGAAACACATCGTTGAAAACTTCTTTCAGCTTGGCGTCCACATCGGCGGGTTTGTAGCCCATGTCCACAAAGACGTTACGGTACTTGCCGGTCTCAAAGCCGCCTTTCTTCCAAGGTGTGAGCGCTAATGCGCTGATGGCAGTCAGCATCATGAGGGATGCCAGAATCAAGGTTTTTCTCATGTTGGTGTTATTTTTTAGGTTTTTGGGTCTTATGGGACTTATAGGACCTATGGGTCTTATAGGACTTATAGGACCTTTAGGACTCATAGGACCTATAGGCCCCATGCCCTACTGCTTGATTTTCTCCCAGGATGAGTTTTGGGAGGCATTGATGTTGAAGAGCAGGTCGTAGACCTCTTCCTTCTCCTTCGGCGTTCCTTTGCCTTTGTAGATGTTGGCCAGCTCGTCCTTCTTGTAGTCAGTCCATATTTGCGGCAGCGAACTCAGGGGACGGTCTTCATGGGCTTTCTTCAGGTTTTGCAGCGCTGTGGTGACGTTGGTGCGCCCACGCTCCACGTTGTTGGCCATCTCGTCTAAGCCCTGACGGTAGTAGTCGTACTGCAACTGGCGGAAGGAAGTCATCGACTCGTTCAGGTAGTCGTTGATGATGGCAAAACGGTTGCGCGAGTCATCGAAAGCCTTCCATCCGGTGAAGGACAGGTTCTGCGCGTTGTTCACCAGGTTCATGCAGCGTTGCAACACGTCGGTGCCGCCCATAGGAGCAAAGCTGTCGAGGTCCATGCCGATGATGAGAAGGGCATAATAGGCGCAGAGGGCTACCAGCTGGTTGTCAATCACCTCTTCGTTGAAGTTCAGCTGGTCGTACTGCACGAACTCGAAGTCAAAGTTCTTGTCGTTGTTGCTGTAGACGACGGTGGTGTAGGCAGCATTATACACCGGTCGGCTGGCCTGTATCAAAGCCGAACAGGTGAAGCGGTTTTCCGACACGTCGTATTTCGACACGGTGATATTCATCGAGCACTGTATGCGCTCGTTCTCCTGAAACTGCATCGGCGTCCACTGCTGCTCGTTGAAGAACTGCTCCAAGGTCTGCTGCAGGTTCTCGAACACGGACTTGTCGGTGCCCTGTACCTGCGAGCTGTTGATGTTCACCCTCATCTGCAGCTCCTGCGCCACAGCCGTGACCGCCATCAACAAAGTACATAAGAAACACAAATGCTTTTTCATATTTCAACCTTAATACTTCATAAAAGACTGCATGAACTGCTCAAGACGCAGCATCCCATAGGCACCGCTGACGCAGCTCACCTCGTCGTAGCTCTGCACGTCGTCAGGCTCTATGCCCTTATGATAGATGAGGAACGGCACCGGCTCGTTGACATGAATGCGCAGCTCGACAGGCGTGGGATGGTCGGGCAGCACGGCGATGCAGACAGGCTCTGCCATCTGCTCCGTAGCTTCGTAAATGGGCTTGATGAGTCGCTGGTCCAGGTAGTTGATAGCCTTCAACTTCAGTTCGAGGTCGCCATCATGGCCGGCCTCATCGGTAGCCTCGACGTGTACAAAGACGAAATCGTCATGTTGCAAGGCTTCGATGGCTGCCTGGGCCTTTCCTTCGTAATTGGTGTCGGCAAGGCCTGTGGCACCAGGCACCTTGACGATTTTCAGTCCGGCATAGCGGCCAATGCCCTGAATGAGGTCGACGGCCGAGATGACAGTCCCGCTTTTTATTTGCGGATACTGGTCCATGAGCGTCTGCATCGACGGGCGGTAGCCGCCACTCCACGGCCAGATGCTGTTGGCCTGACGCTCGCCCTTCGCGGCCTTGGCCTGATTGTAGGGATGCTGGGGCAGCAGTTCCTGAGAGCGGAGAATGAGTTCGTTCATCAGGCTTGCGGTCTGCTCGGGTGAGAGAGCCCCCCCTACGGCCCCCGAGGGGGCTTCATTTGACTTGAGTGTGGGCTTGCCAGCAAGAGTGTCCCCCTCGGGGGACGACAGGGGGGCTTTCTCGGGGGACGAAAGGGGGGCCACCATTAGGGGGCGCCAAGGCTCGTTGGGATGGTCATGCGGCGGAGCGCACTCGATGTGCTTGTTGCCGCCCTTGATGACCAGCAGGTGACGGTACTGGATGCCGCAGATGAATTTCACGCGCTCACAGCCCTCGCGCTCGTTGATGGGCTTTGCAAGATGCTCGTTCAAGTAGTCGATGAGCTGGCGGGCATCCTCAGTCTGCAGGTTGCCGCCGTTGTGAGTGATGATTTTTCCGTCTTCAAGCGTGATGATATTGCAGCGGATGGCGAAGTCGTCGGGCTGCATGTCATAGCCGATGCTGGCAGCCTCCAGTGGGCCACGACCTTCATACACTTTGTTGAGGTCGTAGCCCAGGATGGCCGTGTTTGCCACCTCGCTGCCCGGAGGAAATCCTTCCGGCACGGTGATGAGCCGCCCTGTCCTTCCGTTCTTAGCCAGCCAATCCATCATGGGTTTGTCAGCCGCCTGCAGCAGCGTCTTTCCTCCCAGCCGCGCTACGGGGTGGTCGGCCATGCCGTCACCAAGGATAATAATGTGCTTCATTTAAATGTTAGCGATAGACATAATGTTGGCGAAGACACCTGCTGCTGTGACGGCGGCTCCTGCACCGTAGCCCTGTATGAGCATGGGGTATTCGCGGTAGCGCTCGGTGGTGAGCAGCACGATGTTGTTGGAGCCTTCCAACGGGTAGAACGGGTGCGTGGAAGGCACTTCTTTCAGGGCGACGCTGGTCTTGACCGTCGACTGGTGGTCGCCTCCGGCTTCCATTGTGGCGACGAAGCGCCAACGCTTGCCCTCAGCCTCCAGCACCTTGCGGCGGGCCTCGAAGTCGGCATCAAGCTCAGGCAGACGGCGCCAGAAGTCATCGAGCGAGCCTTCGAAGAAATCGTTGGGCACGAAGAGGTGCTTCTCCACATCGTCCTGCTCCACCTTGTAGCCGGCCTCGCGGGTGAGGATGACGAGCTTGCGGATGACGTCGGTGCCGCTGAGGTCGATGCGCGGGTCGGGCTCGCTGTAGCGCTGCTCCTTGGCACGGCGCACGGTCTCGCTGAAGGGCACATCGGCGGATATCTCGTTGAAGATAAAGTTGAGCGTTCCAGAGAGTATTGCCTCTATTTTCAGTATCTTATCGCCTGAGTTGCATAGGTCGTTGATGGTGCCGATGATGGGCAGGCCGGCGCCCACATTGGTCTCGTAGCGGTAATAGACACCGCGGTCGCGAGCCGTCTGGCGCAGCTTCACATAGCTGTCGTAGTCGCTGGAGGCAGCTATCTTGTTGGCAGCCACCACGCTGATGTTGTGCTCGAGGAAGGTCTGGTAGAGGGTGGCAATCTGACGGCTGGCGGTGCAGTCGACGAAGACGCTGTTGAAGATGTTCATCTTCACTATCTCGTCGCGCATGTGCTCCGTATTGGCAGGATAGCCGGCACGCAGGATTTTCTCGTAGTTGTTCAGGTCGATGCCCTCGCGGTCGAGCACGAAGTTATCGACATCGGAAATGCCCACCACATTCAGCTTCAGGCGCTTCTTCTGCATGAGTATCTGCTGCTGTGTGCGGATCTGCTCCAGCAACATGCCGCCGACGGTGCCAATGCCGCAGATGAAGAGGTTGAGCACCTTGTATTCGGAGAGGAAGAAGCTGTCGTGCAGCACGTTCAGCGATTTGCGCAGGAAGCGTCCCTCGACGACAAACGAGATGTTGGTCTCTGATGCGCCCTGTGCACAGGCTATGACGCTGATACCGCTACGTCCGAGTGTGCCGAAGAGCTTACCGGCAATGCCCGGCGTGTGCTTCATGTTCTCGCCCACGATGGCGATGGTGGCCAGACCGCTCTCGGCCTGCATGGGGAACATGGCGCCCGTCTCTATCTCCTTGGCAAACTCCTCGTTGAGCACCTCTACGGCAGCATCGGCATCCTCGTCGCGCACGCCGATGGATGTGCTGTTCTCTGACGATGCCTGCGACACCATGAAGACGGAGATGCCGCGGTCGGCCAAGGTGGTGAAGATGCGGCGGTTCACACCGATGACACCCACCATTGAAAGACCCGTCACGGTGATGAGCGTGGTGCCCTTGATGCTGCTGATGCCTTTGATGGGCTTTAGGTCGTCGTCTATCTTGTCCTTGATGAGTGTGCCCGGATGCTCAGGGTTGAAGGTGTTCTTCACCCGGATGGGAATATGCTTGATGCAGACGGGGTAGATGGTGGGAGGATAGACCACCTTCGCGCCGAAGTTGCACAGCTCCATCGCCTCGACATAGCTCAGCTCATTGATGGTGTAGGCCGACTGGATAACCTTCGGGTCGGCAGTCATGAATCCGTCGACGTCGGTCCATATCTCCAGCACATCGGCATCGAGAGCAGCGGCGATGATGGCAGCGGTATAGTCTGAGCCACCACGTCCCAGGTTCGTCGTCTCGTGACTGTCGCGGTCGCGGGCAATGAAGCCGGGCACCACAGGAATAGCCCTCCCTACTGCCCCCGAGGGGACTTCATTTGACTTCCACACTTCGCGCACCAGCTTGGTAGTCAGCTCGGCATCGAGGACATGCTTGCCGTTCTTCTTCTCTGTACGGATGAAGTCGCGGCTGTTCATGCGCATACCACCGTCTATCAGTCCGGCTACGATGTTTGACGACAGGCGCTCACCGTAGCTCACAATGGCATCCTCGGTCTTCTTCGACAGGTCGTGGATGAGGAACACGCCGGTGCAGATGCTCTGCAACTGGTCGAAGAGGGCATCCACCTTCCACAAAACGGCAGCGCGACGCGACTCGTCGGTGATGATGGCATCTATCATTTGGTGATGGCGGTAGACGATGGCTTCATAGTCGTTGCGCCACTCTTCACTACCTTGCTGTGCTACGTGAGCCATAGCGATGAGTTTGTCGGTGATGCCGTCTAGGGCGCTCACTACAACCACGACAGGCCCCCGCTCGGCTTCTGCCTCAACAATTTTCTTCAAGCTCAGGATGCTTGGTACGGAACCTACGGACGTTCCGCCGAATTTCATTACTTTCATTCTAAATATGTCGGTTTTGTTGTATTCAGGCTGCAAAATTAGCTAAATTATTTGTATTTTTCGCGTTTTGTTAAAAAAAATCGTACCTTTGCAACCATGATTAACAAAAAAGCCTACCGGCTGCCTGCTGAATGGGAGCCGCAGAGCGGCGTACAGCTGACGTGGCCGCATGAACAGACCGACTGGGCGCCGATGCTCAGCGAAGTGACGAAGACCTACGAGGACATGGCGCGCGAGATACGTCGACGCGAGCCGCTGTTGATTGTCGGCCCGCCTACCGATGACACATGGGCACGCGATCACGGGTTCATCACTTTGTTGAGTGTTGAGGGTTCAGAGTTGAGTGACAAGAGTTCAGGGTTTAGCAATGTGACTTCTGACGACAGTACAAAAGTCACTCAACACTCAACACTCAACACTAAACTCTTAGATTTCTGCTTCAACGGTTGGGGCGAGAAGTTCCCTGCCGAGCAGGACAACGCCATCAACCGCCGGCTCTACGACGAGGGCTCGGTGCAGGGTGAGTATGTTGACCACCTGGACTTCGTCCTCGAAGGCGGCAGCATAGAGAGCGACGGCAAAGGTACCATCTTCACCACTTCGCCTTGTCTCTTGGCTCCTCACCGCAATCAGCCCTTGACCAAGGAGCAGATAGAGGAGCGACTGAAGGAATATCTCTATGCCGACCGCATCCTGTGGATTGACTACGGCCAACTGACTGGCGATGACACCGATGGCCACATTGACACCATTGTGCGCATCGCTCCCAACGACACATTATTATATATTGGCTGCGACAATCCCGAAGATGAGCAATACGAGGAGCTGCGCCTCATGGAGGAACAGCTGAAAACCTTCCGCACCATCGACGGCCTCCCCTATACGCTGAAGAAGCTCCCCCTACCCCGCCCCATCTACGACGAAGACGGTGAGCGTCTGCCCGCCACCTACGCCAACTTCCTCATCATCAATGGTGCCGTGCTCTGCCCCACCTACGCACAGCCCGACCTCGATGCCGAGGCCCTGCGCATCATCGGCGAGGCTTTCCCCGACAGGGAAATCGTCGGCATCGACTGCTGTCCGCTCATCAGGCAGCACGGTTCCCTGCATTGCTGCACCATGCAATTCCCCGTAGGGGTGCTATAGGCCCTATATGTCCTATATGTCCTATAAGCCCTATAAGTCCTATAAGTCCCATAAGACCCATAAGTCCCATAAGCCCTATAAAAACATGAAAATAGGTTTTCTGCAACAGCACAACACTGCTGACATCTTAAAAAACATCGAGAGGCTCTGCGACGGCATCCGCGATCTGGCACGCCGTGGTGCTGAGCTCGTCGTGCTGCAAGAGCTGCACAACTCGCTCTACTTCTGTCAGGTAGAGGACGTGAACAACTTTGATTTGGCTGAGCCTATCCCCGGCCCGTCTACCGACATCTACGGACACCTGGCCAGCGAGTGCGGCATAGTGCTTGTCACCTCGCTCTTCGAGAGGCGCGCACCCGGCCTGTATCATAACACCGCCGTAGTGTTTGAAAAGGACGGCACCATAGCCGGCAAATACCGCAAGATGCACATCCCCGATGACCCAGGCTACTACGAGAAGTTCTACTTCACGCCCGGCGACCTGGGCTTCCACCCCATCGAGACCTCTCTTGGCCGGCTCGGGGTGCTCGTCTGCTGGGACCAGTGGTATCCCGAGGCTGCCCGCCTCATGGCGCTGCAAGGTGCCGAGCTGCTCATCTATCCCACCGCCATCGGCTACGACCCCAACGACACACCTGAAGAGCAGCAGCGCCAGCGCCGCGCCTGGCAGACGGTGATGCGCGGTCATGCGGTGGCCAATGGCCTGCCTGTCATAGCAGTCAATCGCGTAGGTGAGGAAGTATCTCAGCCCCCAACACTCAGCACGCAACAGTTCTGGGGCACCTCCTTCATCTGCGGCCCACAGGGAGAAATCTACTACGAAGCTTCTGAAGATGAGGAAGAAAGCATCATTGTCGACATCGACATGAAACGCTCAGAGCAGGTGCGTCGCTGGTGGCCGTTCCTGCGCGACAGACGCATAGACAGCTACGGCGACATCACACGGCGCTTTATTGATTAAACGCTTAGGTTCCGCACGGATTTCCCGAAAAGGAGGTTTCTTTCACAGAGAAGCCTTCTTTTTAACCTATGCCTATCAACAAGCCCACCTGGGTAAAGACAGCCGACACAATCCATGCGATGGCTGTGGTGTAGATGGCAGCGGTGAGTGCCCAGCGCCAGGAAGCCGTTTCGTGTTTGATGGCGGCGATGGTGGCGATGCAGGGGAAATAGAGCAGGACGAAGAGCAGGAAAGAGAACGCCGTGAGGGGCGTGAAGCCTGCGGTAGCTATATCGCCGCCATAGAGTATAGCGAGGGTGGAGACGATGGCTTCCTTGGCAGGCAGACCGGTGAGGAGGCAGACGGACATCTTCCAATCGAAGCCAAGCGGCTCCAGGAGCGGCGAGACGGCTTTGCCGATGGAGGCGAGGTAGGAGTGCTCGAGGTCGTTGAGGTCCTGCGAGGGGAAGTATTCGAGTGCCCAGATGATGATCGACGCCCAGAGGATGACGGTACATATCTTCTGGAGGTAGTCCGCCACACGTTCCCATATATGCGCTGCCGTAGCACGCGCCTTGGGGAGGCGGAACTCCGGCAACTCGTTGACGGAGTCGTCGTCATCCTGCCGGAACCACGGGGTCTTCTTCATCACCACAGCAAAGAGCACGGACAGGCAGATACCTATCGCGTAGAGAGAGATCATGACGAGGGCTTTATAGTTCACGAAGAAAGTATCTACAAAGAGCATATATACCGGCAGTCGCGCGGAGCAGGACATGAACGGCACCATGAGCATCGTCAGGACGCGGTCTTTGGGGTTCTGGATGTCGCGCGCTGCCATGATTGCCGGTACGTTACAGCCGAAGCCCATGAGCATCGGCACGAAGGAACGTCCGTGGAGCCCGACGCGGTGCATGATCGTATCCATGATAAACGCCTCGCGCGCCATGTAGCCCGAGTCCTCCATGAGGGAGATGAAGAAGAAGAGGATGATGATATTCGGCAGGAAAGCCAGTACCGCTCCGACGCCTTGCAGCACGCCGTCGATCAAGAGACCGTAGAACCACCGGCCCCCTCCGTCTCCCCCATGAAGGGGGAGTGAATCGGATAGCCACTCGCACAAGGCATTGACGCCTTGCTCTATCCACGCTTGGGGATAGGCGCCGAGGGTGAAGGTACACCAGAAGACGAAATAGAGCACCGCCATCATTATCGGGAAGCCGAGCCAAGGGTTCGTGAGGACCTTATCGATCTTCTCCAGGCGGGTCTGGTGAGCGTCATGCGGGGC
>JAEEPZ010000140.1 GCA_016285055.1 Prevotella sp.
ATTACAGACCCCACCCCTGCCCCTCCCCTTGAAGGGAGGGGATGGCTGCGCATAAATCCTTTCTGCAAAGGGTCAACTGCTATATCATTGCCATATTTCAAGGCTGGAAACGCATATTTCAAAGCTTGAAACATCATAATGGTATTAAGGGTTGCTGACGATGAGCAGGCCGTTGTCGGGCGAGTACCTGACGTTGCGGTATTGTGTCAGGGCATGGCCTTGCTCGCCGTCCTTCACGTAGCCGTAGTCACCGTCAATGTTGTAGGTACGGCGGCATTTCGTGCATTGCAGGTCGCTGCTGCTCTGTGCGCTCCACTTCAGTTCCGGTGTGTTGTCGCAGTTGGGGCAGGTGAGGTCGTAGCAGTGCAGCTGCCCGTAGACCGAGCGGCCGATGATGAGGCCCTGGCGGTAGCCCATCGAGGCATAGCTGATGCGCTCGCCGCTGATGGCCGTGTTCATCGTCAGGTCAAGGTCGGTGTCAGCGTAGGTGCCACGGTTGGGCGTCAGCAGCAGATGCGGCACGCCGTTCTTGTAGGCGGCCTTCACGATGCAGAAGTCGCCGCCGCCCGATGCCACAGCCCTCGTCAGCGCGCTGCTGGGATAGATCGTGGTGTTGAACGTGAAGCGGCAGTAGGCCGACGAGTACATGTTGTCGGTCTCCGTGCACGATGCCATGCAGAAAGTAAGAAGAATGACGAGGCTAAGCCCGTGTTTTATTTGAAAGAAATGGCCAGGAATGATCCAAAAATTGTCTTTTAATTTTTGGATCATTCCTGATAATTTCTTTCCGGCAAAAAAGGAATACATTTTAATTCAAGTTTCACATTCGTTCAACTTTAAGGAGTTAAAGGAGTTAAAGACAAATGACTCTTCCATGAAAAGCCTTTGTCTCTGGGTTGAAATCCATAGCAAAGCTATTGTCTTTAACTCCTTTAACTCCTTTAACTCCTTTAACTCCAAAACTTGAAAAAGTTGAAACATTTTAGCTTTCAGTGAGGAGTTTTCTTTCAGCTTCAGCCACGCGGTCGAAGCCGAACAGCTGCATGTGCGCCGCCATCAGCGCCTTTATGCGGTCGTTGCAGAGGTTGCCGATGCTGCCTTCGTGGGTGTGGTGGATGTCCTTGGAGGGCGTGAAGCGGCCCGCCTCGATGTCAAGGCCCACCTTCTTGTAGGCATCGCGGAAAGGCATGCCCTCGCTGGCAAGGCGGTTGACCTCCTCCACGCTGAACATCGGGTCGTAGCGCGGGTCGTCGAGGATATGCTCGTTCACCTCTATCTTATTGATAATGTAGGCGGTCATGTGCAGGCAGTCGAGCAACTCGTCGAAGGCAGGCAGGAACACCTCCTTGATGATCTGCAGGTCGCGGAAGTAGCCCACGGGCAGGTTGTTCTTGATGAGCGTTATCTGCTGTGGCAAGGCCTGCAGCTTGTTGCTCTTGGCGCGTATCAGCTCGAAGACGTCGGGGTTTTTCTTGTGCGGCATGATGCTCGAGCCGGTGGTGCACTCCTTCGGCAGACGGACGAAGCCGAAGTTCTGCGAGTTGAACAGGCAGGCGTCGAAGGCCAGCTTGGCCAGCGTGCCGGCGATGGAGGCGATGGCGAAGGCGACGCCCAGCTCCATCTTGCCGCGGCCCATCTGTGCGTAGACCACATTGTAGTCCATCGAGTCGAAGCCCAGCAGGTCGGTGGTCATCTGTCGGTTCAGGGGGAAGGAGGAGCCATAGCCCGCGGCCGAGCCCAGCGGGTTGCGGTTGGCGGTGCGGTAGGCGGCCAAGAGGAAGAGCATGTCGTCGGTCAGCGACTCGGCATAGGCGCCGAACCACAGGCCGAAGCTCGAGGGCATGGCCACCTGCAGATGTGTGTAGCCCGGCATGAGCACGTCCTTGTATTGGTTGCTCTTCTGGATAAGCTCGTCGAAGAGCTCCTTCGTGCTCTCTGCCACATCTTTTATTCTCGCGCGCGTAAAAAGCTTCAGGTCGACCAGCACCTGGTCGTTGCGCGAGCGCCCTGAGTGAATCTTCTTGCCCATGTCGCCCAGCTTGCGCGTCAGCATCAGCTCCACCTGCGAGTGCACGTCCTCGATGTCGTCTTCGATGACGAACTCGCCCTTCACGGCCTGCTCGTAGATGGCGCGCAGCTCCTTCAGCAGCACGGGCAGCTCGTCGTGGCCTATCAGCCCGATGGACTCGAGCATGGTGATGTGAGCCATCGAGCCCAGCACGTCGTAAGGTGCCAGATAGAGGTCCATCTCGCGGTCGCGGCCCACGGTGAAGCGCTCTATCTCCTTGTTAATCTCAAAATCTTTTTCCCAGAGTTTCATATCTCGACTTTAGATTGGTGACTTCTTACTTTTATTCGTAAGGAATCTGTGCCAGGGCGTCAGCCACTTTCTCCACGCCGTCCTGCAGCGGACCGGCCACCATGCCTCTCAGCATGAAGGGGATGTCGGCCTTCACCGTCACCTTCATCTTCGATGTCTGCTCGTCGATGGGCAGCACCTGAATCCACAGGTTGAAGGGCATGGGGCTTTGCTCTGCCTCAAATTTCACGCATTTCGGCTCGTCGCGCTCCACGATGCGCATGGTGATCTGGCCCACCGGCGGCACGCTGACACTCACGGTGTCGGTGTCGAAGCTGAAGTCCTGAACCTTGTCGGAGGGCACGCGGTCGCGGATGCGCTCCAGGTTGCTCAGGTCACTGATATTTCTGTAGACGTTCTCCTGCGGATAGGGAATCGTCTTGATGCTGCTTTCAAATTTTGCCATGGTTACTGTTTTTTCGTTATGACGTTATGACGTGACAACGTTATAAAGTCAGCGCGTTATCACGAGAAAAATGTCAGAGTCCCCATTCTGCGGGATTCTTCCTCCACTCGGCCAGCACGGGCTGCTGCTCGTCCTTGATATAGCCGGTCTTGGCGGCCTCGCTGACAATGTGGTCGTAGTCGCTGAGGGTATAGAGCGTGACGCCGGCCTGGCGGAAGGCTTCTTCAGCCACGGGGAAACCGTAGGTGAACGAGGCTACCATGCCGATGACCTCGACGCCATACTGGCGCAGGGCCTCGACGGCCTTCAGGCTGGAGCCTCCGGTGCTGATGAGGTCTTCTACCACCACCACCTTCGCTCCCTTGGGCAGTTCACCCTCCACCTGGTTGCCCATGCCGTGGTCTTTCGGCTTCGGCCGCACGTAGGCGTAGGGCAGGCCCAGCTCGTCGGCCACTAAGGCACCTTGGGCGATGGCGCCGGTGGCAACGCCTGCCACGGCCTCAGCCTCGGGGAAGTGTTCCTGAATGAGGTGGCAAAGCTCCAGCTTGACGAAGGAGCGCAGGCGGGGGAAGCTCAGCGTCTTGCGGTTGTCGGTATAGATGGGCGACTTCCAGCCGCTGGCCCAGGTGAAGGGCTCGGTGGGTTGCAGCTTGACGGCTTTCACGTCAAGCAGCTTCTGTGCAAAGATTTTCTTTATTTCCATGTTCAAAAACGAATAATGATTCATAAGCTTGGCTCATGTCGCTTTCCATGAGTCGGGATGCTGGCTGCAAAGGTACGAAGATGCGGCGGAAAAACAAAGGAAAAAGTGCTTTTTCTTTCAATGCTTTTCCAGCAGCGGCCAATAAAACAAAAAGGAGACCTCCTCGCGGAAGCCTCCTCACTTGTCTTTCTATGGAGCCAATGCTGATAGATTAGCCCAGGCTGATAGCCTCTGACGGACAAACACTAGCGCAGGTGCCGCACTCAGTGCAGGCGTCAGCGTCAATCACGTACTTATCTGCACCCTCAGAGATTGCCTCAACGGGGCACTCACCTGCACATGTACCGCAAGAAATGCAGTCGTCACCAATTACGTATGCCATAATTTCTTTGTTTTGTTTTAAAAAGGTTGTTAATACTAAAATTTGAGGATGCAAAGATAAGAAGTTTTTCCGATTCTTACTAATAATTGAGTATTTTTTTTCTTAATTTATACGCTGTCGAAATAATTCTCGGGCTTTAATGGAGTTAAAGGAGTTTATTTGGAGTTAAAGGAGTTAAGGGAGATTTTTTTGGAGTTAAAGGAGTTAAAGGAGTTAAAGGAGTTAAAGACAATAGTTCTTGCCGTACGGATGAAGTGACATAGTTACGTCGCTATTTAGGTCAGTTTGTTCCGCTAAGCGGACTTTTAAAAAACCAATAAAAACAAGAAAAACAAATAAAAACATTTTGGGACAATAGCTGTCACTTTGCCCGCTACATAGCTCAATGCGCAGCTTAATGCGCAGCCATTCCCCCCTTGCAAAGGGGGGGCAGGGGGGATTCACTCTGCGCAGATGAATCCCCCTCTAACTCCCCCTTTGCAAGGGGGAGAATTGAGTTACCTCTGCAACGGCTACATGACGGCGCAGCCCTTCCCCTCCTTTGGAAAAGGAGGGGTCAGGGGTGGTTTGTCAGAGATGTCCCAACCTCTTTACAGTCCCGAAGGGACGACGGAATACAGGCAGGGGCATCGCCCCTGTATCATGGCCCCTACCACACAAAAGTCCCGAAGGGACGACAGACCCTGCGCATCGGTTCCTTCGTCCCTTCGGGACTTATTTTTGTGTCGCCTATTAGCAGGGGCGATGCCCCTGCCTGGACGATTGGTGCTCACCATCGGACGATTGGTGCTCACCATCGTCTTCTGTCGTCCCTTTGGGACTTTTTGCCGTTCCTTGCCCGCCTCACGGGATCCCTGCGTCAGACAAAGCGATAACCTTTTTCCCAAATTGTTTTTCTTGTTTTTCTTGGTTTTTATTGGTTTTTTCTCAGGCCGCTTTGCGGTATCAACTGACCGAGTTAGCGACGCAACTATGTCACTTCATCCGTACAGCACGAAGAACTTTCAGGAGTTAACTCCAAATCTTGCAGTGATAATGGTTAAATACAATTAAATCATCGCCTCCTGCCATTAACAAATTGGGAGTTTCTGCGTTAATGAAGTGTATGACGACGCAAGAGTACGAAGAGGCAGCCCGCAGGATGCGTCCCCGGCTTATCAGGCTGGGGCGGTCGTTCCTCCACGACGAGGAGCTGGCGGCCGATGCGGTGCAGGAGGCGCTGCTCAGGCTGTGGCTGCTGCGTGCTAAGGTGACGGATGCCGATGGCGCCGAGGCACTGCTTGTCAGGCTGGTGAAGAATGTGTGCGTCAGCGAGTGGCGGCACCGGCAGCGCGTGGGTGCGATGACGAGCGAGCGCCTTGCTGGCGTGCTGTCGGAGGAGGTGCAGCCCATGGCCGACGACGACAACCAGCAGCAGCTCAGCCTGGCCATCCGCGCACTGCCGCCTCAGGAACAGCGGCTCTTTCGCATGCGTCATGAACTGGGGATGGACGTGCCGCAGATAGCAGCTGCCACGGGGTTGCTGCCCCGCTCAGTCAGTGCAGTCGTCAGCTCGGCTCGCCGAAAGATTGTAGAACAACTGAAGAAAGGAGGAATCCTATGAACAACGACACAGAAAAGAAACTCGACCAGCTGCTGGCCGATATGCCCAAGACAGCGTATGATCTGGACGGCTGGCTCCAGGAAGACGAGACGGCTACCTTCAACCGCATTGTCCGCCAGCGTCGGCTTCAGGCCGCAAGGCGCTGGATGACGGCGGCCGCCTGTCTCATCATCATGATAAGCTTAGGGACGACCCTGTGGCAGACCTTGCAGCCGTTGCCTTCACTTGTTGACCACCGCAAGGAGGTTGCTGTTGTTGAGCCGCAGCCTTCACTTGCTGACCATCGCAAAGAGGTAGCCGTTGTTCAGCCGCAGCCTTCACTTGCTGACCATCGCAAGGAGGTAGCCGTTGTTCAGCCGCAGCCTTCACTGGCTGACCATCGGGCAGAGGAAGCGACGGGGGAGCAAAGCGACGGGGGAGTACAGCCGAAGGGCGTTAGCAAGGCGATAAGTACTCCGCTACAAGGGAGGGGAGCGGCAGCACAAGAAGAATCGCAGGAACTTGTGGCAGAGACGTCCCCCACTCCTGACACTCCGACCCCGGAAGCGACTGAAACGGCGAGCATCGTGCCGCCAGAGCGTCAGGCCCTCGCCGACATCTATCTGGCAGAAGCAGCCTTGCAGGTGGCCTACCGCCGACAGGCACAGGCCGAGGCGCTGCGGGCATACACCGTGAGCTTCGAAGAGGAAGAAGCGGCACCGGCACAAACCATCATTGCATTCTGACAATAACACCCATACGACTATGAAAAGTATAATGAAAAGCATCATGACGGCGAGCCTGCTGCTCGCCACACTGACAGCCTCGGCTCAGTCTGAACAGGATATTGAGAAGCAGATGGGCTTTCAGATGACCGTTGCCATCGACCACGGGGTGGAGGTGACCAAGAGCCTCGGACAGGAGCGCGACATACAGCGGGAGGGAAAACCCCTGAAATGGCGCTGTGACATCTACTCCTTCACGCTACCCAAGAAACAGCGTTACCTGCTTGAGGAGATGATGGAGATGATGGAGACCGCCGGTCGCGAGAACCCCAACTGCTACGGCATCAACAGCATGAGCGAGACGAAAGACGGCGACCGCGTGGGCCATGAACGCAACCTGATGGTTGGCGAAGACCCTCAACGCTATGTCACCATCGGCAAGGACTATACCAACTTCATCAACATCAACATTCTCGACGCCGCCGACACCACCAAGTCCCACCGCTATGCCTATGCCCTGGAATGGCGGGACGGTAACAAGGGAGCGACTGACGTGCGTTACATCATCACCTACGCCAGAATTCCCTCGGCCACCACTACCCTCACCCGCCCGAACTGGCGCTTCTTCTATCTTGACCAGCCGAAGGTGCGCAAAGGCGGCCCCGTTCTGTTCAAAGGCGATGCCCGCGTCGAGTGGGACGGCAAGGACTACCCCGTACAGTCCATCGACAGCCTTATCCGCGATGCCCAGCAGAAGGCGAAGGATGCCATGAAGCGCGCCGAGCAGAAGACGAAGGATGCCATGAAGCGCGCCGAGCAGAAGACGGAGGATGCCAAGAAGCGCATGGAAGAACTCCGACAGCGGTTTCAGACCGACAGCGTCCTTGTAGTCTGGGCCGACAGTCAGGAACACGACACCGACCCCGTGACCGACGTGGTCATCCGTCTGCATCAAGGCCAGCCCGTCACGGCCGACGATCTCCTTTGCGACGACAACATCCTCCTCGTCTTCTCGTTGCTCAAACAGCAGTTCCTCGCCGGACAGAACACCGAGTTCAACGCCATCTCCGTCTATACCCTCTGCAAACGCGCCCGCGAGTACGGCTTCTTCTCGTCAGCCATCTCCGGCTTCCCCGACAGCAAGGCCGAGCTGGAACAGCTCAAGCGTGACATCAGCATGATGAAAAGCAAGGCTACTGACGACACCATCAGCAACTACCTGCAGATGGCCATTGCAGAACTCGATAAGATGAAGTAGATTCAACATCCGCAAGTTATGGAGTTAAAGGAGTTAAAGGAGTTAAAGACAATAGCTTTGCTGTGGATTTCAACCCAGAGACAAAGGCTCTTTGCATCGCTTGCGATGCTTGTCGTCTCGTCTGCCGCCTTTGCCGACATCGTCAAGGGTCGCGTGGTGGACACAGATACGAAGGAACCGCTGCCAGAAGCAACGGTGAAACTGACACAGAAGTTTGGAGACAACGGTTATATGATGATGAACGGCAAGACCGACTCCTTGGGCGTGTTCCTGATGCACGCCGACGGGAAGTGCACCGTCGAGGCATCGATGCTGGGCTATTACTCGAAGAAGAAGACGGTGCTGGTGTTCAGCGACAGCCGTAAGGACACGCTCGACATAGGCACCATAGAGCTGAAGATGTCGCCGCAGATGCTGAAGATGGTGTCGGTGACGGGCCGTGCCCGCCGCTTTACCGTGCGGGGCGACACCATCGTCTTCCATCCCGAGGCGTTCCATCTGCAGGAGGGCGCACGCCTCGACGAGCTGATAAGCCAGCTGCCGGGCGTGGAGGTGGATGGCCAGGGGCGAATGTCGTGGAACGGCAAGCCCATCCGCCTGACCATGGACGGCGAGAGCATGTTGGGCGGCGACCAGCTGATGAAGCAGTTGCCTGCCGAGGCCGTGCAGGACATCAAGGCCTACAACAAGGCGTCGGAGTTTTCGGAGCGCACGGGCAAGAACGACGGCACACAGGACATGGTGCTCGACCTCACCATCAAACCCGGTTTCCTCGACCGCTGGTATGGCGACGTAACGGCGGGCTACCAGACCCCCAAATACTACGAGGGCGAGCTGACGATGAACCGCCTGTCGAAGACCGACCCCGTGATGGCCTTTGCCAATGCCAACAACATAGACAAGAAACTGCGCAAGAGCATGAACGGATGGAGCGGCAGCTGGGGCCACGGCTACGGGCTGGAGCAGGGCATGGCCGCCGGCTATCAGCACAAATGGAAGAAGAAGGAGGGTACGCAGGAAATGAAGAGCCAGTACACCTTCAGCGGCAACATGACCCATGACGACGGATGGAGCACCACGCATGAGGAGACCGAAAACTACTTGCCGAATACCGCAGCCACACGCAACAACAGCGAGCGCTACTATCGAGACCACAAGCTTAGTCCGACGCTGAACGCCGACCTGCGCTGGGCCGCCGACTCGCAGAACACTTTCTCCCTTCGCGCCTCTGTGGAGCATGTCAGGAAGCGCTCGCACAGCCGGCAGACGGAGGAGCAGAGCGAAGCCATAGCCGCCGACCCCTCCCCCACCCTCCTTGACGTCTCCCCCACCCTCCCCCTCCTTGCCGCTGTTCCCTATGCTGCGATATTATCGCAGCGCACCCTCGCCCACAACGAGGGTGATGCCACCACCATCAGCACCACGGCCATGTGGGAGCACTACATCAAGGACGGCGCACTCAGTGGCAGCCTCTCGTTCAACTATACCGACGGAAAGACCGACAGCTGGACCGACCGCACCGTCACCTCGCACGTAGCGGCGCTCTCTTCCTCAAAGCTGAGCCAGTCCTCCTCCTCGCCCAACGCAGCGCTCTCAGCCGATGCGCAGCTGCTCTTCTCTAACTGGCTCACCAAGAAATGGCTGATGAAGGCACAATACACCTTCCGCTACAGTCGCAACAAACGCGATTGCGACTTCCTGACCAACGGCGTGGCCGATGCCGCCAACTCCTACCGCGACCGCTCTGCCACCCATACCCACAGCCTGCGGATAGGCTCCACCTTCAACCTTGCGCCGTTCCAAGTCATGCCCAACGTCACTGCCCAGTGGCAGCGCGAGAGCCAGGACTATCGGCGTGGCCTGCTCGACACGGCCGCCGTGCGCCACCGGCTCCTCCTGCAGCCTGATGTACGTGCCACGTGGAAGCTGAGCAAGACCGTGGGCTTGGAACTGAACTACGGCTACCACACGTCGTTGCCCGCACTCCTACAGACCATCGGCTACCGCGACCTCACCAACCCGCTCTTCATCACCGAAGGAAACCCCGGACTGAAAGACTCGCATAGCCATGATGTCAAACTGTCGTATAACATGGTGCTTGCCCGCAGCCAGACCTCGCTCAGCATCGGCATCGGCTATCAGGCCAACGACCGCGACCGCGTGACAGCCCTCAGCTACCATCCCGCTACCGCCGTCTATGTCAGCCGCACAGAGAATGTCAGCGGCAGCCGCACGTGGGAGCTGCGCCTCGACGTCGACCAGGCCCTCGGCGAACTGCTTCGACTGGAGAACGAGTTCCGCCTCAACACGGGGCGGCACTACGGCTATCTGACGCAGGTGCTGACCACTCGTCTGCCGCTTAGCGAGGGGAGTGGAGAGAGACTCTTGAATCGTCAGGCCAGCTTCCACCCCAAAAACCGCCTCACCCTGTCGCTCGACAAGGACTGGCTCAAAGCCTCTGTCTTCGCCAAGGTTGAGGCCGACCGCCTGCGATTCTCTGCCTCGCCCGAACAGAACACCACCCTTTGGAACAACGATTTCGGTCTCAATGCCGAGGCCACCCTGGGCAAGTTCGTCTTCGAGACCGACCTTACCGAGACCACCCGCCGTGGCTATGCCGCACCGTCGATGAACCGCAACATGCTCATCTGGAACGCTGCCGTCACATGGAAAATCCTGAAGAACAAAGCCCGCCTCAAGCTGGAGTGCGAGGACATCCTGAACAAGCAAGACAATTTCTGGAGCGACCGCTCGGCCTATCAGCACTCCACCTCATGGCAGGACTTCCGCCACCACTACGTCAACATCAGCTTCACCTATCATTTAGACGCGAAGAAGAAGGACTGAGTGGCTGCAGACTGGAATAACAATCTTTAACGCCCATCCGTGTAATATTTTCGCGGATGGGCTGTCTATTTAGATAGAATGAGCAAAAACCACGACACGGAAGCGCAGCGCATCAGGCGGATACTCGACGGCAGGAGCGACGAGTACGGCTACTTCGTCAAGACCTACTCGGCGCAGGTGCTCGACTTCGTCAGCCGCATGGCCAGCGACGCGGGCGATGCCGAAGAGCTGGCGCAGGATGCCTTTGTCCGTGCGTTCCGTGCCTTGGGACAGTTCGACGGGCGCTCGTCGTGGCTCACGTGGGTGTTGCGCATCGCCTA
>JAEEPZ010000022.1 GCA_016285055.1 Prevotella sp.
CGCGTTACTCACCCGTGCGCCGGTCGCCATCAGTCTTAGCAAGCTAAGACCATGCTGCCCCTCGACTTGCATGTGTTAAGCCTGTAGCTAGCGTTCATCCTGAGCCAGGATCAAACTCTTCATTGTAAAAATGTATCTGTGAGACGCTGCACACAAACGCGCAGCATGCTCTGTCTGAATCCGGCCGGACTGCCTGTCATGTTATCAAGAAAAGGAAAATGCGCAGAAAAGCACGTCTTGTCAAAAATCATTGACGGTTCGTTCATTCTACCCAGCGGACCTGCAGGCAACATGGCCAAGGCAGGGCCGCCGCTTCTTGTACTACTTCATTCTGTCTATGTAAGTCTCTCAAAGAACTCTTCGCTTTGCGCGTCAAGCTCACGGCCCCTTTGGTTGAAGGGGCGTTCCCTTGATTGCGGGTGCAAAGGTAGCAACTTTTTCCGCACCCACCAAATTTTTCGGCAACTTTTTTACATATAAAACAAAACTTTTTTCTATATCTTGACACATATCAACCAAACAAGGAATTCTCATTTATATAATTATATAGAGAAGCTTTTCAAGACCATTCGTTTCTTTCCCTTCCGAAGTGTCCGTAAAAATTGACCTGTGCGGTTGACTTTTATCCTTGAACTGACCAGCTTCGTGACGCAACCGTGTCTAACCCCATCCGCACAGCACAAAAAAGTCCGAAGGCTTCGGACTGTTTGTCCGAAGGCTTCGGACTCTCTGTCCGAAGGCTTCGGACTCGTCGTCCGAAGGCTTCGGACAAAAATCTGCTTGCTGCTAATTATGTGAATTGATACGGTGCTAACTGTGTGAGTTCATGGTTGAATATCATTCTGCAAATACAGAGCGCAGCCATTCCCCCTCATTTTGCAAGGGGTGGGGAATAATTACTTCTGCGGCAACCACGTGTTAGTCCTGTAATGTAGGAGACAGAGCATCATAATGAAAGCCTCTGTCTGATAGTGGTGCGATGCGATATAGGCAAGAAATGATACAACCCTGTTGGCGATGAAAAAAAAGGCTTGAAAATTTGTCATATTAGACAAAAATCATTAAATTTGCACGCTGATACCAATAATTGAGCGATTATTCACGAAAAACGACTGATAAACGATGGAACACCTAATTGTCAACAGTGGAATTCAGTTCATTTGCACGGAAAAAGAATTCAACCCATCTGAACAGCTGATATTCTCAAACGGGCGCACCCTGAAGTATTCCTTCTGCGAGACGCCCGACTTCCTGTCGGGCGAGATTATGTTCGACCTGCTCTACTATCACAGCCAGGAGGCTATTTACATTCCTTTCGGCGAGCTGCGCCAGAGCGAGAAGGTGGAGCTGCGCCCCAACGGTCATGAGGAGCTGGACGAGGCTGGTCTGATGAAGATGAAGAAAGACGAGTCTACGACGACGTTCTCTGCCTACAAGGACGGCGATGCCGAGATATTCAACATCAACTCGCTTGCGGGCTACCGTGTGAAGTCTCGTTTCGACGGCAGCGTCCAGCCAGCTTTCGAGATGCTGCTCGGCAAATGGCTTCCCATGCCCATGTTTGAGAAAGACATCGACGGCACGACGACGAATGACCCGTTCACATGGTGCCGCGTGAAGATAGAACGTATAGGCAAGGGCAGCAAGAAAGACACCGACAGATACCGCTTCCTGTGGGCTTTCGACACGATGCTGGGCGACAATGACCCGCTGGCTGAGCACAACAACATGATTACGTTTGGCGACGACGAAAACGCCATCACGCACTATAAGCGGCCCTATTTCTATGACGATGAAGGCGAGACGAAGGAATACTGCATCAGCAACCGCGCCGACCAGCTGCTCGACTTCATGTCTACGAGCCAGTATTTCTCGGCCTTCTCCGACTATGTCTCCTCGCTGCTGGGCCAGCTGGACCGCAACGAGTCGCATAAGTACATCGGCTACTACATCTATCTGGTCAACTTCATCCGTGTGATTGGCGCCGCTCCTGAGGTGACGCTGCACAACAACAACCGCAGGCAGATAGACGTTGACCTGGTGATGGACATCGGCAACTCGCGCACCTGCGGCGTGCTCTTCGAGGAAGGCGACTTCACCAAGGCGATGATGCTGGAGATACGCGACATGAACGACCCGTCGAAGACCTACGAGAAATCCTTCGACATGCGCTTGGCTTTCCGCAAGGCCGACTTCGGCAACGACATTGTGCTGGACGACGACGTGTTTGAGTGGCGTTCCCTGGTTCGCATCGGCGATGAAGCGAAACGCATGGTATACCGCTCCCTGGAGGAGGACGGCCTGAGCGAGCGCACCACCAACTACAGCAGCCCCAAGCGCTATCTGTGGGACGAGAAGCCCTACGACGGTCAGTGGGAATTTCTGAACACCGTCGATGACCCATACAACATCCGTCTGTCGGACAACATCTATGTGCCCGGTCTGTCAGACCTCTTCGACAGGACCGGCAACTACGTCGGCCCCGACAACACGAATGTGGGCGAGGGCAGCAACTACTCCCGCTCGTCGCTGATGACGTTTGTGCTGATTGAGATATTGCAGCAGGCGCAGGCCCAGATCAACAGCATCAAGTTCCGCGTCAAGCACGGCAACATGGACTGCCGCCGCCAGCTGCGCAACATCATCCTGACCTGCCCCACGGCCATGCCTGTGAAGGAGCAGATCAAGCTGCGCCAATGCGCCGAGGATGCCCTTGAAGCGCTGAAGCAGGGCAATCCTTCCTTCGGCAATCCCCTGGTCATCCCCACGTCGCAGTCGCTGCGTGTCAAGGATGACGACGACAATGAGAGCAAGCGCATGTGGAGCTTCGACGAGGCCTCCTGCTGCCAACTGGTTTACCTCTATGCCGAGATAGCGCAGCGCTACAGCGGCGAGATACATAAATTCTTCGAGTTGAAAGGCCATGTAAGACCTGAAGAGAAAGAAGAAGGATACGAAGGCAAGTCGCTGACCATCGGCTCTATAGACATCGGCGCCGGCACCACCGACGTGATGATTTGCTCGTATCAGTGCAAGGGGCAGGGCCGCAGCCTGCTCACCCCTATCCCACTCTTCTGGGACAGCTTCTACCTGGCCGGCGACGAGATTCTGCACAACATCATCCAGAATCTGGTCATTGAAGGCAAGGAGGTGGGCCTGCCCGACCAAGGCAACATTTTCAGTGCGCTGTACGCCCGCATGAAGGAGATGAGCAACGAGGATCTGAAGAAGCTGCCTTGCCTAAAAGATAATAATGTATATCAGGGCAAGGTCTATGACATAGTGAACGAAATCAACGACGAGCGTCGCACAGCCCTTGTCAAGGCTTTCGCCTCCAACCTCCTTCGCGACTTCTTCGGCTACGACAGCGCCATGATGGGCTACAGAGACCGCCGTTGCCGTGTGGACTTCAACACCCAGATCTCAGTGCCCATCGCCCAGATGTTTCTTGAGCTGTTGCGTTTGAAGCGTCCGTCGCGCATCTACACCTACAATGAAATCTTCACCACGCTGGAGCCCGCCGACTATCTCCTTGACTATTTCGAGCATCACTTCGGCTTCAGTTTCAAGGAGCTGTCGTGGCGCTTCGACCCGCAGGAGGTGGCTCTCATTGTCAAGAACACCATGGAGCCGCTGATGCGCCAGCTGTCGGTGGTGCTCTATGCCTACCACTGCGACGTGCTGATTCTGGCCGGCCGTCCCTCATCTCTCGACCCCATCACCGAGCTGTTCATCAAATACATCCCCATCTCTCCCGACCGTCTGATACGTCTCAACGAATACCGCGTTGGCACATGGTATCCCTTTGCCGACGGCCAGGGCTATTTCTACGACCAGAAGTCGGTGGTGGCAGTTGGCGGCATGGTGGGTCATCTGGCTTCCAGCTTAGGCTTCAACGGCTTGAGCATCGACTTCAGCAGAATGATTAAGACCATGAAGTCAACCGCTTGTTATATTGGCGATTACAACTCGCGCCGCCAGCAGGTTCCCACCAGTTACCTGACGCCCGGCCACAGCTCGGCTACGGTGCAGTTTGTTGTCTTCCCATCATTCATCGGCTGCAAGCAGCTCGACTCCCCACTCTATCAGGCGCGCCCGCTCTATGCCATCTACAACAACACCAGCCACCATGCGCTGCGCATCACGCTGACGCGCAACTACCACGAAAGCCGCGAAGACCTGGAGATAGAAGAAGTGATGGACGAGCAGGGCAACACGCTGCCCAAGTCGTCTGTCGACCTGGTGCTGCAGTCAATCACCGACGACGGCAAATACTGGCTTGACAAGGGCGAGTTTGAACTCTCAGTGAAATAGGAATTGAGAATAGAAAAAAAGCATAAACCATGATACAGAAGATCAACAGACAGATTGAGGTCATCAACGATTCGTTAGCGTGGATCAAGCGGCACAAGCCCGAGCACTACGAGCAGCGCTTCATGCAGCTGGTAGAGGAGCGCCGCAAGCTGCGCAAGCTGGCCGTTGCCGAGGCCGACAACCCCGGCATCGCCGCCTTTGGCAAGAGTCAGGTGGGCAAGTCGTACCTGATGAACTGCATCCTGCAGAAAGACGGCAAGCCCTTCCTCGTGAAAGCCAACGGCAAGGACTATGACTTCATTGAGCAGATGAACCCCATCACCGACAACACCGAGGCCACCGGCGTGGTGACCCGCTTCTCGTCGTTCTCGCGTGCTCCTGAGAAATACAACAGCCAGTATCCGCTGCTGATGAAGACACTGTCGGTGGCCGACATCATCATCCTGCTGAGCGACGGCTACTACAACGACATCAAGAACTGGACGTCGGAGGGCGAGAACGCCGTCAATGCCACCGCCGATGCCATCCGCGAGAAGTACATCCAGCAGCCGGAAGTGAGCAACTCGCCGCTGCTGGCCGACGACATACTGGACATCAAGTATTACTTTAAGAAAAACATCAATAACGCGCAGTCATTCAATAACTCATACTTTTTCGACAAGGTCGCGCTGATTGTCAACCGCATCCCCTCGTCGGAATGGGACAGCGTCTTCTCTGTGCTGTGGAACCACAATGCCGACATCAGCCGTCTGTTCAAGCACATCATGAACACGCTGCGGGCCATCTCCTACGCCAAAGAGGTGTATCTGCCCATTGAGGCTGTGCTGCACGAAGGCATCAAGCCCAACACCATCATGAGCGTGGACTGCCTGATGAAGATTTTCGAGAGCGCCAATCAGTATTACACCGATGCCTACGTGAAGAGCGGCGACAGCCTGACGAAGGTGGAGCACCTGACCAAGAGCGAGGTCTGCGCCATCTGCTCTGAGGTGGTCATCAAGATAGAAGACGAATTTCTGTCAAGCAGCTCGATGTACTGCTTCGACGACATGAGTGCCGAGACGCAGGCCAAGCTCACACGAGGCAACATCGAGATGAGCATCCTGAAGGAGAACGACCTGCTGGACTTCCCCGGCGCCCGCTCGCGCCTGAACCTGCAAATCGACGCTCTCTCCTCCGACGAGGATCTGGTGAAAGTGTTCCTGCGCGGCAAGGTGGCCTACCTGTTTAATAAATATAATGAGTCATCGGCCATCAACGTGCTGCTCTACTGCCACGACCAGTATCAGAACGATGTCACCAACCTCTATATCCTGCTCGACGAATGGGTGCGCAACTACGTGGGTGAGACGCCCGAGGAGCGCCGCCGCACCATCGAGAGCACTGGCGGCATCCCGCCCCTCTTCTACATCGGCACCAAGTTCAATATGGACATGGCTGTGCGCCCCGCCGCCACTGCCAACGAGAAGAAAGCCATCGACAGCCGATGGTACGACCGTTTCAACAAGGTGCTCTACGAGCAGTGTCTGAACTCGGCCACGCCCAACTGGTGGGTGAACAACTGGACGGCGCAGGGCACTAAGTTCAAGAACAGCTACCTGCTGCGCGACTTCAAGTATTCCGGTCCGAAGGCCAGCAAGCTCTACAAGGGCTGGGAGGCCACCAAGTCGGAGCAGCCACGCGAAGGCACGAACAGCGAGGGCTACATGACCGACGCCTACTACCAGCAGATGCGCAGCTCGTTCTGCAGCAGTCCCGATGCCGCCATGTTCTTCGAAGACCGCAGTCTGGCATGGGATGTGGCCGCATCGCGCAACAACGACGGCTCGCTCTACATCATCCAGAACCTGTCCATCGTGGCAGAGCGCCTGCTGAAGACCCGTGAAAGCCAGTTTGCCAAGCAGATAGGCAGCTGCCAGAGCAAGGTGCGCGGCATACTGAACGAGTATCATGTCTCCGAGGATGTGGACGAGATACTGCAGGAGAACATCCGCAAGGCCAATGCCATCATCCGTGAGATGGATTTCACCTGCAACGATGACAACTATTTCTTCGGCCATCTGCTGCAAGCCCTGCAAATCACCGAGACACGCTGCCTGCAGATGGTGCACTACATGATACAGAGCGGCGAGCTGGGCCAGACGAACAACAACTTCAAGAACTATGAGATTATCCTGAAGCGCTGCGCTGCCTTCCGCGGCTGCAAGAACTTCGACGAGTGCTGGGAGCGCTTCATGACCGTTTACGGTTTCCGCGAAAAAGAGGAAGCCGAGAAGTTCTTGGAAATCAGGAGCGTAGACTACCACCAGCTCTTCTCCGGCACGTTCAAGAAGAAGCTGAACTCGTGCGTCATTGCCGACCACGTCTACGAGCTATGGCAGAAGAACATCAAGTCGGTGGAGTTCATGAACCAGATACTGGCCAACCAGCTGTTTGACAGCGTGGTGATGTCGACGCTGCTCGACGACATTACGCAGACCAGCAACTACCTCAAGCTCAACGACCTGATGGCCGAGGCCATTGCCGAGTATGTGAACGTCATCAACATCTACACCATCAACGAGAGCCTTGTGGCCGACATCCTGTCGAGCACCATCAACCGCTTCGTCAACGACCTGGGCTACGAGATGCTGAGTGCCGACGACCGGGCCAACGCGCACAAGATGGCCTCGCAGTATCAGCTGCCCATCTACGACTACATTGAGAAGGAGCACAGCTCACACTTTGAGGAAGAGGAGCTCACAGCACTCTTCGACGACCTCACCGACAACCCGAAGGCGATGACCGTCTCTTTCGAGGACAACTACTATTCTTGGTTGGAATACATGTACGTGTCGTTCATTGCCCATCTCGACGTGCCCGACTACGACAAGGAGGCCAACCGCGAGTTAACGGAAATCATTAACAACATTGAACAATAAGAAATGAAAAAAGTTTATTTTGGCTCAAGTGAAGCTCCCTCAGGCGGCAATGAACCGTTCTGGAAGCCTTGGGGATTAGGAAGCTGGCTGTTGCGCCTGCTGTGCTTCCTCGTCCTGCTGTTTGTCCTTGGCGTGCTGCTCAGTCTCTTCAAGAATCCCAAGAGTCAGGAGACGGCAAAGGCAGAAGTGCCCGAGGACATCATCAATCCCGACACGCCCGACCCACACCTTATCCCCCTCCCTGGCGACGCAAATTTTCCGCATGACATTCAGAACCCGGGCCGCAACCTCCCACAGCCCGGTGACAACAACCTGCCCCCTCATACCGATGACGACATCGAGAATGACAACGGGCGGCAAGTCGTCGGCGACCGTCTGAATGTCATCCTTGATGCAGCCGACGACGACACCTTCAACAAGTGGGCCGACGAGTTCAAGGCACTCTACCCTGGCGACGACTACAAGGTGGTGTACTACGACAAGATGACCCAGTTGCTGCAGATACAAATACCTCAAGAGGAGCGCAACCAGATCATGCAGGCCCTGCCTACACAGATTACCGACATTTCGTTCTACGTCTTCCCCGAAGGCTTGATGGGCAACCTGGCCTACAAGCCCAACGACCTCGTCTTCAAGTATCCTGAGACCTCCTGGTACTACGAGCCCATCCAAGCCTACGACGCCTGGGAGATTACCAAAGGCAGTCCCGACGTCGTTGTGGCCATCTGCGACAGTTACTTCGACCTCAACCACGACGACCTGAACAGCGACCGCATCGTGAAGCCCTACAGCGTGATGAGGCGCAACAGCAACGTGAAGCCTGCCGACGACTGCGACGAGGTGTCGTTCATGCACGGCTCGATGGTGGCCTCGCAGGCACTGGGCAACATGGACAACCAGCGCGGCACGGCCGGCATCGCTCCGGGCTGTAAGTTCATGCCCGTCAGCCTGGGCCACCAGATGACCAACATCGTCGTGCTGCAAGGCTTGCTCTATGCCATCTACCAAGGTGCCAGCGTGGTGAACCTCTCCGTCGGCGACTACTATCCCGACGAGATCAAGAGGCTCAGCGTGGAGGAGCAGATACAGCTGAGCAAGATGAGATGCCTGGAGGAGCAGGCCGTTTGGGACTATGTGGCCGAGCTGGCCCGCGAGCGCAACGTCACCATCGTCTGGGCAGCAGGCAACGAGAATGTGTTCTCAGCCCTCGATGCCAGCAAGCGCGGCGATGCCTCCATCAAGGTGGCTGCCGTCGACAAAGACCTGCACAAAGCCGAGTTCAGCAACTTCGGCAACATCGAGGAGTACGACCTGCACGAGTCGACCATCTCTGCCCCTGGCGTCGACATCCTTGGCGCCAAGCCCTTCAACACCTACGACATAGGGCCGGGCACCAGCTTCGCTGCACCCATCGTGACAGGTGCCGTAGCCCTGATGAAGAGCATCGACCCCACGCTCTCAACGGCTGAAATCATTGAAATACTCCGTGAGACCGGCAAGCCCATCGAAGGCGATGCCACCATCGGCAAGCTCCTTCAGATCAAGGACGCACTGATGATGGTGAAGGACAACATCGCCAATTTCGACGACATCATGAACGACCACGAGAAGTTCGTAGGCCTGTGGCGCAGCACAACCCTGCTGGAGATTACCAACAACGGCCAGTCGACAGGCAAGAAGTGCCGCTGCTACTACGACATCACCAGCACAGAGGGAGGCTCCTCGTTCATCTATGCCACTGACACGCAGAAGGACTACAGCACGACGCTGTCCATCGAATGGAAGCCCAGTGAGATTGTGATGAAGGAGGCCGGCAACAAGACCAACCGCACGGACAACACCTACAGCTTTGTTCCCCTGACGCTGGTCTGCTCGCCCGACACCGCCCACCAGATGAAATGTGTTGCCACTGATTCCAACGGCGTCAGCACTACCATCTATCTGCGCAAAGTCAATCATCGTCAAGACTAACCTGTAATTATTCACGATATGGCACCGGTCGAGAAAAACAAAGGCCTGTTAAAAGTGAATCATCAAGCAACACATCGCCACCAATTAAGATAGCAACACATCGCCACCAATTAAGATTATGGTCTTAACCCCCAAACAAATAGAGGACCTGAACAAGGTTGCCAACAAGCTGCCTATGCAGCGCCTCATCGGCTATGCCAAGGACGGCACCATCACCGAAGCCGTCCTCGCACAGCTCACCGCCATGAACGCCGACCGCCGTGCGCAGCTGCTGGCTGTCATCAACGCCCCCAAGCCCGACCCTGCCGAGCAGCAGGAGTGGAGCGCCATAGTGCCGCTGCTCTCACAGAAGGACGATACCCTCTTGGCCCTGCTCAAAGCCTACGTCAGCCACTGGGAAAGCACCTTGCCTCTGGGCCATCATGTGGACGAGGCACGGCGTGCTATCAGCGACATCAATGCTGTCTCAGAAGATGAGGAATGGGAGGGGCTGGACAAGAGCAGCGCCAAAGCGCTGACCGACTTCCTGCACAAGTATAAGAACACCAGCCATCTGCCCGACATCGACAACTACCTGTGGGCCACCGTCGAGAGCCACACCGACGAGCAGCAGAGGAAGAACGCGGCACGCCAGTACCTGCAGCTGCTGCCCGACGGCATGTATCAGCAAGAAGCCAAAGACCTCATCCTGCCTCAGCCAGCGGCTCCTTCCACCGGCGGCGCTGCTCCTTTACATACCAGCGGCAACACGCCAAAGGTCGTCAACGAGCCTTCGCCTGCAGTGGAAATGCCAGGCAAGGAGACAGGGACTGCCGTTCCGCCCTCCATCCGTTCACTCGACCTTGTCGACACCTGGGACTGGATGGCTGCCCACCCCTACGATGCCAACTACGACATGGCCAGCCAGCACTTCCTCGAACTGAAAGAAAAGGAAATCATCGCCATGCGTGAGGTGGCAGCCTATTCCCCCGACCGCATCTTCTACCTCATGGAGAAAGGCATCATCACCGAGGGCGAGCTGCTGAACACCGGACTGGCCACGCCCGAGTCGCTCGGCATCCTGCGTGAACGCGACGACATCATTGACTCGCTGCCCGACATCAACGTCGAGATAGCCAAGTGCCGTAAGGAGTGTGCCGAGGAGCATACCGACGTCTTCCTCTTCGGCATCCCCTCGACAGGCAAGACCTGCATCCTCATGGGACTCATCGGGGCGCCCAACATCAATATCAACACGGTGCGAGCCGGCGGCCCCTATGCCTGCGTGCTGGCGCAGTTTCTTGATGCCGGACTCACCATCGGCCAGACGCCGAAAGACTTCGTCGCCACCATCGAGGCCACCATCATGGACGGCAAAGACAGGCACCTCATCAACCTCGTGGAGATGGCCGGTGAGGATTTCGCGTTCAAGATTGCCGACAACGAGAACGGCGTGGTGTCCTTCGAGGACATCGGCGTAGGAGCCACCAAGCTGCTGTGCAACAACAACAAGAAGTCGTTCTTCATCATCGTCGACCCCACGGCCAAGCGTGTTGCCTTCAACCATCTGATGAACGAGACCGACGCCGAAGGCAATGTCCGCACCTACCTGGTACGCAAGAATGTCAACCAGAAGATTATCCTCAAGCGTCTGGTCGACCTGCTGGCACAGCCCGAGAACAAGAAGATCATGAAGAACGTCGACTCTATCAACATCGTCATCACCAAGGCCGACCTGCTGGGCAACGGAGAGGAGCGCGAGGAGGAAGCTTACCGCCGCTTCATGGAGCAGCACGAGAAAATCATCGCACCGCTTGTGGACCTCTGCCGCGAGAACGGCATCAACGCCAAGACCAACGGGCTGCCCATGCTCTACACCTTCAGCCTCGGCCGGTTCTATGTGGGCGGCGTCTACCAGTACGACCCCACCGATGCCAACAAGCTCATCGAGGTGCTGAAAGGCAACACCGAGATATCCAAGAAAGGCAACTCCACCAGCAAGTTCAGAGACATCTTCAACTAAGACCCAGACAGAACGCCCTGCCTATCAGCAGGGCCACTGACCAATGGACAACATCAAGATATCCTTAGCCATTTTCGGCAACCAAAACAGCAACAGCGGATTCCAGCCTCTCTACTGGATCAACGACCCACCACAAGAGCTGGAGAACATCGTGCCGCCAGGCATGGATGAGAATCCCTATTTCTTCACGCTGCAAGTGCTGCCCGCCCACACGCATTTCACCCTGATACACAACCGTGTGAGCAGCTACATGTCGGCCCGCCCTGGAGTGCTGAAGATGGCTGTCACCATCCCCAAGGGCTATGCCATCAGCAGTGGGGTGAGCCCTATGCAGGTGCTTCTTGATGTGCGGCGTACCTTCATCGACACCTGCATGACCCTGCGCGATGCCCATGCCGAGGCATACAACTTCAAGGAGAAGCTGGCCGACCCCAGCGTCTTTGCCAGCATCATCGATGCCTACCGCCTGGAGCCCGTCGCCATGCCCCACCTGCCGATGACCGGCACCGACGACGCCGCGATGCTGCTCGACGATGCGGCCATCGCCCAGCTCTTCGCCGACCCGCAGCATCCTGAGTTTCAGAGTTTCAGGCGCATCATCATTGCCAACAAGGGCAAAACATCTGTCTACAAGGCACTGCTCAACGCCGCCATGCTGACGACCGCAGCAGGCACTAACAGCAGTGACGATGGAACGAAGGCAACCCTCACTACCAATACCACAGACGACAGCATGGACGGGCCGGCTACCGTAGCTTCGACGCCGACCGCCAACAAAGGCTTGAACTCCAAGAACAAAAAGCGGCTCGCCGCCCTGCTGTGCTCACTCCTCGTCATCGCCGGGGCCACCTTTCTGCTCTGGCCGTCGGCCGAGAAGAAGACGGTGAGCTATGAGGATGATGCCGAGGAAATGGAGGCAGAGATTGAAGAGATCAGTGCCGCCGAGAAGCAGCTGGCCAAGAGCATCAGAGCCGACCAGCAGCTGTTGGCCGACTCGATGCTGACCTTCGACGACATCATCCTGCTGACACAGAGAATGGGCGACTCCATCGCCACCGACGACATCAGCGCCGCCACCCTGGCCAAGTACGATGACCTGCGCCGGCAAGTCATGGTCTACGACACCTTGCGCCTGATGTGCTCCCGACAAGAATACAAAGGAACCTGGAAATACATCAAAGAACAGAAGGCGCTGTTCAGCACGGCGCTCGACTCGCTCTACGCCACCGGCTATCTCAACCCCATCCACTATCACTACCTGCAGGCGGCCTACATGGTGCCCAAGCCCTGCCCCGACAGCATAAGCTGCATCGGCAACATCGACTGGGCAGAAGACAACCGCGAGAAGCTGGAGGTGTTTAAGAAGTTCCTGCGAATACGCGACCACAACAATCCCTACAAATCTTTCAGGGATGTCTTCGACCTGGCTTTGGGAAGAAGCCTGGCCTCAAGAACCGAAGAGCCGGCAGCCATAGAGGCCCGTCCGGCCGATGAACACGCACAGCCATCAACACCCGATTATAAACAAAATCAGAATCATACATGGAAATAAAAAATGTCAGAGTCAATGAGATACACTGGTCTATAGGCTGGAACGCATCTCAGGAAGCCAACAAGCGCCTGAAGGACAAGATTGGCGAGACAAGCAAGTATTTCGCCCAGCTGAAGGTGGGCAACGCCACCTACAACTGGATGGTAGACACCGTGGGCAAGTGGCGTCCTATGGGCATGGCCCCCGACAGCGACAAGGCCGTCATCATGGAGAAGGCTGAGCAGATACGCCAGGAGGTGTTCGCCAAGCTGCCGGGCGACGACAGTCTGGCAACGAAAATCTGCCAGGTGCCCAACTACGATGAGTACATCTTCTATAAGGACAACGCCGACGGCACGCTCGATGTGGTCATCACCGGCTGGGGATTCCACAACTTCAAGAAGGCAGGCCCCTTCATCGAGACATGGCCGCCACGCCCCGTCAAGCACACCACCACCATCGCCTTCGTCGTCAATGGCGAGAGACAGCCACAGCGGTCCTTCTCCATCGTCACGCCGAAGATGCAAAAGCCCGACATCACCGACGAGCAGGGCATACGCAGCTATAGCGAATATGCCGGGCTGAACGTCACCGTCATCGACGACATCAGCCATCAGGAGTTCTCCTTCACCACAGGCGAAGAGGACAGAGTGCTGGAATTTGACGTCACACCCAAGGAGGAGCCGCCCGTGGTAGAAGAGCCGGCACCCGAAGAGCCGGAGCAGCCGGCACCCAAAGAGCCGGAACCACCCGTCAAGGAACCCGTCATAGCCACCATCACCGTGCTCGATGCACAGGGACAGCCCATGAAGGCCACACACTACCGGCTGCAGCAGGGCGAGAAGGTGCTCAAAGGCGACCTCAACGACCAGGGCATGGCAAAGTTTGTCATCGACTTCTTCGACATCAGTCAGCCTCTGCAGGTGATGCTCGACAGAAACGGCAGCCAAGCCACCGAGCCCATCGAGTTCACCCTTGAAGAGGGCGAGAAAGAATATGTGCTGCAGGAGAACGCACCCAAAGGCGGCGGCAGCAGCATCATGGGGCTTGTCGTCGGCCTGCTCATCATCGCAGCACTCGCCGCCCTGGTCATCTTTGCCCTGAAGCCCGGTACGGAAGAATTAACCAAAATCATCAACAAAAACTTTTTCTAATCTATGGATACGCAAACCATCAAGTTCCTCAGTGAGAACATGCTATACCTCCTGGCCACGCCATGCATCCTCACCTTCCTCCTCTTTGCATGGGACAAGCACCTGGCCTACTACAAGCGCAGCCGTGTGCCCGAGGCCGTCCTCTTCCTCGTGTGCTTCCTCTACGGAGCCTTCGGCGGACTGTGCGGCATGATTTTCTTCCGCCACAAGACAAAGCACATGTCGTTCAAGGTCATCGTGCCCCTGCTGGCCATCATACAGATAGCTGCCATTGTCTACTTCAAAGTAAAGATTGCCCGTTAACCACACACGTCATCAAAACACACCAACGATATGAAAGTTTTAAGCACTATTCTTTTTGCCATCTTCGCCGCACTCATCATTGCCCTCATCCTGCTGCAGCCGAAGAAAGAGACTCCCGAAGAGATGGAAGCCAAGATTGTGGTGGTGGATGAAGATACCGACGACCCCATAGAAGGCGTCAAGATAAAGATCAAGACCACCGACGACTCCTGCGCCGAGCTGACCCTCACCACCGACGAGAACGGCGAGTGCACCTTCAGCTACGAGGACAGCGAAGCCACCATCACCATCCTCAAGGCCACCAAGTCGGGCTATGAGCGTGTAGAGATAGAAGACTACGAGCTGTCGAAGTTTGAGGACGACGACCTCGTCATCCCCATGAAGGAAAAAGACGTTGAGGAGACCGGCCGTAACATCGGTGGCAGCGGTGCGCTGAAGATTACCCTGATGTGGGACGACCCCAGCGTCGACCTCGACCTGCACGTCGTAGAGCCCAACGGCTTTGAAATCAGCTACCTGGGAGGACGCGAAGGCCAGATGCGCGACTCACGCACCGGCGGCGAGCTGGACGTTGACTGGCAGCCGGCCAACAACCAAGGACAGGAGATAGGCGAGAACGCCGTATGGGCACGGCCGCCAAGAGGCACCTACAAGGCCAGTGTCGTTTGCTACGGCCCTGAAGGGACAGGAGCCGTCGACTGCACCATCGTGGTCTATCAGGAGAACCAAGAGCCGAAGTCCTACAGCCTCGCGCTCAGCGGACAAAACGACACACAAGCCATTCCCGACATCGTGGTAGAGTAAAGGGAGGAGCACTAACTCCTTTAGCTCCAAAACTGACGACAGAATTTATTAATACTTAATAGTATCATTTTTATTTTCTTATTTTATGAACGACAACAAAGTGATGAATCGCGCAGCCGACAACATTCGTATCCTGGCTGCAGCAATGGTAGAAAAAGCAAAGAGCGGACACCCCGGCGGAGCCATGGGTGGCGCTGATTTCATTAACACGCTCTACAGCGAGTTCCTCGTCTACGACCCCGAGAACCCCGCATGGGAAGGACGCGACCGCTTCTTCCTCGACCCCGGCCACATGGCACCGATGCTCTACTCACAGCTCTGCCTCATCGGCAAGTACACGCTGGAAGACCTGAAGAACCTGCGTCAGTGGGGCTCGGTCACACCCGGACACCCCGAGCGCGAGATTGAGCGCGGCATCGAGAACACCAGCGGACCTCTCGGACAGGGGCACACCTTCGCTGTCGGCGCTGCTATCGCAGCCAAGTTCCTCAAGGCTCGCCTCGGCAATGTGATGAATCAGACCATCTACGCCTACATCTCCGACGGCGGCGTGCAGGAGGAGATCTCGCAGGGTGCAGGACGCATAGCCGGCAACCTCGGACTCGACAACCTCATCATGTTCTACGACGCCAACGACATCCAGCTCTCCACACGCACCGAGGTGGTGACCTGCGAGGACACCGCCAAGAAGTACGAGGCATGGGGATGGTATGTGCAGAAGATTGACGGCAACGACGTCGACCAGATTCGTGAGGCCATCCGCAACGCACAGGCAGAGACAGAGCGTCCCAGCCTCATCATTGGCCACTGCATCATGGGCAAGGGCGCACGCAAGGCCGACGGCAGCAGCTACGAGAGCAACTGCGCCACCCACGGTGCACCCCTCGGCGGCGACAACTTCGTGCAGACCATGAAGAACCTCGGTGCCGACCCCGAGAACCCCTTCCAGATCTTCCCCGAGGTGCAGGAACTCTACGCCAAGCGTGCCGAAGAGCTGAAGCAGATTGTGGCCCAGCGCTATGCTGAGAAGGCCGAGTGGGCCAAGGGTCATCCCGTGCAGGCACAGCAGCTCGAGGAGTGGTTCAGCGGTAAGGCTCCCGTCATCGACTGGACGAAGGTGGAGCAGAAGGCCGGCAGCGCTACACGCAGCGCCTCGGCAGCCGTGCTCGGACAGCTGGCCGAGCAGGTGCCCAACATGATTTGCGCCAGCGCCGACCTCTCGAACAGCGACAACACCAACGGATTCCTCAAGAAGACCCACGACCTCGTCAAGGGCGACTTCACCGGTGCCTTCTTCCAGGCTGGCGTGGCAGAGCTCACCATGGCCTGCTGCTGCATCGGCATGGCCCTGCACGGCGGCGTCATACCCGCTTGCGGCACCTTCTTCGTGTTCTCCGACTATATGAAGCCCGCAGTACGCATGGCTGCACTCATGGAGCTGCCCGTGAAGTTCATCTGGACACACGACGCCTTCCGCGTGGGCGAGGACGGTCCTACCCATGAGCCCGTGGAGCAGGAGGCACAGATACGCCTCATGGAGAAGCTGAAGAACCACCACGGCAAGAACAGCGTCCTCGTGGTACGTCCTGCCGACGCCGAGGAAACCACCGTGTGCTGGCGCATGGCTATGGAGAACACCGACACGCCCACAGCCCTCATCTTCTCACGTCAGAACATCGACATGCTGCCCGAGGGCAACGACTACACCCAGGCCACCAAGGGTGCCTACGTCGTGGCCGGCTCTGCCGACGACTACGATGTCATCCTGCTCGCCTCCGGCTCAGAGGTCTCAACGCTTGAGGCCGGTGCCAAGCTGCTTGCTGCCGACGGCATCAAGACGCGCGTCGTCAGCGTGCCGTCCGAGGGACTGTTCCGCAGTCAGCCGAAGGAGTACCAGCAGAGCGTCCTGCCCGCTGGCAAGAAGAAGTTCGGCCTCACCGCCGGTCTGCCCGTCAACCTCGAGGGTCTCGTAGGTGCCGACGGCTGCGTATGGGGTCTCGAGAGCTTCGGCTTCAGCGCTCCCTACAAAGTGCTCGACGAGAAGCTCGGCTTCACCGGCCAGAACGTCTACGAGCAGGTGAAAAAGCTCCTGGCATAAGTCCCAAAGGCATTAGAAGGGGCGACGGAACCAATGCGCAGGGTCCGTCGTCCCTTTCGTGACTATTTGTGTGGTGGAGCCATGATACAGGGGCGATGCCCCTGCCTGTATTCCGTCGTCCCTTCGGGACTTATGGGGGCGTCGTCTATTCGCAGGGGCGTTGCCCCTGCCTGTATTCCGCCGTCCCTTCGGGACTTTGCTGCGCTTGAGGTAGCCCTATTCTCCCCCTTGCAAAGGGGGAGTTAGAGGGGGATTCATCTGCGCAGAAACAATCCCCCCCTGCCCCCCCTTTGCAAGGGGGGGAATAAGTTACCTCTGCGGCGGCCACATGATGGCGCAGCCCTTCCCCTCCTTTTCCAAAGGAGGGGTCAGGGGTGGTTTGTCAGAGATGTCCCAACCTATTTAAAAAGGAGGGGTGAGGGGTGGTTTGTCAGAGATGTCCCAACCTATTTAAAAAGGAGGGGTCAGGGGTGGTTTGTCAGAGATGTCCCAACCTATTTTCCTCTAGCGGTAATGACAGTATTGACAAACCAACCCTTCCCATCCTTTGGAAAAGGAGGGGAGTACCTCACGGAGTCCCTGCGGCGGACAAGGCAGCAAATATTCCCTTCGGGACTTTTGCTGCGCCGGCCATGCTGTGCAGGGGCACCGCAGAGCCCCCGTGAGGCGTCCAACCAACAAAAATTGGTATTATTTGAAATTTTTCATTAAATATTCGTGAAAAAATGATGGTGGTTTCAGGTTTTCTTTGTACATTTGCAACCGAGATAGGAATATAACAATCAACATCATATCATAAAGCTATGAACAAGAAACAATACCAACAGCCCACGCTGCACATTGTAAACGTCAAAATCGAGAACCTCATGGGCGACCTCACCAGCGTTGGCGGCAACGTCTTCAGCGGCTCCATCAAAGCCGGCAACGTCGCCGCCCGAGGCCGTGACTTCGACGGCTGGGACGACGATGACGAATAAGCCCTGAAGGGACAACATCATCGGTAATCCTATTCTCTCCCTTGCAAAAGGGGAGTGGGAGGGGATTTTGTCCCTTTGCAATAAGGGAGTGAGAGGGGGATTTATCTGCGCATAAGCAGCCCCTACTTTTTCTTTGCAAGGGGGGAATCATTTACCTCTGCGGCGGGCAAGGCGCAGCAAGCAGTCCCAAAGACGCAGTTAAAAAGTCCCGAAGGGACGACAGAAGACAGGCGCATCGTCTCTGTCGTCTCTTCGGGATTTTGGGTGGTGAGGTGCCATGATGCAGGGGCATCGACCCTGACAAGGGCAGCCCCCTCAATGGTTAAATGATGACATGCAAATATTATAAACTATTGGACGACGGACGGGTGGAGTGCGAGCTATGCCCTCACCACTGCCGCATGGCCGATGGCAAGACGGGGCTGTGCCGCAGCCGACGGAATGATCACGGCATGCTTGTCAGCGAGGTGTATGGCAAGCCCTGCTCGCTGGCCATCGATCCTGTGGAGAAGAAACCGCTGTATCACTTCCACCCTGGCACGAAGTGTCTCTCCATGGCGTGTACGGGCTGCAACTTCCGCTGTCTGAACTGTCAGAACCACGACATCTCGCAGGTATCGCCCTCGGAGACAGGCCACTACGACCTGTCGCCTGAAGCGGTGGTAGAGCTCTGTTTAGAGCATCATTGCCCCGGCATTGCCTACACTTACACTGAGCCCTTGACCTATCTGGAGTATATCACCGACACGTCACGCCTGGCTCACGCTAACGGCCTTTGGAACATCCTCGTCACGGCGGGCTACGTCTGTCAGGAGCCTCTGCAGGACCTCCTACCCTACCTCGATGCAGCCAACATCGACCTCAAGTCGTTTAGCGACGACATCTATATGAAGGTGAGCGGCGGCCATCTGCAGCCTGTCCTCGACACCATCCTGGCCATGCATCGTGCCGGTGTGTGGGTAGAGCTGACGAATCTCATCATACCAGAAGTGAATGACGACCTGCCGATGATTCGCCAGATGTGCCGATGGATAGCAGACAACGGGCTGGCCGACCATCCCCTGCACTTCAGCCGCTTCTTCCCACGTTATAAGATGAAGGACATCGCTCCTACGCCCATCCATACGCTGAAGGCGGCAAGGGAGACAGCACTTGAGGAGGGCATCGAATATGTATATTTAGGAAATGTATAACAGCTACTGACATGAGAAGAATCATTCTGTTCGCCATCAGCGTGATGTGCTGCCTCATCGTTTCGGCGCAGCAGAAGCCGATGAAGCCCCGCCTCGTAGTGTGTACCGACATAGCGCCTGCCGACATTGAGCCCGACGACATGGAGTCGATGGTCAGACTGATGGCTTATGCCGACTGCTTCGAGATAGAGGCGCTGATCACCACCGTAGGATGGAACGCCGACCCCTACCCTACTGAGTGGAAGGATTATCTGACCCGAGTCATTGAGGCATATCGCAAGGATGTGCCCCGACTGATGGCTCGCTCTGGTCAGACGAGCTTCCTCCCTTTAGAGCAAGAGAACGGCAGGCAGCAGATGGGTTACTGGCCCAGCGCCGACTATCTGTCCCAGCGCGCCGTGATGGGCAGTCAGAACGGAGGCATCAAGGCCGTTGGCGAGAACAACGACACGCCGGGCAGCAACCTGCTCATCCGTCTGGCAGACGAAGACGACCCTCGCCCCATCTACGTGGCAGCATGGGGAGGGGCCAACACACTGGCACAGGCCATCTGGCGAGTGAAAGAGACGCGCACGGCCAGCGAACTGTCGCAGTTTGTAAACCGATTCCGCATCTACACGATTACCGACCAGGACATGGCCTACAACAACCGCATGAACCGGGCTTACAGCTCGCACATGTGGCTGCGCCAAGACTTTGCCGACAATCTGCCGTTCATCTGGGACGAGGGCACGTGGCAGGAGCAGTGCGAGCTGGGCAAGCGCCACTGGCAGCAACACAAGGACCACATTCAGGGCCGGGGCATGCTGGGCAGCGAATATCCCACCTACAAATGGGGTGTGGAGGGCGACACGCCCAGCTTTCTCTACCTGATGCCCAACGGCCTCAACGACCCCGAAGACCCGCGGCAGGCCGGATGGGCTGGCTATCATGAGCGAGGCATCAGCCCCGACTCGCTGACCACGGCCTGGAACAGTTGGCAGGAGCCGGTGCGCAGCATCTCCGTCGGCTACAAGCAGCGCTTCTATCCCGACGAGCTCAACGACTTCATGGCTCGCATGCAATGGGCGGCCGAAGGACATGGCAACAGAAATGCGGCAGTGGTGGTGAATGGTGACAAAGGGCTGTCGCCCATCATCATCGAAGCGCAAGCTGGCAGAGGGATGCGGCTCGATGCCTCCCTGTCAACTGACCCTGACGGCGATGCGCTCTCATTCCTATGGTGGCAGCAGAAGGAGATAGGCGATGGCACGCTCACCATAGAACATGCAGAGCAGCCGGAAACCACCATCTATATACCTTCCGATGCTCACGGCAAAGAGTTTCACATCATCTGCGAAGTCCACGACAAAGGGCCCTTCCACCTTGTTTCCTACCGACGGGTCATCATCAAAGTAACGGATAGAAGCAGCGTCCATCAGTTTTTAGAGAAATAAAAAACACGGCAGATTACCACCAATGAAGATTATCCATGTGGACATGGATCAGTTTTTTGCGGCTGTGGAGCAACGCGACCATCCCGAGCTGAAGGGCAAGGCGATAGCTGTGGGCCATGATGCCGAGCGCGGCGTGGTGTCGACCGCCAGCTACGAGGCGCGTCGCTTTGGCGTCCATTCGGCGCAGTCCATCCAGGTGGCCAAGCGCCTGTGCCCGCAGCTCATCATCGTTGAGCCTCACTTTCAGCGATACAAGGAGGTGTCGGCGCAGCTGCACAGCATCTTCCACGACTACACCGACCTGATTGAGCCTATCTCACTCGATGAAGCCTTCCTTGACGTGACAGAGAATCGGCGCGGCATAGAGCTGGGCGTGGATATTGCCCGCGAGATCAAGCAGCGCATCCGTGAGACCACAGGGCTGACGGCCTCGGCCGGCGTGAGCTACTGCAAGTTCCTGGCCAAGATAGCCTCCGACTGGCGCAAGCCCGACGGACTGACGGTCATTCACCCTGACCGTGCGCTCGACTTTATCGCCCAGCTGAGAGTGGAGAAGATATGGGGCGTGGGGCAGAAAACCGCTGAGAAGATGCACCGCATGGGCATCTTCACCGGCTCAGACCTGAGAAACATGGCGCTGAGCCGACTGACGCAGGAGTTCGGCAAGATGGGGCAGATGTTCTACAACTTTGCGCGCGGCATCGACGACCGGCCCGTCATCACCGAGTGGGAGCGCAAGTCCGTGAGCTGTGAGCAGACCTTCGAGACGGACATCAGCGAAAAGGCTGCCGTCACCATCCATCTGTATCACATCGTGCTGGAGCTGGTGAGACGTATCGAGAAGAATGACTTCGAAGGGCGCACACTGACCCTGAAAGTCAAGTTCTTGAACTTCCAGCAGATAACGCGCAGCCTTACCGTTGACCATTCGCTTCGCACCAAGGACGACATCCTGCCACTGGCGAAGCAACTGATGCAGAGCGTGGAATTCAGCTCCCACCCTATCCGGCTGTTAGGCTTGGGCGTGTCGAACCCTGGAGGCTCCTCGTCCAACGGAGGGTCGGGCAGCCCGCAGCCCGCCGAGTCGGGCCAAGGGGCCAACCGGCCACAATGGATAGAGCTGGAACTGGAGTTCCAGGACTGGCCCGACGATTGATGTGAAAGAGCCGACACACACAGAACCAGCCCTTCACCGTCGCCCCATCAGGCGCTGCTGTTCATGGGATATAATAAAAACACTTAAAACTGCATGCAAAAATAGCCATCATCCACGTTTTTTTCCTATTTTTGTACCCGTTATTACTTTTATTCAACTATCGCAAGTTTGGGAGTTAAAGGAGTTAAAGGAGTTAAAGGAGTTAAAGGAGTTAAAGACAATAGCTTTGCTATGGATTTCAACCCAGAGACAAAAGCTCTTCATGGAGAGCCATTTGTCTTTAACTCCTTTAACTCCCTTAACTCCCTTAACTCCTTTAACTCCTTTAACTCCTTAACTCCTTTAACTCCTTAACTCCTTTAACTCCTTTAACTCCTTTAACTCCTTTAACATTAATGAAACAGACTCTTTCCGCCCTTCTTGTGTTCCTGCTTTGCACTACCTTTGCAAACGCTCAGTATCAACAAGTGAACGACATTCCCTACACGTCGTCCTCCGACGCCTACGCTCAGGAGCGCTGCAAGCTTGACGTGTATTACTCCCCCGACCTGAAAGAAGCCCCCGTGGTGGTGTGGTTTCATGGCGGCGGCATCGAGGGCGGCAACAAGCACATCGATGCCCAGCTGAAGAACAGCGGCCTCGTGGTGGTAGCCGCCAACTACCGTCTGCTGCCAAAGGCCAAGATCGACGATATCCTCGACGACGCCGCAGCAGCTGTGGCCTGGACCTACAAGAACATTGCGAAATACGGCGGCAGCCGGCGCAAAATCTTCGTAGCAGGCCACTCCGCCGGCGGCTATCTGCTCGACATGATTGGACTGGATAAGCGCTGGCTCGCCAAGTACGGCGTGGACGCCGACTCGCTGGCAGCCCTTGTGCCGTTCAGCGGACAGTGCATCACCCACTATAACATCCGCAAGCAGCAGGGCATCCCACCCCTGCAGGCCACCATCGACCAGTATGCGCCGCTCACCTATGTCCGTCCCGATGCACCACCCATCGTCATCATCTCCGGCGACAGAGAGCAGGAGCTGTATGGCCGCTATGAGGAGCAGGCGTACTTCTGGCGTATGCTGAAACTGGTGGGCCACAAGGATGTGACGCTCTACGAGATGCAGGGCTACGACCACGGCGCCATGCCGCAGCCCGCCTACAAAATCCTGAAAGACCACATCAAGCGCATTACCAGCATGATGACCTCTGCCCTGCCCCGCCCACAGATCAAAGCCGAGCAGCAGGCAGAATACCGCTTTACGTGGCAACCGGAATACGTCAGGAACGGTGCCACGATAGACAGCGCCAATCCTGCCATTCTTCATTTGTCAGGTCATCAGGGCTACTATGACCTCACACAGGAGACGGGCGCAGTGGTCAAAGACCTGCGCGACTTCAGCATCTCCGTCTGGTTCAAGGTCAGCTCAGACAATGCACTCGACGGCTACGGCCATTTCCTCTTTGCCTTCTCACAACTGGCAGAGAACAGCGCCCACGAAGGGCCGTACATGGCCATGCGGCTGAATGAGCAGCGCTTTGAGACCTCCACAGGCGGCTACGAGCATGAGGAAATCATCATGCAGGGAGGCAAGCCCAAGCGCGATGTATGGGTGCATGCCCTCTACCGACAGCAGGGGCACAAGGGTGAGCTGTTTCTCGACGGCAAGCTCATAGGACGCAACGAAAAGATGCCTATCCTTGCAGAGATTTTCCGCGATGCTCCCGCCCACTGCTGGATAGGCCGTGCTCCGTTTCGTGGTGACAAGTATCTGACGCAAACGGAAGTGGCCGACTTCCGCATCTACAACTATGCTGTCAGCAATCAGGAAATGAACAAGCTGAAGCAGAGGCCTCAATAGCCGCTTTTACGCGGTCGGTATGCACGAATGTGTGCACCACTCGGCCGGCCAAGCACCTTTTTACAGCTCTTGCCGCCTGGCCAGCTGCTGACGCAGCTGCTGGGCCGCAGGGCCTTCGGCGGGACGGCAAGGCATGAAGCCCTCGGTGAGCAGCAGGTGCTCGGCCAACAGGGAGAGGACCGCCGCAAACAAGGGCAGGCGGCCGTCGTCTTCCACTTGCTTCATCAGCTGCTCCTCGTTGATGTTGTCACCATGCAGCACCCGAGCCAGCTCGCTGAGTCTGAGCAGCGACGGCCCCTGACTGGCAATATCGGCCAACAGCTGTAGGGCTGAGGCCGTAGGCATGGGCTGAGGCTGACGGAAGTCGGCGGGCAGATAGCAGTCAAGTCCATTCTCTCCGTCCTCCCGAGAAGGGGCCTCTGCCGGCACCTCGCCCACAGGCATGAGGCTGTCGGTTTTGATGCCCAGCATGGTCATGCCCTGCTGCACCAGTGGCAGCACGCCCTCGTTGGTGGCATAGAGGGCGATATGCCGGAAGTTGGCTTTGTCGGCAGAATAATGATAGGTAGGCGGCAACCATCGTGTGTCGCCGTAGGTGGCCACTGCCAGCGCTGCTGTGAGCAGGCGGTGGGTCTCGGTGTCCATCAGCGGCAGCACGTCGGAGTTCATCACCCGCTGATAGATGGTCATCATCTGCCGGGCACAGTCGTCGGCTGTGAGGGTGCGGGTGATGAGCGGGTTGCGCACGGTCTCAATGCGTGGGAACTGCTTTTGCAGGCATGCGGCCTCATGCGGGCTTCGCGCCACTACGACATAGGCTCGCACCGGTCCGAGCACGTCGCCATGAGGTGTGACGACGAGCCGCAGGCCTGCTGGCAGTGTGAACGGCGCCGTGGCTCCATGCAGGTGCAGAATGTCGGGATGGTGCTCTTCGGTCATCTGTCGGCAGTCCTTGGCATTGGTGCAGGCATACATCACACAAGGCTCGTCAAAGAGTGATTTCCCAGCGGCCAGCGCCTGTGTGCCCTGCATGAGCATCTCCACATAGCGACCCGCCATAGCGTCGCTCTCGTCGTAAATATGCAATACAGTCATGGAGTAAGGAGTCTACAAATCGTCACTGATGATGGCGGTGGGCAGCGGCCGGCAGTTATAGCATGAAGCCATGATCTCGCCATAGGCACCGGCCGAGCGTATGGCCAGCAGGTCGCCACGGTGGCAGGCGTTGAGGTCGCGCTGCTTGCCGAAGACGTCGGTCGACTCGCAGATAGGCCCCACCACATCGTAGGCCTGCATGGGCTCGTCGCTCGAGATGTTCTCTATCTTGTGGTAAGCCTGATAGAGCGCCGGACGAATGAGGTCGGTGAAGCCGGCATCGACGATGCAGAACTTCTTCGTAGCCCCCTCCTTTATATATAATGTACGCGTGATGAGGCTTCCGCACTGTGCCACTACGGCGCGCCCCAGCTCGAAGTGCAGCGTCTGTCCGGGGCGCAGCTTGAGGCGGCGGGCATAGGTGTCGAAGTAGGCGTGGAAGTCGGGTATGGGCACACGGTTGGGGTGCTGGTAGTCAACGCCCAGTCCGCCGCCCACGTTGATGTGCTCCACGCTGACATGATGTCGCTCCAGCTGTTCCTGCAGCTCGTTGATGCGGTTGCAGAGTGCCTGGAAGTCGCCCATGTCGAGTATCTGCGAACCGATGTGGAAGTGAAGGCCCACGAATCGCACGTTCTGCAGCTTGGCAGCCTCGGCAATGACCGTCTCCATGTCGCGCATGGCAATGCCAAACTTGTTCTCTGCCAGTCCCGTGGTGATGTTGGCATGGGTGTGAGCCCCCACGTTGGGGTTCAGTCGGAAGGCGACGGGCGCCACCTTTCCCTTTGCCTCTGCCAACTGGTTGATGACGTGCAGCTCAGGCAGGCTCTCAACGTTGAAGCAGAAGATGTCGTTGTCGAGTCCGAGGTTGATTTCCCAGTCGCTTTTGCCCACGCCAGCGTAGACAATCTTCGAGCCAGGGAATCCCGCCCTGATGCAGGCCTCTATCTCTCCGCCACTGACACAGTCGGCCCCAAAGCCTGCTCTCCTGATGAGCCGCAGGATGCTCTGGTTGGCATTGGCCTTCACAGCGTAGTGCATCCTGAAGTTGTCGTGCCCCGCCATCTCAGCCTTGATGGCGTCGAGCGTGGCACGCAACAGCTCCATATCGTAATAGTAGAAGGGAGTGCGCTGGGATGCGAACTTCTCTACAGGGAATTGTCCTTTTCTCATGGTTAGTTGAACAGGTGTGCACTGAGACTCTGCAGGGCGCGGCGCTTGTCCTCTTCACGGATGAGGAATGAGATGTTGTAGTTGGAACCGCCATAGCTGATCATGCGCACGGGCACATCCTTCATGGCATCCATGACGCGTGTCTCGAAGCCGATGTTGCTCCAGTCCAAGTCGCCCACGACGCAGATGATGCACATGCCCGTGTCGACGGTGACGGTGCCGTATTTCTTCAGCTCGTCCATAATCTCTCCTAAGTGTGCTGAGTTGTCGATAGACATGCTGACGCCTACCTCGCTGGTGCACACCATGTCGATGGGTGTCTGATAGCTCTCGAATATCTCGAAGACCTTGCGCAGGAATCCCGTAGCCAGCAGCATACGGCTCGACTTAATCTTGATGGCTGTGATGTTGTCCTTGGCAGCCACGGCCTTGATCTTGCCATACTCGGTGGTGTTGCTGATGGTGGTACCCTCGGCATCGGGCTGCATGGTGTTGAGCAGTCGCACGGGAATGCCGGCATACTTGGCAGGCTGCACACAGGTGGGGTGAAGAATCTTGGCGCCGAAGTAAGCCAGCTCGGCGGCCTCCTCAAACTGCAGCTGATGCACGGGCTGGGTGTTGTCTACGATGCGCGGGTCGTTGTTGTGCATACCGTCGATGTCGGTCCATATCTGTATCTCCTCGGCATTGAGGGCAGCACCGATGAGTGAGGCGGTGTAGTCGGAGCCGCCACGCTGCAGGTTGTCAATCTCGCCGTAGGCATTGCGGCAGATGAAACCCTGCGTGATATAGACCTGGGCACCGGGGTTCTGCTCCATGACGAAAGCCAACTTCTCCTTGATATAGACGGGATCGGGCTCAGCGTTCTTGTCGGTGCGCATGAAGTCGAGCGCATTGAGCAGCACGGCGTTGATGCCCTGCTCCTTCATGTAGTTCACCACCATGTTGGTCGACATCATCTCGCCCTGCGCCACGATGCTCTTCTCCTCGAAGCTGGTGAACAGCTCCTTGGTGAACGAGCGCAGATAGTTGAACTCGTCGCGCAGGAATTCGCGTGTCTGCGTGCGGTATTCCTCTGTGGTGAACAGCTCCTGCACATGGCGCTCGTACTTGCGCTCCAGCATGTTGATCACCTCATTGGCTCCGTCGGGGTTTTTCTTGTAGAGATAGTCTGAAATCTCCACCAGTGAGTTGGTGGTGCCCGACATGGCTGAGAGTACGACGAACACTGGCTCGCCTGACTTGGTGACCAGGCCGGTCACCTCTTTCATTCGCTGCGGCGTGCCTACCGACGTGCCGCCAAACTTCATTACTTTCATCGTTGTATTTTTGATTTTAAATGGGAGTTAAAATGGGAGTTAAAAGGGAAGTTATAGGGGGAGTTAAAATGGGAGTTAAAAGGGAAGTTAAAATGGGAGTTAAAATGGAAGTTAAAATGGAAGTTAAAATGGAAGTTAAAATGGAAGTTATGGGGGGAGTTAAAGGGGAAGTTAAAGGGGAAGTTAAATTGGGAGTTAAAATGGGAGTTATGGGGGAAGATAAAGGGGTAGTTAAGATGGGAGATATCCCTGCCCACCACGAATGAGGCACCCGTCGATGCAGCGATAGACAGTGCCGGGATATTGCTCTATCAATGACATGTTGTGAGTGGACATGACGACGGCCGTGCCCTTCCTCGATATGGCCTGCAACAGCTGCATGATGCCCTCGGCCGTCTCTGCGTCGAGATTGGCTGTCGGCTCGTCGGCAACGATGAGCGAGGGGCTGTTGAGGATGGCTCTGGCAATGGCGATGCGCTGCTGCTCGCCTCCTGACAGCTCATGGGGCATGACATCGCTCTTGTCGGTCATGCCCACGTCGGCCAGCACCTCACTGATACGGTTGGCAATGTCTTCCTTGCGCCAGCCGGTGGCCTTCAGCACAAACTCCAGATTCTTCCTCACAGTACGGTCGGCCAAGAGCTGGAAGTCCTGGAAGACGATGCCCATGCGGCGGCGCAGCGAGGGAATCTGCTTGCGCTTCACGGTCAGCAGGTCGTAGCCCAAGACTTGGGCCTCAACGGCCTCGTCGACATACAACTCCTGATAGAACGTCTTCAGCAGCGAACTCTTGCCCGAGCCCACACGTCCAATGATATAGACGAACTCGCCGTCGTTTACCTGAATGTCAACATCGTGCAGGATTTCCTTCCCGTCGAGCTGGCAGATGGTGGCTTTCTGATAATCTATTAACATAGAAACACGCTTAACTTTCAAGTCTCAACTTTTCTCTCCCTTTGCCTTTGCTTCGCGGCGCTTGGCGTCCCAGTTGGGGTCGTGACGGCGCTGCAGCTCTGTGGCGATGTCCTCGATGCGCAGCCCCTTGGACGTGAGGAGCACCTCCAAGTGATAGAGCATGTCGGCAGCCTCGTAGATGAGTTTGTCGTTGGTGCCGTTGGTGGCTTCTATGACGGTCTCCAAGGCTTCCTCGCCCACCTTCTGCGCCATCTTGTTCACGCCGTCGCGGAACAGGCGGGTGGTGTAGCTGCCCTCGGGCATCTCCTCATGGCGGCGCTCGATGAAGTCCTGCAGCTGCGAGAGGAAGGCCAGTGATTCGTTCTGCAAAGGAGTAGCTTGCAGCGCACTGTTGGTCTCTCCCCAGCAGGTGTCGGTGCCGGTGTGGCAGGTGGGTCCGTGGGGATGCACCTTGACCAAGAGCGTGTCGTGGTCGCAGTCGTCGGCGATGCTCACCAGGTCGAGGAAATTGCCGCTGGTCTCGCCCTTTGTCCACAGCGTCTGCCGGGTGCGGCTCCAGAAGGTCACCTTGCCCGTGGCCAGCGTCTTCTCGTAAGCCTCACGGTTCATAAAGCCCAGCATCAGCACGTTGCGGGTGTCGGCATCCTGGATGATGGCGGGAACGAGTCCGCCCATTTTCTCAAAGTCTATTGACATTTACGTATTACGATTTACAGATTTACGATTGATGAGTTGTCAGAGTCTCACGTTGATGCCCTCAGACTGCAGGTATTTCTTCAGTTCTGGAATGGGAATCTCGCCGAAATGGAACACGCTGGCAGCCAATGCTGCATCGGCATGTCCCAGTGTGAAAGCATCGCGGAAATGCTCTTTCGTCCCTGCGCCTCCACTGGCAATGATGGGGATGTTGAGTTCGTCGGCCAAGCGTGCCAGCGCCTCGTTGGCATAGCCCTGCTTCACACCGTCGTGGTTCATGCTGGTGAAGAGTATCTCGCCTGCGCCACGCTCCTGTGCCTCGCGGGCCCACTCAAAGAGTCCTCGCTCGGTGCGCTCACGTCCGCCTTTTACGTATGCGAACCATCCGTCGTCGTCAAGGCGGGCATCGATGGCACAGACGCAGACCTGCGAGCCGAAACGGCTGCTGATCTCGTCTATCAGTTGCGGACGGCGTATGGCGGCGCTGTTGACGCTGACCTTGTCGGCACCGGCATAGAGCAGCCGCTCCACATCTGCCAGTTCGTTGATGCCGCCACCCACAGTGAAGGGGATGTTGATTTCCTTGGCCACACGAGTAACCATGTCGGTAAAGGTCTTGCGGCCTTCAAAGCTCGCAGTGATGTCGAGGAAGCACAGCTCGTCGGCGCCTTGCTCGGAGTAGGCCTTGCCCAAGGCGACGGGGTCGCCCGCAGAGCGCAGTCCTACGAAGTTGACGCCTTTCACGGTCTCGCCATCCTTGACGTCCAAGCAGGGGATGATTCGTTTTGCCAAGCCCATAGGGATTATCTATTTACTATTACAATTTACTATTGATGAGTTCACGTAGATCGATGCGCCCTTCATAGATGGCCTTGCCGAAGACAACAGCGGGGATGCCGGCCTGGTTCAGCCTGACAATGTCATCGATGCTGCTGACGCCGCCGCTGGCTATCAGGTGCAGACCGGGGTAGGCGTCCATCACCTGACTGTAGAGGTCGACGGCAGGGCCTGAGAGGGTGCCGTCCTTGGATATCTCGGTGCAGAGCACATGGCGCACGCCGGCCTCAACGTATTTGTGGAGGAAGGGCAGCAGGTCTTCAGCGGAGTCCTCTTTCCAGCCGTTGATGCTGATTTTGCCGTGACGCACATCGGCACCGAGTATCAAGCGCTCAGGGCCGTATTTCTCCAGCCATCGCATAAAGATGTCGGGCTGCGTGACGGCTATGGAGCCGACGGTGACCATGGCGGCTCCTGCGGCAAATGCCTTCTCTATGTCCTCGTCGGTCTTGATGCCGCCGCCGAAGTCGACGGTGAGCGATGTCTCGGCAGTGATGGCCTTCAGCACAGCTTCATTGACGATATGCCGTGATTTCGCTCCGTCGAGGTCTACCACATGGAGACGCCGGAAGCCTATCTGCTCAAACTCCTTTGCCACTTCTGCGGGAGAGTCGCGGTAGACGGTCTTCTGGTCGTAGTCGCCTTTCGTGAGGCGCACGCACTGGCCGTTGATGATGTCGATGGCGGGGATAAGTTCCATTTGCTATTTACGATTTGTCAGTTCCAGGAAATTACGCAGAATCTGCTCGCCCACTTTTCCACTCTTCTCGGGGTGGAACTGGCAGGCATAGAAGTTGTCCTTGTGCATGGAGGCGGAATAAGGCAGGATGTAGTCGGCCGTGGCTATGGTATCTTGGCACACTGGCACATAATAACTGTGCACGAAGTAGACGTATGGCTTTTCGCCCAGTCCTTCCAACAGCGGTGACACGCTGCCGTCGCTCACCTCTTTCCACTCACCTCTCACCTCTAAACAGTTCCATCCCATGCAGGGCACCTTGTCCTCATGGCGTTGTGGCTGAAAGCGCTTCACTTCAGCGTCGAAGATGCCGATGCAGTCCACGTCGCCTTCCTCGGAGTGACGGCAGAGCAGTTGCTGCCCCACGCAGATGCCGAAGACGGGCTGGCGAAGGTCGCGTATGACCTCGTCGAGGCGCCGTGCCTTCAGATATTCCATCGCTCCGCGTGCCTCGCCCTGCCCCGGGAAGAGCACGCCATCGGCCTTGCGGAGCTGCTCAGCGTCGTCGGTCAGCACAGGGTCAACGCCCAGCCGACGGAGGACATTCACCACGGAATAGATATTGCCTGCATTGTATTTTACTATCGCTATGTACATGAGGAGTGAGGAGTAAGGAGTAAGGAGTGAGGAGTAAGGAGTGAGGAGTGAGGAGTTAGCTGAAGATGATGGTCTTGTTCTTATAGGTCAGAATCTTTCTGGCAATGTGCTTCGACACAGCCCTCGAGAGGACAATCTTCTCCAGGTCCTTGCCCTTCAGCACGAGGCTCTCGGGGGTATCCTTGTGGGTGATGCGTGCCACGTCCTGCTCGATGATGGGGCCGGCATCCAGCTCGGCGGTGACATAGTGGCTGGTGGCGCCGATAATCTTCACGCCGCGCTCGTAGGCCTGGTGATAGGGCTTGGCCCCGATGAAGGCCGGCAGGAACGAGTGGTGGATATTAATAATGTGGTGGGGATACTCGGCTATCATCTCGTCGCTGATAATCTGCATGTAGCGGGCCAGCACGATGAAGGAGATGTCTTCTTTCTTCAGCAGGTCCATCTCGGCCTGCTCCACCTCGGCTTTGTTGGAGTGGTCTTTCTTGATGCTCCACACATAGAAGGGAATATTGAACTGGTCGGCGACATAGCGCAGGTCCTCGTGGTTGGACACAATGCACGGAATGTCGCAGTTGAACTCGCCGGCCTTCCATCGTGCCAGCAGGTCGTAGAGGCAGTGGCTCATCTTCGAGACAAAGATGGCCATGCGGGGCCGCTTGTCGCTGTAGTAGAGGCTGAACTTCATCTGGTAGCGCTGGGCATAGAGCGTCATGATGTAGTCGTAAAGCTTGTCGCGGGGGATGAGGAAGCCGTCCAGCTCCCATTCTATGCGCATGAAGAACATGCCTTCCACCTTGTCGACATACTGGTCAAGGTAGACGATGTTCCCTTTGTTGTCTGTAATGAATTTCGTGACTTCCGATATGATGCCTTGCTGGTCAGGGCAATGCAGAAGCAAGATAGCTGTTGGTTTCATTTCTCGTTGCTGATGATGCCAAGACGAAGATTATTTCCCGTCTTTTGGCGGGCAAAGTTACAAAAAAAACATATTAATCATGTATGTGCATTAGTTTTTTTTCCCTTTTTCACCATTTTTCTTACGAATTGTGTTGTTTATTCAGAAAATATAGCTAACTTTGCATGTCTTTCTAACATTTGGAGTTATGTCAAAGTATAATCTATCTGATAAGAAGGAGCGGGACGCAAACTATTGCTCTCTGGTCAGTCCGGCAGTGATGGACGACCTGAAAGAGCGCATCATGGATGTGGTGGTCATGCAGAAGAAATACAAGGACAAGAACTACTCTGCACGACAGCTGGCTAAAGACCTTGGAACGAACTCACGCTATGTCTCGGCAGTGGTGAACGTGCGTTTCCGAATGAACTACACCACTTTCATCAACAAGTACCGCATTGAGGAGGCCATGTCCATACTCACCGACAAGCGCTTCGAAGATTTGCGGATGGAAGAAGTAAGCGACATGGTTGGCTTCTCCAACCGGCAGTCGTTCTATGCTTCTTTCTATAAGTTTGTAGGTATGACACCCAAGGAGTATCGTTCCAAATACATGGTAGAGACCAAAGCGAAGAAAAAAAACAACAAAGACTGATGACACCAGCCCTTGATTTCCACTACAGCGACGAGCGCTTTGCCGACGTGCAGATGCTGCGCTACCGCCTTGACGGCTTTGAGCTGTTATCCCTTCAGCAAAAAGAACTCATTTATTATCTGTCGCAGGCCACACTCTACGGACGCGACATCACCTTCGACCAGTTTGGAAGGTACAACCTGCGCATCCGCCGCACCTTGGAAGCCGTCTATACCGACGCGGCCATTGCCCGCGACAACGACGACTTCCGCGCGCTGACCGTCTATCTGAAGCGCATCTGGTTCTCCAACGGCATCCACCACCATTATGGCTGCGAGAAGTTCGCCCCCGGCTTCAGCCCCGACTATCTACGTCAGGCACTGAAGCTGGTCGATGTCTCACGCCTGCCGCTCACCGACGGGCAAAGCGTGGAGGCACTCTGCGACGAGCTTTTCCCCGTGATCTTCGACCCCGACGTCATGCCCAAGCGGGTGAACAAGGCCGACGGCGACGACCTCGTCGTGACCTCGGCTTGCAACTTCTATCAAGGCGTGACGCAGCAGGAGGCTGAGGCCTACTATGCAGAGAAGAAGCGGCAGTGCGCCACACCCGAGGAGCTGCCATCATTCGGCCTGAACACTACGCTGGTGAAGGACGCCGGAACGCTGCGCGAAGAGACGTGGACCACCGAGGGACGCTATGCCAACGCCTTGCGACGCATCGTCTTCTGGCTGGAGAAAGCAAAGACCGTGGCAGAGAACAAAGCACAGCAGGAGGTCATCGACCTGCTGATACAATACTACCGCACGGGCGACCTGCGCCTCTTCGACCGGTATTCCATCGCCTGGCTGCAGATGCTCGACAGCCGCATCGACTTCATCAACGGCTTCATCGAGGTCTACGGCGACCCGCTCGGACTGAAAGGCTCCTGGGAGGGGCTGGTGGAATATGTCGACGAGGAGGCCACCAAGCGCACACAGACCATCAGCAGCCATGCCCAGTGGTTTGAGGACCACTCGCCCGTCAACCCGCGCTTCCGCAAGCCGGTGGTGAAGGGTGTCTCGGCACGCGTCATCTGTGCGGCCATGCTCGGCGGCGACGAGTATCCGTCAACGGCCATTGGCATCAACCTGCCCAACGCTGACTGGATTCGTGCAAGGTATGGCTCGAAGAGCATCACCATCAGCAACATCACCGATGCCTACAACCGTGCTGCCCACGGCAACGGATTCAGAGAGGAGTTTGTCATTGACGAACCCACCTTCGCCATGATAGAGCAGTATGGCGACGACTGCGACAACCTGCACACCGACCTGCACGAGTGCTTGGGCCACGGCAGCGGACAGCTGCTGCCCGGCGTCGACACCGATGCGCTGAAGGCATACGGCAACACCATCGAGGAAGCACGCGCCGACCTCTTCGCGCTCTACTTCCTTGCCGACAGGAAGCTGGTGGAGCTGGGACTGCTGCCCAACGACGAGGCCTACAAAGCTGAATACTACACCTACATGATGAACGGTCTGATGACGCAGCTGGTGCGCATCGAGCCAGGACGGCAGATTGAGGAGGCCCACATGCGCAACCGTGCCCTCATCGCCCGCTGGTGCCTGAAGCAAGGGCAGAGCATGGAGCTGGTGAGACGCAAGGGGAAGACCTACCTGCGCATCCTTTCCTACGAGGAACTGCGCCGGCAGGTGGCTACGCTTCTGGCCGAGATTCAGCGCATCAAGAGCGAGGGCGACTACGAGGCTGCCCGCCGCCTGGTGGAGGACTATGCCGTGAAGGTGGATCCGCAGCTGCACGAAGAGGTGCTTGGCCGCTACAGGCAGCTCAACCTGGCTCCCTATAAGGGGTTCATCAATCCCTGGCTGAAGCCCGTCAAGGACGCCGAAGGGCGCATCACCGACATCAGCGTGGACTACACTGAGAGCTATGAGCACCAGATGCTGCGCTACAGCACCGATTACGCAACGCTGGCCTGAGTGCTGACAAAACAAAATCGTCCGAAGAAAAATGCACAGGCTTCGGACAACTAAGCTAAACAAAAAGAACTGACAGTTGAGAAATATAGACGATTACAGCATAGAGCAACAGGTGAAAGACATCAAGCAGTCGTTCCGTCAGCTGATGGACGGCCAGGTGGCGCAGTCCATGCGGCAGAAAGGGATGGACTATCACCTGAACTGGGGCGCCACCCTGCCCCGCCTGCGCGAGATGGCCGAGGAGCTCAAGGCCCGCCACCTCGCCATCGAAGGGGCGACGGCCGACAGGGCAACGACCTACCCGCTGGCCATCGCCTTGTGGAAGGAGAACATACGCGAGTGCAAAATCCTGGCCACGATGCTGATGCCGCCCGACGAGCTGCTGCCCGAGGTGGCCGACATCTGGATGGAGCAGACCGCGACGGTGGAGATAGCCGAGCAGCTGGCGTTCAACCTCATGCAGCACGTGCCCTACGCCGCAGAGAAGGCTTTCCTCTGGCTCAGCTCGCCCGACGACCTGCCGCAAATCTGCGGCTATCACATCCTCAGCCGTCTCTTCATGCGCAAACTGGAGCCCAACGAGCGCGCCATCAACGAGTTCATCGACCAGGCACTCGCAGCACTGCAGTCCCCCACCCCACCCTTGCGCAAAGCGGCCATGCAGAGCGTCATCCATTTTGCCGACATCGCACTGATATATCAGCGCATAGCCAGCGCTGCCATACGCTCCATCGGACTCGACTTTCTTTGAGCAACCATCTACAGACCATCAACATTGAACTTTCTCGACCTCATCCTTCTGGCCTTGTCGCTGGCCATGGACTGCTTCTCAGTCTCCATTGTCAGCGGAGCCATCCTGCGCTCATGGCAGGGCGGCGTGGTGTGGCGCATCAGCCTGCTGTTCGGTTTCTTCCAGGCGCTGATGCCGCTGATAGGCTGGACGGCGGTCATTCATTTTGCTGCCAGCCTGTCCGTCTATGGCCACTGGATAGCCTTTGTCATGCTGCTGTTCATCGGCGGCAGGATGATCATTGAGTCGCTGCGTGCCGACGAGGATGCAATCTCTTTTCATCCCCATCACCTGCGCACCCAACTGCTGCTGGCCGTAGCCACCAGCATCGATGCGCTGGCCGTGGGCGTGTCGATGGCTGTCACGGGCTACACATCGCTGCAGCAGCTGTGGTGGCCGCTCACCGTCATCGGCATAGTGTCGCTGCTCATGTCGCTGGTAGGCCACAGGCTGGGCGTCAGCTTCGGCAAGAGCATAGTACGCCGCATCAGGCCGGAGCTCATCGGCGGCATCATCCTCGTCCTGTTAGGCGTAAAGATACTGCTTTTCCACTAACAAATAACACTCAAAAATATGGCAACAAAACACATTCAGTACGAAACGACGGGCACCTGTTCGAAACTCATCGACGTGACCTGCGACGAGAACGACGTCATTCAGCAAGTATTCTTCCTCGGCGGCTGCAACGGCAACCTGCAGGGCATCTCACAACTGGTTCGCGGCCAGAAGATTGACGACGTGATGCGCCGCCTCGACGGCATCCGCTGCGGCACCAAGGGCACATCGTGCCCCGACCAGCTCTGCCGCGCCTTGGAGCAGCTCCGCAAGGCTCCTTTAGAGGCTTGACGGTTGGGGGCCCCGCATATTTGCGGGGCGAAACGTCAGCTCCGCAAGGCTTCTTTAGAGGCTTGACGGTCGGGGGCCCCGCATATTTGCGGGGCGAAACGAGCCTGCCGCCGGCGTTAACTCCCCTTTTACCTTCAGAAACTAAAAAAAAACAAGGAAAAAATGCTGCAAATAAAATAAAAAGATGTATATTTGCAAGCAAATTGCGACTTAACCAAACGTAACGATGATGATAACACTGAAGTCACTGCTTCTCTTCGGCCTTGGCGGGCAGGAGATTCTGCTCATTGCCCTGGTAGTGCTGCTGCTTTTCGGCGGTGCAAAGATTCCCGAACTGATGAAAGGTCTGGGCAAAGGCGTGAAGAGCTTTAAGGACGGCATGAAGGAAATAGACATCGACACCGAGAAGGAACACGAAGGCCATAAAGACGACAAATGACCACAGTGAATGAGTGAGCAGCCAGCCACATTCTGGGAGCACCTCGACGTGCTGCGGTGGGCAATCATCCGCTCGCTGGCTGTCGTCGTGGGCTTTGCCGTGGTGGCCTTCTGCATGAAGGATTGGCTCTTCGCAGTGGTGCTTGCCCCCGCCACGAGCCAGTTCATCACCTTCCGGCTGATGGGCAGCCCAGAGTTCGCCATTCACCTCATCAACACGGGCTTGACAGAGCAGTTTATGACACACATGCGCACGGCGGCCTACGCCGGATTGCTCTTCGCATCGCCCTACGTGCTCTATCAGCTGTTCAGCTTTGTGTCGCCCGCGCTCTATCAGAACGAGCGGCGCGCAGCCTACAAGATTGTGGGCTCGTCGTACGTGATGTTCCTCATGGGCACGCTCGTCTGCTACTTCATCATCTTTCCATTAACAGTCAGATTCTTAGGGACCTATCAGGTCAGCGACGACGTGACCAACATGCTCACGCTGCAGTCGTATATTGACACACTCATCTCGATGTGCTTAGTCATCGGCGTGGTGTTCGAACTGCCTGTGGTGTGCGCCCTCCTGGGGAGCATGGGGATGCTGTCCGGCTCGCTGATGCGCCGCTACCGGCGGCATGCCGTCGTGGCCATCCTCATCGTGGCTGCCATCATCACACCCACCACCGATATCTTCACACTCATGGTCGTCTCATTGCCCATCTGGCTGCTCTATGAGGCGAGCATCCTCATTGTACCCAAGCAAAAACAAAACCATTCACTATGTTAAGAACAATTCGTATCATACTGGCAACCATCTTCTTGATAGGTTTGTCATTCCTATTCCTTGACTTCACTGGCACAGCCCATCATTGGCTGGGCTGGATGGCGAAAGCACAGGCGCTGGAGGCTGTGCTGGCGCTGAACGTCGTGGTTATCATCGCCCTCGTCGTGCTGACACTGGTCTTCGGCCGCATCTACTGCTCTGTCATCTGCCCATTAGGCATCGTGCAGGACATCTTCGGCTGGCTGGGCAAGAAGGCGAAGAAAAACCGCTACAGTTACTCGAAAGAGATGAAATGGCTGCGCTACCCCATGCTGGCGCTGTTTGTCATCGCCTTTTTCGCAGGCGTAGGCAGCGTCGTGCAGCTGCTGGCTCCCTACAGCGCCTTCGGACGCATCATGTCCAGCATCTTCCAACCGCTCTACATGCTGGGCAACAACGTCCTGGCAGGCATCGCCGAGAGGGCCGACAGCTACACATTCTACAGTGTGGACGTGTGGATGAAGTCGCTGCCGGTGCTGCTCATTGCCGTAGCTACCCTCATCATCCTGTTTGTTCTGGCCTGGCGCGGGGGCCGCACCTACTGCAACACCGTCTGTCCTGTGGGCACGGTGCTGTCGCTGATGTCGCGCTTCTCCCTGCTGAAGATACGCATCGACACCAACAAGTGCAAGAACTGCTCACTCTGCGCCAAGAACTGTAAGGCCTCGTGCATCGACTTCAAGTCGCACACCGTAGACTACTCCCGCTGTGTGGTGTGCGGCGACTGTATCAAGAGCTGTCATTCCGGTGCGCTGTCCTACACCGGCCCCGCCAGCCTCACCCATTCCTCCAGCCCTACCGACGCCAGCCGCCGCTCCTTCCTCGTAGCCTCAGCGATAGCCACCACGGCACTGGCTCAGAAGAAGCTGGTGGACGGAGGCCTCGCACCCATCACGGCGAAGCAGGCGGCAGGCCGCGCTACACCACTGACGCCTCCCGGCTCGCTCTCAGCACAGCACATGGCGAAGCACTGCACGGGCTGTCAGCTCTGTGTCACCGCCTGTCCCAACAACGTGCTGCGCCCCTCCACCGACCTGATGAGCCTGATGCAGCCCGTGATGAGCTACGAGCGCGGCTACTGCCGTCCGGAATGTACACGCTGCTCAGAGGTGTGCCCGGCAGGAGCCATCATGCCCATCGACAAAGCCGAGAAATCGAGCATTCAGATAGGCCACGCCATCGTGACGGTCAGCCAGTGCATCTCGGCGCAGGGCAAGGACGAGTGCGGCAACTGCGAGCGTCACTGCCCCACGGGAGCCATCGAGATGGTGCCATCGAATCCCGACGATGACATGTCGCCCTACATGCCCGCCATCAATGAGGAGGCCTGCATAGGTTGCGGCGCCTGCGAATACGTCTGTCCCGTGCGTCCCCTCTCCGCCATCCATGTGGAAGGGCACGAGGTGCACAGAAAGATCTGAGAGTTGAGAATGGAGAATGGAGAATTATTGTATTGACCGAAAGATGAAGAACAACAAACACATATCGCGCCGCTCCTTCCTGAAAGTCTTAGGTGCCGGAGCCGCCGCCACACTGGCTGCCTGCGCAGGAAAGAAAGAGAACGCCGTGGCCGACGATTATAAAAACCAGGTGGAGCCGCCCGTAGGCAAGATGACCTACAGAACCAACCCCACGACGGGCGACCAAGTGTCGCTCCTGGGCTATGGCATGATGCGCCTGCCCATGATAGAAGGCAAAGAGGAATTTGACCAGGACATGATCAACCGCCAGATAGACTACGCCATCGAGCACGGCGTCAACTATTTCGACACGTCACCCGTCTACTGCCGTGGACTCTCCGAGCGCTGCACCGGCATCGCCCTGGCCCGCCACAAAGAAAAGCGCAAGGACTACTTCGTGGCCACAAAGCTGTCGAACTTCGGACCCGACTTCCAAACCACAGAGGGGGCCAAGAAGATGTACCACGACTCCATGCGTGAGCTGCAGGTGGACTACATCGACTATTACCTGTTGCACGCCGTCGGTGGCAGCATGGAGGAGTTCTACAAACGCTATGTGAACAACGGCATCATGGACTTTCTCGTGGCTGAGCGCGAGGCCGGACGCATACGTAACCTCGGCTTCTCGTTCCATGGACGGCAAGACGTGTTCGACGAGGTGATTGCCATGCACGACAAGTACCACTGGGACTTCGTGCAGATAGAGCTGAACTGGCTGGACTGGAACTATGCCAACGAAATCAGCGACAACAATGTGGATGCCAGCTATCTCTACGACGAGCTGCAGAAGAAAGGCATCCCCGCCGTCATCATGGAGCCGCTCCTGGGCGGTCGTCTGGCCAACGTGCCACAGTATGTGGTCAACGAGCTGAAGCAGCTCCAACCCGAAAAGAGCATCGCCTCGTGGGCCTTCCGCTATGCCGGCACACCCGAGGGGGTGCTGACCGTGCTCAGCGGCATGACCTTCATGGAGCACCTCAAGGACAACCTGTTGAGCTACTGTCCCTTGGTCCCGCTGACCGAAGAAGAGCAGCATCTGCTCGACACGAAGATTGCCCACCAGATGATGGAGGAGGAGCTCATTCCCTGCAACGCCTGCCAATACTGCATGCCCTGTCCCTACGGCATCGACATTCCCGCCATCTTCACCCACTACAACAAGATGAAGACCGAAGGGCGCCTGCCCGCCGACAAGGGCAGTGCCGACTACCGCCGTCAGCGCCGCGAATACCTCATCAGCCTCGACCGTTCTGTAGAGCGTGAGCGCCAGCCCGACCACTGCATCAAGTGCGGGCGCTGCATCAGCGAGAAGCACTGTCCCCAAAGCATACGCATCCCCGCCAAGCTGGACCGCATCAGCAAGTTCATCGAGGAGCTGAAGCAAGATGCCTGAAAACAGCGCAGCCCCATAAGTCCCATAAGTCCCATAAGTCCCATAAGACCCATAAGTCCCATAAGACCCATAACTCCCATCCCCCCTACCCCTGCCAAAAGAGGAATTGCTGGCCTTCGTATTCCCACTGGAGAACGCCAAAGCGGATGAGGCGAGCCATCAGGGTGATGACCCGGTGACGGGGAAGGCGCGAAAGACGCACGATACGGTTCAAGGTCAGACGGCTATTGACAACATCCAGCAACCGGCGAATGTCATCGTCGTAAGTAATCATGGCGCCCTGCACTCGCTGCGACTCACGCCAAAGGGCCAGGTGCACAGGAGAGGCCACAATGTTCTCGTCATGGATGCGGATATAGGCTCGCGGGCGCCCCTCCTCGTCGATGGCACAGACGGGACGCTTGTTCGAGGGGGGCACGGTGGCCACAACGATGGTACGGCCCTCGGCATGGTAGGTGTCGAACTTGATGCTGGCCTCGGGCTTGCAAAACGTGTAAGCCGCCTGGTGCATCATAAAGATCTCCTCCTCACTGCGCACACCAGACAGATGACCGTCGTCGCGCACGCCAATGAGCAGCCGTCCGCCGTCAGTATTGGCAAAAGCCGATACAGATTTAGCCAGCTTGCAGGCATCGGCCACGCGGTACTTGAAGTCTTGCTGCTGATGCTCACCCTCACGGATGAGGCTGAGAAGATAGCGTTTGTCGTCCATACACCTCTGCGAAGAGTTCGTTTACTGTTATCAAACCGCAAAAGTAACCATTGGCAAGCAGACAACCAAATAGTACGCGTTAATTATAATGAAAAACATGATTGCATCATGCAGACTTCACAACTTTTGCCAAACAAACGCATCGACGTAGCCGATGCCCTGCGGGGTATCGCCGTTGCCGGCATCATATTGTATCACTCCGTGGAGCACTTCGACATCTTTACTCAGGAACCGATAGTGCATACGCTGCCTTGCGACGAGACGGTGGGCAACGTGCTGGCCTGGCTGCTGAGCGGCAAGATGTATGGCATCTTCGCCCTACTCTTCGGACTGACCTTCTTCATCATGAGCAAAAGCCGTCAAAACAGCCAGCAATCCTTCTCATGCCGATTTGCCTGGCGCATGTGCCTCCTCTTCGTGTTTGGCATCATCAACGTGGCCTTCTACGATGGTGACATTCTGATGCTCTACGCGGTCTACGGCTTGCTGCTCATTCCCGTCAGCTATCTGCCGTCGCGCGCCGTCTGGTGCATCATCGTCCTGCTGGCCATACAGCCCGTGGAGCTGTTCTGCCTGCTGACCGGCATCACCATCGACCACACCAGGCTCTTTGACATCTATCATCACACCATTGCGCTGCATGAGAACGGCACGTTCTGGGAGAACGCCGTCAACAACGTGTGTTACGGCTTCGAGCTCAACCTGCGGTACAATGTCTACAGCGGCCGGCTGACCCAGTTGTTCTGCTTCTTCATTCTTGGTATGCAGCTGGGCAGGCAGCGTCTTTTCTACGGTGAGAGTGTACGGATATGGCATAGAGTCCTTGCCATTTCTTTCGCCATTGTCATTGCGCTGAGCTGCATAGACTTTGGAACGTGGCACCTATGGCTGAAGCCCATCTACTGCCTCTTTATCATGCTGATGATTGTCTCGTCTGTCATTTCTGCCTGGTATGCTTTCAAAGGTGTTCGGCGCATGCTGCATCATCTGTGTACGTTTGGCCGGATGAGTCTCACCAACTATCTGTTGCAGTCGGCCATAGGCAGTTTTATCTTCAGCGGCTACGGGCTGGCCTGCTACCGCCTGGTGGGCACCACCTACGCCGTCCTCATCGGCCTGGCCATGACCGTCTGCCAATGCCTCTTCTGCCGATGGTGGCTCAGCCGCCATTCACGCGGGCCGATGGAGAATATCTGGAGAAAGCTGACGTGGATATGACGAAGAGGAGGCCGTATTGTAGTTCTTTCTCGGGCCTCTCCGCTGAGGAGATAGCCGAACTGTAACAAACAGCGAGACGCGCTTCCAAACATCAAGGAAGCGCGTCTCGCTGTTATGTGTCAAAAGATGGATACCCGTGTC
>JAEEPZ010000141.1 GCA_016285055.1 Prevotella sp.
ACATCGTGAGCAAGGCTGACATCTTTGTGGTTATCGGCACATCGCTGAAAGTCTATCCTGCAGCGGGATTCATCAACTACGCTCACCACGAGGTTCCTAAGTTCGTGATTGACCCAGGAGAAATGGATCAATGCACGCAATTGGGCTTCACTCACTTCAAAACCACAGCCACAGAGGGCATGAAGATGCTACTGGAGGTATTCAAGGAATTGTAATTTATCATTATGGCATATACATACAAATATCCAAGACCGGCTGTTACGGCTGACTGAACTGATATAAGCTAAGTTATTCAATATTAAAGAAATTGGAGCAATAAATAGTTGGAAAAATCATGTATGGTTATTATCAAAAAGAGACAACTTTTGATGTTGATGGGTTGAAATATAAACTCGTCAGGTATTACGATGATGACATAAGAGCCGAAATAATTGAATGCAATAAATATGACTCAGTCATCAAAATACCCGACCATGTTATTTATAATGAGGTGGAATATCCTGTAACGCGAATCAAGGAAGGAGTATTTCAACGAAAGTCCCTAAAAACAATCATCGTCAGCGAGAATGTGACCATAATCGAGGAACGCTGTTTTCAGTATTGTTCAGAATTAGAAAAAGTTGTGTTACCGGATGGTTTGGAGTATCTTGGTGAAAATTGTTTTTGGGACTGCAAGGCATTGAAAAGCATCAATATACCAGCCAAAATAAGAACAATGGAATCACATTGCTTTTATGGTTGCGAGTCCTTGACAAAGGTTGTGATTCCAGCAAAATCATGTTATTTTGGAACGGACTGCTTTAGTATGTGTCATTCTTTGCAAACTGTTATCCTGCCCGAGGAAATGACAAAAATGGGATCGTCATGCTTTAGCTGGTGCGACAAATTAGAAACTATAAAGTTGCCTTCAACACTGACCTACATACCTTCTTATGCGTTTAACTGTTGTAAAGCTTTAAGGTCGATAAATATTCCAGAGAATGTCAAAACACTCGATAGCGGTTGTTTCGGTGGATGCGATGCACTTACAGAGGTTAAGATTCCCGTAAATGTCGAAGAAGTCGGCATTTATGCTTTTCATGGGTGTAAGTCTTTGCGAAGAATAACTATAATGAATAGAGAAACCAAGCTAATGTACGACTGTTTCTCAGAATGTCCTTCCCTTGCGGAGATTGTTTTCCCCAAAAAGGAGATGGAAATTGATGACATATGCGTTGATTTATGCCCATTGCTATCAGAACAGACAAAAAGTCATATTAAAATAACTGAAGAAGGGAAAAAGCGAGCAGAAGAGAGAACTGTCAAGAGCAAGATAAAAAGGGCCGGTGCAAAAGCATGGGATTACACAACTACAGCTATAGTTTTCTTAATAGCTGCTCCAATTCTTTTGATTGGTTACCTCATATTTGGCTTTACAGCTCAATTGTTAGCTGCGATAGGGTCAATAGCTCTTGCATGTTTTGTTGTCGGCCTGATAATTATGTTACTAATAGGTTTGCTTGTTGAAATTGAGCATAAATTCGATTGGAAATACAATTGTGCTTGTATAATTGTTGGAGCAATAATACTCGGTCTCATCTATTTACTTGGCAAGTGAATCAGAATATTTGGATAGAAGATAAATACCAAAAATCAAGGAATAAGGTTATGAGACATAGAATAAAAGCAGGTAAGATAGGCTCGTTTACACCTGAGAAACAGAAGGTGGAGATAGAGCAACTGGAGAACAGAGAAGTCGCTGACGAAGTGGAAGAAATCTTCGAGGAAGATTCGGAACTCAGCAATGATGACGAAGCTCTTGCAGCGATGGAGTTTTACGACAGCCCAGACGAAATAGAGTAATGGGCATTGAAGAATTGTAGTTTATCGATTATGGCATATACATACATATATCCAAGACCGGCTGTTACGGCTGACTGCATTGTGATAACAAGGGAGGCAGAACCAAAGGTGCTGTTGATTCAGAGGGGTGATGAACCTTTCAAAGGGGCATGGGCATTCCCTGGTGGTTTCATGAACATGGATGAGACTACGGAACAATGTGCCATTCGGGAACTGGAGGAGGAAACGGGGCTGAAGGTGAGCGGGCTGCATCAGATAGGTGCTTACTCCAAGGTTAATCGTGACCCACGAGGGAGGACGGTCACAGTGGCTTATCTTGCTATCGTTGATGCGCCGATGGCTGTCAGCGGTCAGGATGATGCGGCAAAGGCACAATGGTTTCCACTTTCCGCATTGCCAGAATTGGCTTTTGACCACGATGAGATTATGAGGGATGCCATCAAGAAATATAAGGAGATTGTGAATGACGGTTTGATATGATAGAAATACGAGAAGCAACAAAGAATCAGGCAGCGGAGATAGCGCGGCTGATTATGATGGCCATGACGGATGAGTGCTGCCTGTACTATTGTGCTGACGGATGCAGTCTGAGGGCTTTCCACAAAATGATGACCTATCTTGTGAATCGGGAAGACTCGCAATACAGCTATCGGAACACGCTGGTGGCGATGGATGGAGAAAAGGTGGTTGGCATATCGGTGAGTTATGACGGCAGCATGCTTCATGAGTTGCGGCGAGCATTCATCGAGGCTGCCAAGGAGTATGTCGGCAAGGACAATTCCAGCATGGACGATGAGACGCAGGCGGGAGAACTTTACCTCGACTCGTTGGCCGTACTGCCCGAATATCGCAGACAGGGCATCGCCAGACGGCTGATTCTGGCTACGAAGGAAAAGGCTGACGCGATGCATCTGCCCTGTGTCGGACTCTTGTTAGATAAGGGCAACCCAGACGGTGAGGCACTGTATTCCTCTGTTGGCTTCAGATACGTAAACGACAGTCGGTGGGGAGGACACGAAATGAAACATTTGATATTGTAAATGTATGGATGTGAAGGTAATGATTCGCAAGGCTGAACGGCAGGACGTGCCTTTGCTGCTGGAGTTTATCAGGGGCATTGCACGATTTGGCAAGATGGAGGACGGGGTGATTGCCTAGGATTGTATCTGGAGGACTTGTTTGTGTGGCCGGAACATCGGGGCAAGGGCTATGGGAAGGCTTTGCTGTTGCATCTGGTGAAGACGGCCCGTGAGCACCATTGCGGACGGATGGAGTGGATGAGCCTTGACTGGAACAAGACTGCCAATGACTTCTATCGCTCACTTGGTGCCGTGCCTATTGACGATTGTACGGTGTATCGACTGGATGCTGCAGCACTAGAACGGTTATCTAAAGACGTTGTATAAAACAAGGAAGGCCATGAACATAGAAGATGTACGTGAATACGCGCTGACGCTGGCGGGAGCCAATGAGGATATGCCTTACGGTCCTGACTGGCTGATTTTTCGTATCGAGGGGAAGATATTCCTGCATATCTGGCTGGAGTCGCCGGAACCTACTTGTGCGGTAAAGTTGGAACCTGAGTTCGGACAGTCGTTGCGTGAACACTATGAGAGTGTGCGTCCTGCCTATCATCTGAACAAGACGCATTGGAACGATATTTATCTGGACAGGATAGATGACGAACTGACTAAGCAATGGATTCGCCAGTCGTACGAACTGGTGCTGAGCAAACTGCCGAAGAAACTGAGGGAGAAGTATACGAAGAAGATATTGGCTTAAATGAGCAGCATCGTGATTGCCATATTCCTGCTGAGTATCGGAGCCAGTTTCGTGCAGCGCACAACAGGCTTCGGCTTTGGTATCTTCATCATGACGATGCTACCATATTTCATGCCAACGTATGGCGAGGCGACAACCCTGTCGGGCATTCTGGCCATTACTACCTCGGCGGTCATCGTATGGCGGCTCAGAAGATATGTTACTTGGCAGCGTATGTGGCCGATACTGCTGACTTTTATTATTGTCTCGACTATGGCTATCTTTGTGCTAACACGCATCGAAGATCACATTCTAAGACAGATTCTTGGCGTGGCACTGATTGTCATCAGCATCTATTTTGCATTGTTTAGCAAGAAGATAAAGCTGCCGACAACGAAACGGGTACAGGTGGTAGCCGGAACGTTGAGCGGACTGATGGGAGGCTTCTTTGGGATGCAAGGCCCGCCAGCGGTGCTTTACTTCATTCAGTCGGAACCCACCAAGGAACATTATATGGCAATGGCGCAAACGTACTTCCTGATAGGTAATGCAATGATGACCTTGGTTCGGGCCTACAACGGTTTCTTCACAACAACCGTCCTGACAGGCTACAGCTTTGGCCTTGGCGGTGTCATCATAGGCACAACCCTTGGTGCATACGTTTTCAAGCGCATCCCCAATCGGGCGTTCCGATATGTCGTCTATGCTTATATCGGAGTCAGTGGAATGATTATCCTGCTATCAAACAGCTAACTCGCAGATAGGATCCTCTCTGATGATTTTGGGAGCGGATTTGCCTGCCAGCACCAGAATCTTCTTGCCATTGCGATAGATGTGCAACTGACGTGAGCGGACTACGGCAGTCAGTTCTGGGTCATCCTGCATCTCTATCCATATAGGATGGTAGATGCCATCCTCATCGAACAGCTTCCGTTGCAGGTGGGAGCACATGTTAGTGGTGTCTATGGTCATTCTTCTTATTTTTTATACAGACATCGCCCTTTCCTGTAATGATCGGGAGATAATCCCTTTATGTTGTCAAAAGCCAATTTGTAGTCTTTTACTTCCCACTCCCATGCTTCCTGCATCACAAAGTTCTTATCATAAAGAATCCAAATCAACCTATCCCATTCATAATTTGTAGCTTTAGGAACCATAGTAACAAAACTCCCTTTTTTGCCACTTGGTCGGTTTGCCTTTACCTGGTATCTTATGTTCGTGAAAACGAAGTCACTTCCTTTGTTTACTGCCGTTTTGTCTTTCATGTAATCGGAATATTCGCTTTCAGACATACCTACCAGCATAGCTGCGTCATACTCGGAAATTGTATTTGTAATAGATGGATTCCTTCTTCTACAACGAACAGACGGGGCTATACGATGTACGTGTATCGCCAGAGATAATGCCCTATCTGATTGACATCAGCAAGTCGTTCACCACCTTCGACCTCGGTACAGCCATGCTGCTCAGATCGAAATATACTCAGAAGATGTATGAGCTTTGCAGTCAGTTCTGTGGTGACTTTCGTTTCTGCAGCCAGACGGAGGAAGATGCTGGGAATATCTTCAAGAAACGGGTGTTGCCTATACAGATGACCGACTTTCGGCGCATCTTCAATCTCGACGAGATACGCGATCCACGGACAAAGCGCATCATCACCCCTGCCAGTTATACCAGTTTTAAGGACATCAAGACGAGAATCCTGGACGTGGCACAAAAGGAATTGTTTGAACTCTACGGCTGCTATCACTCAAACCTCTGGTTCGACTATCAGGAAGGAGCCAAGAAAGGACGTGGTGGTAAGGCATCTTACTCCACAACAGAAAGTGAAGAAAAGTCCCTGGCTTAGTTTGCCGAAAGATAATCAGGAAACAGCCGTTGAAGCCCTGCTACGTCGGTATATGAAGGATGAAGAGGTCTGGTACTACATGCGCCAGATTCGCCAGAAGGCTCAGAACCTCTACGAAGGCTATGTACAGGTGATGGAAGTCATTAAGGAGAAGGAGGGTCAGCCCAAGTTCCAGCGGGCTACACCTACCTATAAGCACAACAACATCGTTGACTATGCCCTGAAGGTGAATCTGAAGAACTATTTCGGTTGGTCACTGGAGCCGATGGAGAAGGGCAGAAAGCAGCCAGTGGAAAAGGATTTGTTTGAGTAATGGAAGCAGCAATGAAAACAAACGAAATAGTCTTTTGCCGTCAGTTGGCGGCATGTAAAAGTAGCCAAACTCGGTGTAGGAAGGACTCTCTAAACCCCAAATTTGGAAAGTTTAACAGTCCGATTTCAGCCCAAAGACACGATTTTTCCAAAAGGGGAAATGTTAAAATGGTGCGCTCCACGATGCCGAATGAGGGTTGCCGATACCCGATGCTCATCCTTGATTGTATGAGCTGTCAGTTCACCAGTAGTTCACAGGACAAATTCTAAATAACGAAAAAGGAGTTGCGATTTCTCGTAACTCCTTGATTTTTAAGGCGCTTCAGGATGGGCTTGAACCAACGACCCCCTGATTAACAGTCAGGTGCTCTAACCAACTGAGCTACTGAAGCAGTGCGCGTCATTTCTGATTTGCGGGTGCAAAGGTACGCCAAAATTTTGAACCGTGCAAATATTTTGGCAATTTTTTTTGAGAAAAACAAAAAATCTTCGTATTTTTGCACCAAAAAGCATTGTTTTCTAGCAAAAAGGCCTTACATGAAACGAATAACATGGATGATTTTAGCCTGTATGGCACTTCTACCGGCATGTGCACAAGATAGCGGCTTTTCCATCGACACCATCAGCGATGCACTGTTCCAACGGATGCAGGGGCGCTCTTTCCCTGCCAACTGCTCCACGCCGCGCAGTGACCTGCGCCACCTGCGTGTGCTGCACCGCAATGCCGAGGACTCGGTGTTGCACGGCGAGATGGTGTGCAACAAGGCTATTGCCGAAGATCTGCTCGACATCTTCCGCCGGCTTTACGACGCCCATTATCCCATTGAGCACATCCGGCTCATCGATGACTATGAAGCCGACGACGAGCTGTCTATGCGCGACAACAACTCATCATCGTTCTGCTTTCGCGTCGTTCCCGGCACTACGAAGCTGTCGAAACATGCACGAGGTATGGCAGTAGACATCAATACGCGCTACAATCCCTATGTGCGCCGCAGCCGTGACGGTAGGCGGTTGGTGTCTCCTGACAACAGCCATCCGTACGTGGACCGTTCAAAGACGTTTCCCTACAAGATTGAGGAGGGCGACTTGTGCTATCGGCTATTCATCGAGCATGGCTTTACCTGGGGAGGGCATTGGCGCACCATGAAGGATTATCAGCATTTTGAGAAATAACAGGTAGCGCTCAAGCCCTAATAAGGGTATTTCTCTGCCATCCTCTTGTAGAAGCTCTGTTGTTCGGCGTCGGTGGCGGGCTGTATGCCTGCCGTCTGCTGGAGCATCTGCTCGATGTCGCGGGTGATGTGATAGCCCAAGGCTTTGCGGGTATCGACGCATTTCTTCAGTTCGTATGCAGCACGGCGCTTGTCGCGGTCTATGAGCAGGCGAGCCAGTTCAAGGCGGTAGCCGGTGCGGAACTTCTCCTGCCGCTGGTTCTGTATGGCCAGACCATACAGCGCTGCCTTCGGCCCCGGCTCATCAGTGAGTTCGGCCAGTTCGGCATAAAGATAGCTATCGTGACTGCGCTTCAGCAGTTGCCGGTAAATGGCGACGGCCTTCTCCCGCTCGCCCATGATGGTATAGACAACGGCCATATACCGCTGGTTGTGCTTGTCACGCGGATTGCGCCGCATGGCCTCTTGTAGCAGAGGCATCACTTTGAGGCAGCTGGCCAGTACGTCGTCGTGTGGCAGTGGCGCTCTCCGCGTCACGAAGTCGCCATACACCTGCTCCTGCAGTTCGTGGAATGCGCAGGTGAGCAATTGCTGAGCAACAGAGGTGATGGGATGGCTTGGTGTGCCTGCGGCGGCTGGCGCTACGATGGTCTTCCAGTCTTCGTCGCTCAACCGTTCTACTTTCAACTGCTCCACAAAACCAAGCATGCTGAAGTTTCTGTCCTCCTTGTCAAGTGCCACGGCCGCGTGGAGGATGCTGCTGAGTGCCTTCCCGTCCTTGTCGTCAATGTTCGGGAGTACGCGAAGGAGAGCCTTGAATATCTTCTCCGCTTCGTCAGACTGCTTCTGGCGTTCTGCCGACTTCATTCGCGATTCTGCAGGGTCAGTGCACGCCCGGCTTTGCTCTTGCAGCTCCTTCAGTTCTTTGATGCGTTTCTTCAGGATGTCGCTTGCCGTCCAGAACATGCACAGCGTCGTATATTTACCCTGATGCACGGCGTACATCGGGCGTATGGCCTCATAGGCTTCCTCTATCTTTCCTTGCTTCCGCAGTTCGAACACCTCTTTTACCGTCATAATGGCTTTTTCTTTTTAATTACTGTGCAAAGATAAGAAAAAAAATCCAAAACACATAGAATGTTTTCCCTGTTTATTTGTACATCTTGGAAAATGACATTTTTGGATTATGAGAAGGGGAATTGCCGTAGCAAAACGAAAGAAGCCCGATGAGTATCGGGCTTCTGAGAGTTGCGGAGGCAGGACTCGCGCTCGGCCCGTAAGGGACGCTTCGCTCTGCGAAGAACTGCGACCGGGAGCATGTGAAGTGTGCTGCCGTAGCAAAACGAAAGAAGCCCGATGAGTATCGGGCTTCTGAGAGTTGCGGAGGCAGGACTCGAACATGCGACCTCCAGGTTATGAGCCTGGCGAGCTACCAACTGCTCCACTCCGCGATGTTTCTCATTTTGCGGGTGCAAAGGTACTGCTTTTTCTTGAGACAAGCAAATTTTTCTGCATCTTTTTTCATTTTCACCACATTTTTGCGTAAAAACTTGCACGATAAGAAGAAAATGCGTACTTTTGCACACGCTATCAGTGGTGTGCAATCTGTAAAAAGACGAACCTGCCATATATAGCATTCTGTAAAAAAAACGAACCGACCACATATTGAACTAGTAAATCGTCAAACCGTAAATAGAAAAGATGTCCATATCGAAGACCCGCCAGTTGCTGGTAGACGTGGCTCGCCAGCTCTTTGCCAAGAACGGCCTTGAGAACACCACGATGAATGACATTGCCCAAGCTTCGGGCAAGGGTCGGCGCACACTCTACACCTATTTCAAGTCGAAGGATGACATCTACTACGCTGTCATTGAGACTGAGCTGGAGCGTCTCAGCGACAAGCTCGACGAGGTGGCCGCACGAAAGATCAGTCCGCAGGAGAAGGTCATCGAGCTGATTTACACCCATCTGAGCATGATACGTGAGACGGTGGTGCGCAACGGCAACCTGCGTGCCGAGTTTTTCCGCAACATCTGGATGGTGGAGAAGGTGCGCAAGCACTTCGACCTGGCCGAGGTGGAGCTGTTTCGCAAGGTTTTTGCCGAGGGCAAGGAGGCTGGCGAGTTCGACATTGAGAACGTCAATCTAGTAGCCGACATCACGCACTATTGTATCAAGGGCCTTGAGGTGCCATACATCTATGGCCGCATAGCCCACGGCATGCGCGAGGAGGACACCAAGCCGCAGGTGGCGAAGTTTGTCTATGGTGCATTGGGCAAGCATGGCAAATTATAATCGTAATAACTGGATAACGCCATAACGTCATAAAACGAAATAACGAAACAAAATGAAATTATTACAAGGAAAGACTGCGCTGATAACTGGTGCAGCACGCGGTATCGGTAAGGCTATCGCGCTAAAGTTTGCCGAGGAAGGCTGTAACATTGCGTTCACCGACCTGGCCGTGAATGAAGAGACAGAACAGGAGATTGCCGCCAAGGGCGTGAAGGCCAAGAGCTACGCCAGCAATGCCGCCGACTTTGCTCAGACCGAAGAGGTGGTGAAGCAGGTGAAGGAGGAGTTTGGCACTATCGACATTCTGGTGAACAATGCCGGCATCACCAAAGACGGGCTGATGCTGCGCATGAGTGAGCAGCAGTGGGACGCCGTGATAGCCGTCAACCTGAAGTCGGCTTTCAACTTCATCCATGCCTGCGTGCCGGTGATGATGCGCCAGCGTGGCGGCTCTATCATCAACATGGCCTCGGTGGTGGGTGTTCACGGCAATGCGGGCCAGTCGAACTACGCTGCCTCTAAGGCCGGTCTCATCGCCCTGGCCAAGAGCATCGGTCAGGAGATGGGCCCGAAGGGCATCCGTGCCAACGCCATCGCTCCCGGCTTCATCGACACTGCCATGACGCAGGCCCTCAGCGAGGAGGTGCGCAAGGAGTGGTGCCAGAAGATTCCCCTGCGCCGCGGCGGCACCGTCGACGACATCGCCAACTGCGCCGTGTTCCTGGCCAGCGACATGTCGAGCTACATCAGCGGACAGGTCATTCAGGTGGATGGCGGCATGAACATGTAACTGCCATCCTCGCTCTCACGTACATACTATCGTTTCGGCATCTTGCCGCGCTGCATGCTGCCATCGCTGCCGACAGTCTCTATCACTTGATAGACGGCTGTCGGCAGCTGGTTAGTATATCATGGCCGCTTCGCGGTATCAACTCACATAGATAGCGACGCAACTATGTCACTCCATCCGTACAGCATGTGTCTTTTTGCCATCTGGGGCTTTTATGCATTAGGTTTCCTGCCGAGAAACCTTTGGTTTCCTGCCGAGAAACCGATGGTTTCTCGGCAGGAAACTTTTAAAACTCATGCTGCCTTGAAACTGCAGGATTCTCACATGGGTTGAAATCCATAGAAAAGCTTTTTTCTTGGCAATGATATAGCAGTTGACCTATTCATGCGCAGCCATCCCCTCCCTTCAAGGGGAGGGGTTAGGGGTGGGGTCTGTAATATCAGTAATATCCTGTCAGCGAAGAGTGTGGGCGAAGAAGTT
>JAEEPZ010000023.1 GCA_016285055.1 Prevotella sp.
GGAGTGGCAGCAAAGAACATTACTGACATTACAGACCCCACCCCTGCCCCTCCCCTTGAAGGGAGGGGATGGCTGCGCATAAATCCTTTCTGCAAAGGGTCAACTGCTATATCATTGCCTAAAATATTACAGACATTACAGACCCCACCCCTCGCTCGGCCGAAGGACGCTTGCAAGGCAAGAACCCCTCCCCTTGAAGGGAGGGGATGGCTGCGCATTGAGCTACGCGAAGGGAAAGGCGCGGCAAAAAGTCCCGAAGGGACGACAGAACTCGGGTAACGAACTGACCTATTTCGCGCCATAACTACGTCACTCCATACGTACAGCATGTGTCTTTTTTCCATCTGGGGCTTTTATGCAAAAGTTTCCTGGCGAGAAACCTTTGGTTTCCTGCCGAGAAACCGATGGTTTCTCGGCAGGAAACTTTTGAAACCCATGCTGCCTTGAAACTGCAGGATTCTCACATGGGTCGAAATCCATAGAAAAGCTATTGTCTTTAGCTCCTTTAACTCCAAAACTTGCGGAAGTTGAATCTGTAATATTTTATCAGCGAAGAAGGGGCAGCGAATATGAGGCAGCGAATGAGTTCTTGAATTCCATCCGTACAGCACATTTTTTTGACAGGAATTGCATCGAATGTGCGGAAAAAACAGTAACTTTGCACCGTTTTTAAACCAGGAACGCGAATGTACGGACAGATTTCTCTCGATACAATACTATTGTTCATGCTCTACGGCATAGGAGCGGCGGTGGCAGGCGTAGCTTGCTTCTACCTGCTGCTGCGGCGTGCCAACGCCTTTGCGCCCGACGTCACGCCGCCCGTGCGGCTCAGGCGGTGGACGGCGGCATTCTTTGCCATCCTGGCCATGGGGCATCTGTGGTACTTGCCGGCTGACGCGTTCACCTCAGGCGACAACTTCATGATGTGCATGCTCGTGGGCGGACTGCTCGACAGTCTGACGTTGGTTCCTCTGCCCATTGTGCTGCTGCTCTGCATGTTGCAGGACCGGAGGCGGCCGCTGTGGCCTGTCGGGGTGTTGACGGCGCCGCTCGTGGTGCTGATGGTGGCGTGCATCGCCACCCGCAGCATGGACTATCTGCCGCTGGCGTATGACTATCTGCTGCTGATGACCATAGGCCTCGTCGTCTATATGGTGCGCGCCGTGAGGCAGTACGGGCGGTGGCTGCGCGACAACTTTGCCGACCTGGAGCACAAGGAGGTGTGGCAGACATTCGTCGTGCTGGTCGTCATCGTGCTCGCGCTCAGCTATTACGTGGCAGGCTACGACGGCAGCATGACCTACGCATACGTCTGCCAGATATGCAGTCTTGTGGTCGTAGGCCATCTGCTGTGGCGCGTGGAGACACTGAGCGACCTGAGCATAGGGATTCAGGAAGACATGCAGACGGGAAGACTGGAAGGCGAAGGCGAGGCTCTATCGTCTGGTGCGCTTTCCGACGCCACCTACGAGCGTATAGGTGCCTTGCTGATGGAGCATTGCGAGGGCACGCGGCTCTATCTGCAGCACGACCTCACCATCAGTCAGCTGGCGCAGGCCATAGGCACCAACCGCACCTACCTCAGCCACTATTTCTCCAGTCAGCAAACTACTTACAACTCTTATATCAACACGCTGCGCATCAGCTATTTCATCAAAATATATCACGAGGCAGTGGCATCACAGCAGCCTTTCACCGTTCAGCAGCTGTCCGTTCTCAGCGGCTATCATAGCTACAGCACCTTCTGCATGGCCTTCAAGCAGTGCATGGGCCAGACAGTGTCGGCATGGATGCGTACGTAAATGATGGCTATTCTTGCCTTGTAAGCGGCATAGCCTGTGATGTAGCGTCGCAGACAAATAAGATAATCGATGAATCATTCAGGATAACTTATATACCTATAGATTGTGCCATTATCTGAATAAAAAGTATTATCTTTGCAGCAAACTTTTCGGCTGACCGAAAGCAGAGGCGTTTTATAACCCCATGCTGAGGTCAGTTATATGGAAACAAAGATGGTAGAGACGTCACATGGTGGCGACTCTACATGAACGCCAAAACACAGAAGGTCAATGAATCATAAGCCATGAACACTGAACAGCATTATCCCCTCACCGTCTATCGCGCCAGCGCCGGCAGCGGCAAGACATTCACGCTGGCCGTGGAATATATCAAACTGCTGGTGCGCAACCCGCAGAACTACCGTCAGATTCTGGCCGTGACCTTCACCAACAAGGCCACGGAGGAGATGAAGATGCGCATACTGACCCACCTCTACGGCATCTGGCGCAGCCATCCCGACTCGAGAAGCTATTTAGAGAAGGTGCACAAGGCACTGGACGGCGCGCTGTCAGAGCCGCAGATAGCCGAGCGTGCCGGACAAGCGCTGCACCTGCTGCTGCACAACTACAGCTACTTCCGTGTGGAGACCATCGACTCGTTCTTCCAGAGCGTGATGCGCAACCTGGCACGCGAGCTGAACCTTACGGCCAACCTGCGCGTGGAGCTGAACGACGTGCAGGTGGAGGAGGTTGCCGTTGACCAGCTCATCGACTCGCTGTCGGCCTCCGACCAACTGCTGCAGTGGCTGATGAAATACATCATGGACAACATCAGCGACGACCGCTCATGGAACGTCATCGGACAGATCAAGAAGTTCGGGCGCACCATCTTCCGCGACTATTACAAGAGCCACGGCGAGGAACTGCGGCGGCTGATGAGCGAGAAGGATTTCTTCGAGCAGTATCAGCAGCAATTGCGGCAGTTGCGGCAGCAGGCCCTGCAGCGCATGGAGCGCATCGCCAGCGAGTTTTTCACTGTGATGGAGGACGAGGGCCTCGGCATCGAGGACTTCAGCTACGGCAAGAACGGCATGGCGGGCCTCTTCCTGAAGCTGCAGAACGGCGTCTTCGACGAAACGGTGCTGACGAAGCGCGTCACCGACTGCGTGGGCAACCCAGAGGCGTGGTGCAAGAAGACACACGCCAAGCGTGCACTCATCATGCACCTGGCCGACACGTCGCTCGGATCGCTCTTACGCATGGCCGTAGAGGAGCAGCCTCGCCAGTGGAAGCTCTACAAGAGCGCCGACCTCACGCTGGCTCACCTCTCACAACTGCGTCTCTTAGGCAGCATCGAGAAGAAAGTGCGCCAGCTGAACGAGGAGCAGAACCGCTTCCTGCTGAGCGACACGCAGCAGCTGCTGCACGAGCTGATAGACGGCAGCGACACGCCTTTCATCTTCGAGAAGATAGGCACGCAGCTGGAGCACATTATGATAGACGAGTTTCAGGACACCAGCACCGTGCAGTGGCAGAACTTCAAGGTGCTGCTGCAGGAGACGATGAGCCGCAAGGGTAGCGAGAACCTCATCGTTGGCGATGTGAAGCAGAGCATCTACCGTTGGCGCAGCGGCGACTGGCGGCTGCTGGCCGGCATCAAGGAGCAGTTTGCCAACAGCGAGGGCATGGTGAAGGTCGAGACGCTGGAAACCAATTTCCGCTCGGATGCGCACATCGTAGCCTTCAACAATGCCTTCTTCAAGGAGGCGGCCAAGATAGAGGGCGTGACGGCCTACGACGACGTGGAGCAGAAGATCAAAAAGCGCACCTGTCTGGGCGGCCACGTAAAGGTCAGCCTGTTGCCCGCCGACGACTATGAGCAGACGACGCTGCAGCTGCTGTGCCAGCAGGTGAAGGACTTGCTGGCGCAGGGCTGGAAGCCTGCCGACATCGCCATCCTGGTGCGTGCCAACAGTTATATCCCCGTCATCGCCCGTTACTTCATGGAGCAGCTGCCCAACGTGAAGGTGGTGAGCGATGAAGCCTTCCGCCTCGACGCCTCGACAGCGGTGATGACCATCGTGCAGGGTTTGCGCCTGCTGGCCCATCCCGACGATGCCATCGCACAAGCGTATCTGAACAGTTTAGAGTTTAGAGTGGAGAGTGGAGAGTTTGCTGCCGCCATACCTTCTGCAAGCAGTTTAGAGTGGAGAGTGGAGAGTGGAGAGTTGGCTACCGCCATTCCTTCACCAAATGGGACGGCGGCAGCAAACTCTCCACTCTACACTCTCAACTCTCAACTCTCAGCTCTCAGCTCTCAACTCTCAACTCTCAACTCTCAACTCTCAACTCTCAGCTCTCAACTCCTCCAGCTTCCCCTCTATGAGCAGGCTGAGGCGCTCTTCACGCTCCTGCATGTTGACCGCATGGAGAATCAGAGTGCCTACCTCTGTGCGTTCTACGACTATGTGTCGGTCTTCGCTGCCGACCGCGGCTCCGACCTTGACGCCTTCCTCAAAGCCTGGAACGAGGAACTCTGCGCAAAGACCATCCAGAGTCCCGAGGCCGACGGCATCCGCCTCATCTCCATCCACAAGTCGAAGGGGCTGGAGTTCCCTTGTGTGCTCATCCCCTTCTGCGACTGGCGCTTGGAGCTGCCCGACGTGCTGTGGTGCACACCCAACGAAGAGCCGTTCAACCAGCTGCCCCTCGCGCCCATCAACTACAGCCAGCGCGGCATGAAGGGCACCATCTATGACAGCGACTACGAGGAGGAACACCAGCAAAACATCGTGGACAACCTCAACCTGCTCTACGTGGCCTTCACCCGTGCCACCAGCGGGCTCTTCGTCTATGGTCGGCGCAAAGCTGCTGCCAACACCCGCTCCGCACTTATCGAGCAGGTAGTGAAAGAGATGCAAAAAGAACTCAGACCCACCCCCAGCAGACCCACCCCCAACAGACCCACCCCCAGCCCCTCCCTGCAGGGAGGGGAGGATATACCGGGCGAAGCCATTCTTACGGGGGTGGAGAATGAGAATGAGCCGTTGGTGTTTGAATATAGGGAAGCCCCCCTGTCGTCCCCCGAGGGGAACGCAACTGTCCTAAAGAGTAATGAAGCCCCCTCGGGGGCAGTAGGGGGGGCCAATCCTTTCCTCCAATCCCCTGCACCTGTCAAGGTGGCTGTCGAGGCGTTCCCGGCCAGGGCCAGCTTCAAGCAGAGCAACGAGAGCAGGGAGTTCCTGGGCAATGACTACGGCGAAGAGGACAGCCGACAAGCAGAGTTCATCAAGCTGGGCAACGTGCTGCACAAGGTGCTGGCCACTATCCGCAGCACCGACGACATCGGCGATGCCCTGACGCAGATGGAGCAGAAAGGCGTGCTCTTCGGCGAGGGAGAGCTGACACGACAGCACCTCACAAAGATGATACGCGACAGGGTGGAGAGCCCACGCGTGGCCGAGTGGTTCAAGCCAGGACGCTGGCAACTGTTCAACGAGTGCGCCATTCTGAGCCTTGACCCGCAGAGCGGTCGTGTGGCCAACCGACGGCCTGACCGCGTGATGACCGACGGCGAACAGACCATCGTCGTGGACTTCAAGTTTGGACGCGACCGCGACGAATACCACGCACAGGTGAAACAATACATGAACCTGCTCAGCGACATGGGCCACAAGAACGTGAAAGGATACCTGTGGCTTGTCTATAAAAACGAAATCATTGACGTATGACCATCTTCTTGGATATTGACGTATGAAGACTTTCTTGGAATATGTGGCTGAGGACATACTCAGCAAATGGGGCACCGACCTGTCGCGCCTCACCATCGTCTTTCCCAACAAGCGTGCCTCGCTCTTCCTCAACGAGCATCTGGTGCGCCTGGCCGGCAAGCCCATCTGGAGCCCAGCCTACACCACCATCAGCGACCTGTTCCGCCAATACTCCACACGGCGCGTGGCCGACCCCATCAAGCTGGTGTGCGAGCTGCACAAGTCGTTTACGGCGCAGACAGGCATCGCCGAGACGCTGGACCATTTCTACGGCTGGGGGCAGCTGCTGTTGGCCGACTTCGATGACATCGACAAGCAGATGGCCGACGCCGACCAGGTGCTGGCCAACATCACCGACCTGCACGAGATGGACGACAGCAGCTTCCTCACCGACCAGCAGCGCGAGGTGTTGCAACGCTTCTTCAGCAACTTCACCGACGAGCACAACAGCGAGCTGCGCCAGCGATTCCTCCGCCTGTGGTCGAAGCTGAAAGCCATCTATCACGACTTCAACAACCGTCTCGCCGCACAAGGTCTGGCCTACGAGGGAGCGCTATACCGTGAAGTGGTGGAAGCAGAAGCCCCCCTGTCGTCCCCCGAAGAAGCCCCCCTGTCGTCCCCCGAAGAAGCCCCCCTGTCGTCCCCCGAGGGGGACACAATTGTCCTAAAGAGTAATGAAGCCCCATCGGGGGCCGTAGGGGGGGCTTCTGGCCTTTTTCTTTTCATTGGCTTCAACGTTCTGTTGCGGGTGGAGCAGCAGCTGTTCACCCTTCTGCACCGTGAGGGCAAGGCCCGCTTCTACTGGGACTTCGACGACTACTACATGCCGCATCGCCCCTCTCACCGCTCAACTCTCAACTCCCAACCCTCAACTCTTAACTCCCAACCCTCAACTCTCAACTCTCAACCCTCAACTCTTAACTCCCACGAGGCCGGCTACTTCATCAGCCAGTATCTGGCCGACTTTCCCAACGAGCTGGACATCCGCAACGAACATATCTACCGCAACTTCTGCCAGAAGAAGCAGTTGCGCTTCGCCTCCGCCTCTACCGAGAACATCCAGGCACGCTATGCCGCCACCTGGCTTCGTGAAGACAAACAGCGCATCGACGACGGACGTGAGACCGCCATTGTGCTGTGCAACGAGGGTCTGCTGCCCACCATCATCCACTGTCTGCCACCGGAAGTGAGCGACGTCAATGTCACCACAGGCTATCCCTTGGCACAGTCGCCGACGGCTTCGCTTGTCAACATGCTCATCGCCCTGCGCCGCGACGGCTACGACCAGAAGCACGCCACCTTCCGCTTCCGTCAGGTCAAAGCCTTGCTGCGCCATCCTTACGTCGCCAGCAGCTCGCCTCAGGCCACGACACTGATGAAGCAGTTGGCCGAGGAGAAGATTTTCCACCCCACACAGCAGCAACTGTCCGTCGACCCGCTCACCACCCTGCTCTTCCGTCCGTTGCAGCCCCTCTATCAGAACGAGGAGATGCTCTGCTGGCTCTGCGAGGTGATAAAAGCCATCGCCCCCACCTTCCTCTCGCAACAGCAGGAGGCAGCAGCGCAAAAGCTCCCAACGGGAGAAATCTTTCCCAGTCAGGGAAGACAAGAGGGAGCCGCCGAAGCACTGTTCCGCACCTTCACCCTGTTGAACCGCCTGCTGAACCTGACACGCGACGGCGACCTGCAGACCGACATCGTCACCTTGGGACGGCTCATCACTCAGCTCATACAGTCCACGTCAGTGCCCTTCCACGGTGAGCCTGTCGAGGGGCTGCAAGTGATGGGACTCTTAGAGACGCGCAATCTGGACTTCCGCCACCTGCTCATCCTCTCTGCCCAGGAGGGCAACATGCCACGTGGCACAGCCGACACATCGTTCATACCCTACAGTCTGCGACGTGCCTTCGGCCTCACTACGCCTGAGCACAAGGTGGCCATCTACAGCTATTACTTCCACCGCCTGCTGCAGCGTGCCGAAGACGTCACCGTTGTCTATAACAACTCTACCAACGACGGGCAGAAGGGCGAGATGAGCCGATTCCTGCTGCAGCTCATGGTGGAATATCCCTACCCTATCCCCACCCTCACGCTGCAAGGACACATCAGCCACCGGCCACATGAGCCGCAGCCCGTGGCCAACACGTTGCTCAAGGTCATCAACACTCAGAGTCGCTCAACGTCCGACGGCTCCTATTTCCTCACTCCTACGGCCATCAACCGCTATCTGCGCTGCCCCTTGCAGTTCCACTATTATTATATATGTGGTCTGCGCGAGCTGGACGACCCCGATGACGACACCATCGACAACCGCATCTTCGGCAACATCTTCCACGAGGCGGCGCAGACGCTCTACACCAACATGAAGGCAAGGAAGCCGCAAATAGAGAAGGCCGACATTGACCTGGTGCTGAAACAGCGAGTGGACATTGAGCGTGCCGTCGACGATGCCTTTATGAAGGAGCTGCGCCAGCTGCCCAGCCATATCAACGGGCTGGCGCTCATCAACCGTCAGGTCATCATCCACTACCTGCGGCAGCTGCTCATCCTCGACCGTCAGCTTACGCCCTTCACCATCCTCGCATTAGAGGGGGATGTGAAAGCCCCCCTGTCGTTCCCCGAGGGGGACACAAATGTCCGCAAGTCAAATGAAGCTCTCTTGGGGGCAGTAGGGAGGGCTTACCTTGGCGGCCGCATCGACCGTTTAGATATGATAACCGACCGCAATGGCTGCGACCACATCCGCGTCATCGACTATAAGACAGGCGCACACCGTCTCAAGCCCCTACCCGACGTCGACGCTGTGTTCAGCCAGGCATACCTGAAAGAACACTCCGACTATTACCTGCAGGCCATGCTCTACTCTGTCATCGTGGCTCAAGAGCATCCCGACATACCCGTCTCGCCCGCCTTGCTCTTCATCCAGCACGCCGCCGCAGAAGACTATGACCCCATTCTGCAATTCGGCCGGGAACCCATCAGCGACATCCGCCAACACGCCGAGCGATTCATGGAGCTGTTGCAGTCCACCATCAGTGACATGTTCAACCCCGACATTCCCCTGCAGCCCACAGAAGACCGTCAGCGCTGCCGCAACTGTCCTTACCGCCAGCTCTGCTATTAAGAGTCCGGGAAAAATCCGCAGGCTTCGGACAAAAAAAACGAAGCGGTCGAAAGAATCTGAAGCCTGCGGAAAATTCCAATCTAAAGAAAAGTACAAAAATATTTGTTTGTCTTTCAAATATTATGTATCTTTGCCACATGTTTCAAGGATGCTGTAAGTTCATGGAAGGAAACAGATACATCAACCCTTATACCGACTACGGTTTCAAGTACCTTTTCGGCACTGAGCCGAACAAGGAGTTGACGCTGCATCTGGTGAATGCCCTGCTGCAAGGCCGCGAGGTCATCAAGAGTCTTACCCTATTGCCAACGGAGCAGTTGGGCGACACGGAGGAGGACCGCCGATCTGTCTTCGACGTGTATTGCGAAAACGAGAAAGGCGATAAGATTATCATCGAGATGCAGAAGGCCGACCAGCAGTGGTTCAAAGACCGCTCCGTCTACTATTCCTCGTTCCCCATCCGCTCACAAGGAGAAAAGGGCAAGTGGCTTTTCGGACTGAAGGCCGTCTATACCATTGGCATCTTGAACTTTGTCTTCGATGAGGACAAAGACGACGAAAACTATTACCACCATGTGGTGCAACTGATGGATGTCAACACGAAGACGGTATTCTACGACAAGCTGACCTATATCTACTTAGAGATGCCTAAGTTTCGCAAGAGTGAGGACGAGCTGGTGGACATGACTGACAAATGGCTCTACGCCCTGAAAAACCTTCCCCGCCTGCTGGAGCGCCCGAAAGCGCTGCAAGAGCGCATTTTCTCGAAGTTCTTCGAAGTGGCCGAGGTAGCTGCCCTCACAAGGGAGGAATATGCCAAATACTGGGAGAGCGAAAAGGTGTTCTACGACAATCAAGGCGCCTTTATGACCGCTGACCACAAAGGCTATACCCGAGGCATCCTGAAGGGACGGGCTGAAGGACGGGCAGAAGGACGGGCTGAAGGACGAGCTGAAGGACGGGCAGAAGGACGAGCTGAAGGACGGGCAGAGGGACGGGCTGAAGGACAGGCAGAAGAACGGCTCAGAATTGCCCGCAGTCTGATGGATAATGACATTCCGATGGAGATGATTGTAAAGAGCCTTCAACTTTCACCAGATGAAGTTGCATTATTAACAAAGAAATAAGTAAACATTGCTAAGAACTACGAACATGAAGAGCCTTCTTTTTTTCTTTTGTCTGTTGTTTGGCAGTCTGACGGTGCAGGCGCAGACGGTGCAGGACAGCAACTATAAGACCATAGGCCACGTGAAGAGCGACGGCACTATTCAGGACTCCAACTACCACACCATCGGCCACATCAAGAATGACGGCACCATACAGGACTCCAACTACCGCACCATCGGCCACATCAAGAACGACGGCACTATACAGGACTCCAACTACCGCACCATGGGCCATTACAGGAATGACGGCACGGTGATGGATAGCAACTACCGCACCGTGGGGCACATCAAAAGCGACGGCACCGTGCAGGATCCGAACTACCGCACTATAGGTCACGCCAAGGATGTGAATAGTTCCTACGCTGCCGTCCTGTTCTTCTTTTATCTCCTGAAGTGACAACTTGGTACACGCTAAGCTGAACGAAAAGACACAAACACACAAAGGGCCATGCACGGTGTGCACATTCTTTGTGGCGTTGTGTCTTTGTGTTCCATTCAGCAGACTCTTCGCTCAAAGCCTTGTCATTGCCGACGCCGTGACACATCAGCCTGTGGCACACGCCTCGCTCTACACCAAAGAGGACGGGCGCTTCCACTCCTGCGTCAGCAATGAGCAGGGCGCTGCGACGGTCACATTCCAATGGCAAAAGCTCACCGTCAGCCACCTGAACTACGAGCAGCGTGTGTTGCGCTCCTCACACCCATCGTCCGACACCGTCTTCCTGCAACCTCGCTACCGCGATGTGGGGCAGGTGGTGGTGACCAATCGCGAGCCCGAATGGATACGTCGCTGCCTGAAGCAGGTGGTCAGGCATAAAGACAACCTCTACTATGGCCAAGAGAGCGAGGAACGGTTTGAGTATCACACGCAGAGCTTGGGCACGAACAGCATCTATCGCATGAGGCTCACTGGCATGTTGCGCCACAAGAGTCCACGCCACAAGCATTACGCCATCCTGCCCGACACTGCCGGCATCGTGGCAGCCGACAGCACCCGCCTCACCGACACCAGCAACTTGCGGCGAATGCTCTACGAAGACTTCATAGCCGACCTCGACAACGGTTTTATCCGCCACCACCGGTTCTACGCCAACTATGAATATCAGGGGCAGAGTGCCAACGAGATAGAGCTACGCTTCCGTTCACCGAAGAATGTCGACGACTACGGCACGCTGGTCATCGACACCCTGCGCTACACCATCGTCAAGGCCTATCGTCACACCGGCACGAAGACCAACCGCCAGGAGCGCATCGACGGTCTGATGTACCGCATGGCGCAGGTCTTCGGCTATCGCATCGACACCTTCATCCGCGACTACCGCGTCAGCTACGCCTATCGCTCCGACAGCACGCTCTATCCTGCCGTGGTGAGCTACAAGCTGGTCTATGGCGGACGCGACGGCGATCATGATAAGAGCAAGGAGGAATTTCAAGAGCAGACAGGCGGCGGTTTCCCCAACATGGAAGCCACGCTGAGCTTAGCCCCCCTGTCGTTCCCCGAGGGGGACACAAATGTCATATCAAGTATTGAAACCGCCTCGGGGGCCGTAGGGGGGGCTTCTTGGGTATCCCTTCCCCCGTCATGGTATATCAAATACAACACCGAAGCTGACCGACAAAAGGAAATAGAGCTTTCATCCCTCCCCGCTACATTCAGCATCTACGAGGAAGAATGAAAAACAAGAAGTTAAAAGGAAAGTCGAAAAACAGAATGTTAAAGATGAAAAACAATCATATCAAAGTCATTGCCTTTGACGCCGACGACACGCTGTGGGACTGTCAGGGACATTTCGAGCGCGTGATGCAACACCTCTACGACGAGCTGACGCCGTGGGTAGACCGTGAGACGGCTGCCATGGAGCTTTTCGCCACCGAGCGCAAGAACATGTACCTGCTGGGCTACGGCGTGAAAGCCTTCACCCTGTCCATGCTGGAGACGGCCATGCGCGTCAGCCGCAATGAGATGCCTGCCGCCACCATCAACGACATCCTGCAGCAGTGCTACGGTCTGCTGCAATTTCCCTGCACGCCCCTGCCCGAAGTGGAAGAGACGCTGCAGGTGCTGCGCCATCATATCACCACCCACCCATCAGCCCTCACCTCTCTCATCGTTTTCACCAAAGGCGAGCTTCTTGACCAGGAGCACAAACTGGAGCGCAGTGGCCTGGCCCCATATTTCGACCATGTGGAGATAACGAGCGACAAAGGTGAAAAAGAATTCCGCGACCTCTGCCGCAAGCTCAGTATCAGGCCGGACGAACTGCTGATGGTAGGCAACTCGCTGAAGAGCGACATCGCCCCTGCACTGGCCATCGGCGCCTGGGCGGTCTACATTCCCTTCCACGTCACTTGGCAGTTGGAGCATCACGACGATTTCGAGCATGAACGGCTAATAAAAATTGAGCAGTTCAGCGAACTGCTCAATTATCTCTAACTCATAACTCAGAAGTAAACGGTTCCATCATTTCGGTGACTGCAGCTGCAGCGTCACAACGGCGTTCCACTTCTTGTTGCTGTTGTCCGTAAAGGTTGTCGCCAACTTCATGTTGCAACGGTCTCCATTGAAGGCGAAAGAAATCATCGTGGCATCCTGAATGAACTTGTTGCCCATCTTGTCGTCCTTCAGCATGATGCGGATGCCGGTCTTCGAGGCATCCGCCCAGTTCCACGACGCCACGTCTTCTGTGCCGTCAGTATAGTCGAGAGCAAACAGCTTTGTCTTGGTGATCACCACACCTTTCACTTTCTTCTTCAGTGCTTTCTGCTCATCGGCCGACAGATTGACATCTCTTTCAAGAGCAGTCTTGAGAACGGTCGTCTCCAAATCGAAGACACCTCCCACGGCATCCCATGTCTCGAAGGCTTTGATGTCATCGCCCTTCAAGTCGAGGATCAGGCCCAGCACATTCCACGTGCGAGCCAGTATGTCCAAAGCCTGGTCGCCCGTCGGGGGAGCATCCTTGGTGACTGTAATGGTCTCGCCTTCCCCTGTGACATAGGTGTAAGTCTTCTCGGTCGAGAACGTCACAGCGATGTCAACCGCGAGCTCGACATTGTCTGCGCGGGTGGCTCGGGCAGCCTGACCAGCCACCTTGACCGTGCCCTTCACCTTCGAGCCGTTCATCGTATAGGTGGTGCCGTTAAAGCTGGCTTTATCCTTGATATAAACGACAGACTGGCTGACGGGGTGTTTGAACTCTATGAGCACGTCGCCACTCTCAGTGAAGTCGATAGTCTTCAGTTGAGGTGCATCGTCGTCAACATTCTCAGGCGACTTCGGCGTGTCAAGGGCAAATTGCACGGATTGTTCAGCATTAACAGGCTTTGGCATCACCGTCTCATTCTGCTTCTTGTCGTCATTGTCGTCGTCGCTGCTGCATGCAGTCATACACATTGCTGTCATCACAGCAAAGGCGTAGAAAAAAAACTTTTTCATCACTTTTTGTTTTTTTAGTTACTCCATTCTTCAATTATAAGATTCGTCCGCTGAGGCGGAGAGTGAGGACGGGGAAAGCGAACACCTTGGAAGCTATCTTCAAACCGTCCTTCAGGTCTTCGTCGTCATCATCGGTCAGCTCGGTGTACTTGAACTTATGGTAACTTTTCTGTCCCCAGTCGTCCACTACCGTTGCTCCCAGAGCAGGTTTTCCCCAGAACTTCAGGCCAAAATCAAACGACACGCCAACCCGTTTCCGTGGCACGGCCCGTCCGAAGCCCAGGCCCAGATAAGGTTTGAAACTGTTGACCACAAGGTCGGCTTGGGCATAGCCATGCTCGTCAGTGGTCACGCGTTTATCGCCTAAGGTCAGGCCAATCTTGCCATATTTAGCAGGATTTTTGATGAACATGGAGGTGTTGGTCGCCTTTACAAATTTATCACTGCCTATGAATGCACCGACCGTGAAGTGGAAGGAGCCATTCTTCGATGGATAAACATCAACCAAGAACTTGAAGTCACACACGTTCAACTTAGCTTTTATATCGACATCATCCGTGATGTCAGGGTCGTTGTCGTGCAGGCCAAAGTTATGTTCGTAACTGATCTTAGGCATAAATGAGACACCGGCACGCAGGCCTAAATAATCGCCAGCAGCGGCGGCTGCGTCGAAGCCGATGCCGTCAAGCCCTGCGGAAGCACCAATGCCGAAATGCTTGAAATAGCCGTACTCAAAAGTCTTGACAAAGGGAAAATTGTTGCCTTGTGCATGGACAGACAACGTCATAGCCCATAGAATCAGGGCTGAAAGGGATAGTTTAGTCGCTCTTTTCATAACTATAATGATCATGTTTTCAGTTTTCGAATACAAAGATACGAAGAAAAAATGAAAACAAGCATCTATTTGAAGAAAAAATCGTACCTTTGCACTCAAATTCATAAATAACAGCAAAAAAATGGAACAGAAGAACTACAAACGCTACACCGTCACCTCGGCCTTGCCCTATGCCAACGGCGGTGTGCACATCGGCCATCTGGCAGGCGTCTACGTGCCTGCTGATATCTACGTACGCTATCTCAGGGCAAAGAAGCGCGAGGTGATGTTCATCGGCGGAAGCGACGAGCACGGAGTACCTATTACTATTCGCGCACGCAAGGAACACATCACACCTCAGGACGTGGTGAACCGCTACCACGCCATGATTCGCGACTCCTTCGACGAGTTTGGCATCAGCTTCGACGTTTACTCAAGGACGACCTCAAAGATTCACCACCAGTTTGCCGCCGAATGGTTCCGCAAGCTCTACGATGAGGGGAAACTGACCGAGGAGACCACGACACAGCTCTACGACGAGGAAGCCCATCAGTTCCTGGCCGACCGCTATGTCACCGGCGAATGTCCCCACTGCCACAACCAGGGTGCCTACGGCGACCAGTGTGAGAAGTGCGGACGCGACCTCTCGCCTACGGAGCTCATCAACCCGAAGTCGACCATCAGCGGCTCTACGCCCGTGCTGAAGGAGACAAAGAACTGGTACTTGCCGCTCAATGATTATCAGGAGTGGCTGAAGCAGTGGATTCTGGAGGAGCACAAGGAGTGGCGTCCCAATGTCTACGGACAGTGCAAGAGCTGGCTTGACATGGACTTGCAGCCCCGTGCCATGACGCGCGACCTCGACTGGGGCATCCCCGTGCCCATAGAGGGAGCCGAAGGCAAAGTCCTCTATGTCTGGTTCGACGCACCCATCGGTTATGTGTCGAACACGAAGGAGCTGTGCGAGCGCGACCCTGAGCGCTGGGGCTCGTGGCAGAAGTGGTGGCAGGACGAGGACACACGCCTCATCCACTTCATCGGCAAGGACAACATCGTCTTCCACTGCATCATCTTCCCCGTGATGATGAAGGCTCACGGCAAGTATATCATGCCCGACAACGTGCCGGCCAATGAGTTCCTGAACTTAGAGAACGACAAGATTTCCACCTCGCGCAACTGGGCCGTCTGGCTGCACGAATACCTCGCCGACTTCCCCGGCAAGCAGGACGTGCTGCGCTATGTGCTTACCGCCAATGCGCCGGAGACGAAAGACAACAACTTCACGTGGAAGGATTTTCAGGACCGCAACAACAACGAGTTGGTGGCCGTCTATGGCAACTTCGTCAACCGTGCGCTCCAGCTGACGTGGAAATACTGGAACGGCGTTGTGCCCGCTTGCGGCGAGCTGCTCGATGTCGACAAGGCCGCCATCGCCGAGTTTAAAGACGTAAAGGAAAAGGTGGAGACGCTGCTGGAGCAGTTCAAGTTCCGCGATGCGCAGTTCGAGGCCATGAATCTCGCCCGCATCGGCAACCGCTACATCACCGAATGTGAGCCGTGGAAGGTGTGGAAGACCGACCCGAAACGCTGCGAGACCATCCTCAACGTCTGTCTGCAGATTGTGGCCAACCTCAGCATCGCCTTCGGCCCGTTCCTGCCCTTCTCAAGCAACCGTCTGCGCTCGCTCATCAACACCAACGACCTCGACTGGGAGCAGCTCGGCAACACCGACCTGCTGCCCGCCGGCCATCAGCTGAACGAGCCGCAGCTGCTCTTCGAGAAGATTGATGACGAGACCATACAGAAGCAGCTCGACAAGCTCGAATCCACCAAGAAGGCCAACGAAGCCGCCGCATGGGCACCCGCCCCCATCAAGGAGACGGTGAGCTTCGAGGATTTTGAGAAGCTCGACATCCGCGTAGGACTGGTGAAGGACTGCCAGGCGGTGAAGAAGAGCAAGAAGCTGCTGCAGTTCACCATCGACGACGGCACCGGCACCGACCGCACCATCTGCTCGGGCATTGCGCAGTTCTACGAGAACCCCGCCGAGCTCATTGGCCGCCGCATTCTCTTCGTGGCCAACTTCGCACCACGCAAGATGATGGGCATCGAGAGCCAGGGCATGATCCTCAGCGCCGTCGACAGCGACGACAGCCTCAGCGTTGTCACTACCACCAAAGACGTCAAGCCGGGAAGTCAAGTAGGTTAGAACGCCAACCATATTCCATGTCCTTGATTCAAGTTTCACATTCTCTCTTCTTTCAGAAGTTAAAGGAGTAGCCCCCCCTACTGCCCCTGAGGGGGCTTCATTACTCTTTAGAACAATTGTGTCCCCCTCGGGGGACGACAGGGGGGCTAAGTTGAATTATTGATTGTTTATGACTAAACTTTTCCTGATGCGTCATGGCGAGACCATCGACAATGCCCGCCAGCTGATGCAAGGACAGGTACAGGGCGAGCTGAACGCCATCGGCATCAGTCAGGCCGAGGTGGTCCGCAACGAGTGGGCCACCCGCCATGTCGATGTCTTCGTGTCCAGCGACCTGAAGCGCTCCTACGACACCGCCTGCATCGTGGCAGAGCCGCATGGGGCGACTGTTGTCACCACGCCGTTGCTGCGCGAGCGCGACTGGGGCGACTTCACAGGGCGGTTCATCCCCGACCTCAAGGGCTTGCCCTGGCCTGACAACGTGGAGAAACTCGACCATCTCCTCGGGCGCGCCCGGCAGTTCTTACATTATATATATAATGAGTACCCCGACAAGACCGTGCTGGCCGTGGGGCATGGCATCATCAACAAAGCCGTGCAAGCCGTCTACTACAACTGCGAGATGAAGGACGTCACCCGCATGACCAATGCCGAGGTGCGCCTGTTAGAGCTGAAACACGATTATCGTGGCTTCTCCAAGCGGGGAGAAACAGACAAGAATTTCTGCATTACATAACCGCAACAACGTGATATGCTGAGAATACTGTCCATACTCTTTCTTGCTTTAGCAGCCACCGCCCGACCTATGGCTGCCTGCTACCCACAGGACGCCGGCATGACGATGGCCGACAAAGACAGGCTGTCGTCGCTGCCCTGCCCCATTCTGGGCGGCGAACTCAGCAACTCGGCCGCCACATCGGTGACCGACATCGACGAAGTGCTGCCGCGGATGCGCGCACTGGGACTGAACACAGTGCTTGTGCCTGCCTACTGGGAATTGATGGAGCCCGTGGAGGGGCGATTCGACTTCACGCTCATCGACCGCACTGTCGATGTGGCGCGACGCGAACAGTTGCATGTCGTTTTCCTTTGGTTCGGAGCATGGAAGAACTCCATGTCGTGCTATGCCCCCGGATGGTTCAAGCAAGACACCAAACGCTTTCCACGTGCGATGACAGCCGAGGGCAAGCCGATGGAGATAGCATCGTGCTTCAGCGACAACGTGCTACAAGCCGACCTAAAGGCGTTCTCAGCTCTGATGCGGCACATCAAGGAGCGCGACCCGCAGCGTGAGGTCGTCATCATGATGCAGATAGAGAACGAGATAGGCATGCTGGAGTCGGCACGCGACCACTCACCGCTCTCAGAGAAAGTCTATCAGCAGGAGCGATGGGCCGAGCGTTACGGCACCGACGAGTATGCCGACGAGAAGTTCATGGCCCTGAGCTATGCCCGCTATGTAGAGCATCTGGCCAAGGCCGCCCGGCAGATTCACGACATGCCGCTCTACGTGAATGCGGCAATGAACAGCCGCGGACGCCGACCGGGCGAATATCCATCGGCAGGACCGCTGGCCCATCTCGCCGACTTCTGGCAAGAGGGCGCACCCAGCATCGACCTGCTGGCTCCCGACATCTACGACACGGGATTCAAGTCGTGGGCGGCACAGTATGCCATGCCACAGCGGCCGCAGGACGGAGGAAAGGTAAAGAACCGCCTGTTCATTCCCGAGAGCCGATGCTGCGAAAACAGCGGCGTGCGCGCACTCTATGCCTTTGGCGAGCACCAGGCGCTGGGCTTCAGTCCCTTCGCCATCGACCAGGCCAGCACAAAGGAGACAGAATCTGTGACGCAAGCGTATGCACTGCTGCGTCAAATCTATTCCCTCACCACTCACCTTTCACCAATTACTACTTATGGGCTCCTCTTCGACCAGGATGACCGTGAGCGCATCATCACCGACGACCGCGTGGTGATGACTTGCCGCCACTACTTCACCCTGCCCTGGGACTCCCGTGCCACCGACGGCTCCGTCTGGCCCGAGGGCGGCGCCATGCTCATCCGTCTTGGCAAGTACGACTACCTGCTGGCTGGCAGCGGGGTGGTCGTCGACTTCAAGACACCCACAGAGAAACAGCAGGAGGAGCAGAAGCAGCTGGGCGAGGACGGCTTTGCCGAGGAAGGCGGGTCGACAGCCTTCAGCCAACGGCCGATGTTCAAAGGCAAGCGCCTCGGTCTCCAGTCTGTCGACGAAGTGTTCATCGACGCTGCAGGCGCCATGCAATACTTGCGGCGCCACAACGGCGATCAGACGCATCAGGGCCGACACGCCCGCATTGGCGTCGGTGAGTGGAAAATACTTCACATCAAGCTTTATGAGTATTGAACAGCAAGGACTACATTCGCTTTTGAACGTTGTTTGCGAGATGGCTCCCTATCTGCTGTTGGGATTCCTCATCGCCGGCATCCTCCACGTCTATGTGCCGCAACGATTCTATGCCAACTATCTTTCGCGCGACAACAAGCTGTCGGTGTTGTGGGCAGCCTTGTTGGGCGTGCCCCTGCCTCTCTGCTCCTGCGGAGTGATACCCACGGCCATCGGTCTGAAGAACGAGAAGGCGTCGCGGGGGGCCATAGCCTCGTTTCTTATTGCTACGCCACAGACGGGTATCGACTCCATACTGGCCACCTTCTCGCTGATGGGGCTGGGCTTTGCCATAGTGCGCCCAGTGGCGGCTCTCATCACCGGCGTTTGTGGCGGACTGCTGGTAAACCGCCTGATTCACGATGACAACACCACAGACGACGCGCCTTCTGCCTGTCAGGTGGAGCGCGGCAGCAAGCCGTGGCGTGTCCTGAAGTATGCCTATTTCGATATGCTCCGCGACATCGGCCTGCGCCTGCTCATCGGCCTCGTCGTGGCAGCACTGATTCAAGTCGCGGTGCCCGATGAGTTCTTTCTCAGCTTCGGCAGCCAGCCACTGTTGCAGATGCTGGTCATCCTCGCCATTGCCATACCGATGTACATCTGTTCCACGGGCAGCATTCCTGTGGCGGCAGCGCTGATGATGAAGGGGCTCTCGCCAGGAGCAGCACTGGTGATGCTGATGGCAGGGCCGGCAGTCAACCTCGCCTCCATCCTCGTCATCCATAAAGCCATGGGACGACGCTTCACTTCGCTTTACCTGCTCACCATCGTAGGCTTTTCCATCCTCTTCGGGCTCTTGCTCAACGCCACAGGGCTGCAGTTCTATGCCACAGCCGGCCAAGACGCATGCTGCGCAGGGGAGACTGCCCTGCCAAGCCCGTTCAAACTTATCTGTGCTACTATTCTAACCCTTTTAATCATTTATGCACTTATGATGAAACTTTTCAGCAAATTTGCCAACAAGCCTTTAGACCCTGACACCACCGTTTACAGGGTTGAGGACATGCATTGCAGTCATTGCGAGGCCGCCGTCGTGCGTGCCGTTGAGAAAGTGCCGGGCGTGGAGTCGGCCAAGGCCAGTGCTTCGGCCAATACCCTCACTGTCAAAGGCCCGGCCACAGAAGAGGCTATCCGCACCGCCGTTGAGAGCGTAGGCTATACTTTCAAGGGCACACAGAACTGACAGAGCGCACAGTTTTTCCGACCTCTAAGGCTGTCCGTCATTTTTTTCACATTTCGGACTGTCAGTCCGAAGCCTTCGGACAGAGCGTCCGAAGCCTTCGGACAGAGCGTCCGAAGCCTTCGGACAAAGTGTCCGAAGGCTTCGGACTTTTTTTGGGAAAAACAATTTGGGAAAAAGGGCTATCGTCTTGCCCGCCGCAGGGACCCCGTAAGGCACTCCCCTCCCTTGTAGGGGAGGGTTGCGCATTGAGCTACGCGGCGGGCAAGGCGCAGCATATAGTTCCGGAGGGACGACAGAAGCCGATGGTGAGCAACAAATGAAAAAAAAACGCCGTCTTGCGTAAAATTTACACAAAAAAATTTGGAGATATCAAAACATGTTTGTACCTTTGCGCAAAATTTACGCAAGAAGGTGAGAAAACATGGAAAAAGAGAAGAAAAAAATCGTTGTGATGGGTGGGAGTTTCAACCCGCCAACGTTAGCACACTACAAGTTAATGAAGAATGCCGTGGATGCGCTCGATGCAGACATAGGTTTCTTCGTACCGGTAAGCGACGCTTACTTGAAACGGAAAATGCGGCACAGCCACCCGCCTGTTGTCCTGTCTCCAGAGCTGCGCGTCAGGATGCTACAGTCGATGTGTTCCGATGACAGCCGCCTGAAGATATGGGATAAAGAGATGGGCACCATTGCTGCCAGTACCATGGAGACTATGCAGGCTATTCAGAAATACTATCCGGATGCCGAACTGTACTTCGTGATGGGAGCCGATAAACTGGACTTGCTGACTCACCTGACAGGCAAAAGGGATTTCCTTGACGCTTTCAAGGTGGTGCTCTATTCAAGAGAGAGCGAGACGCTTGATCAGTTGTTGAAGAACAGCGAAGTGCTTTCAGGCTATCAGGAACAAATAGTCATACTGCCCCAGCCCGACGGAGCAGAAGGCATCAGCTCATCTCTGGCAAGAGAAATGATGCTGAAGGGAGAATCCTGTCAGGAGCTGCTTTGTCCTGGAGTATGGGAACTGTTCAAAGGGTTCACATCGAGCGATTTCCCTGATGTCATCAACAGTTTCAAAGGTGAGTATGATTTCTTGAGCAACCGATTCCCTTGCCGTGTCCTTTGGGAAGGACTGGAGTATCGCAGTGCTGAAGCTGCCTTTCAGGCTTCCAAGTGTCAGGACGAGAAGGAACGGAGGGTGTATGCCAGCTGTTCAACCGACAAGGCCATCGGAAAAGGGAAAAAGCAGATACCCTATCCGGGATGGGAAGAGAACCAGCTTGGAATCATGGAGTCAATCCTCCGGGCTAAGTTTGAGAAGAATCCTTCTCTGATGCAAAAGTTAGTAGACACAGGCGACCGCGTCTTGCTTAATGGCAACAGCAAGCAGGAAACATTCTGGGGTATAGACCTGTATAGTTGGATAGGAGAGAATCATTTAGGAAAAATAATTATGAACATAAGAGATAAGGAGACATTATGATGAAGTACGACATTGAAAAAATCAAGGAAATCGCACGGCTGAAACCTGAAACGCCGGTTGTTTATTTCTGGGGCCACACGCCCAATCCCAAAAAGATGACTGCAGCATGCTTCAGTCAGTGGTATGACTGCTATTTTGAGGTAGACGGCATACAATACCATACTACCGAACAGTATATGATGGCCAGTAAGGCACGTCTGTTCGGTGATGAAGAGGTGTTTCGTGAAATCATGGAAGCCGACAGCCCATTTGACTATAAGAAGTTGGGAAGAAAGATACGTGGTTTTGAACAGACACTCTGGGATGCCAGGAAATATGATATTGTTGTAGAAGGCAACAAGGCTAAGTTTGGGCAAAACCGCGACATCAGGGAGTTTCTGCTTTCTACCGGAGAAGCCCTTTTGGCCGAAGCCAGCCCATACGACAAGATTTGGGGCATCGGACTGGACAGGGAAACGGCACTGAAAGGTACTGCTGAGCAATGGCAGGGAGAAAATCTGCTGGGCTGTGCACTGATGGAAGTTCGCGACTGGCTGAGAGAATCGCAGGTATAATTAGGAAAAATGATTATCCGCAATTACCAGATAGTGTGCACGCCAATATAGAAGCAAACCGACTCCTCATAAGAATGTATCATGATAGAAACAAGCAAGGCTTGCGGTAACTCAATTCTCCCCCTTGCAAAGGGGGAGTTAGAGGGGGATCCATCTGCGCAAAGTTTCATCCCCCCCTGCCCCCCCCCTTTCCAAGGGGGGGGAATAAGTTACTTTGGCGCAGCATGTATTTGTCTGATAATGATTGAGACAGAACATGATAGCAAAGGCATCCATCGGCTACATGCGGATAATCATTGAGGAAAAAAGTAAGTAATTGATTGAGTGGTAAAACAAAGAAATTGAGATTATGTTAGGAAGTATTATTGGTGACATTGTTGGAAGCATATATGAGTTCCACAATATAAAGACGAAAGATTTCCCGTTCTTTTCGGAAAGATGCGGGTATACAGATGACAGCATTCTGACGATAGCTACTGCCAAATGGATATTGGAAGGAGGAAGCCAAAGTGACAGTGGCGGGTACTATTTCCGCTATGCATTTAACTATCCTCATCCTAAAGGCGGGTATGGCGGTGGCTTCGTTAAGTGGGTTCACAGGGCAGAGGATGGCGACTTCTCTCCCTATAACAGCTGTGGGAATGGCAGTGCTATGCGTATAGGCCCAGTCGGTTGGGCATATAACACCAAAGAGGATGTTCTTGCCCATGCGAAGTATTCAGCCGAGTCAACACATAACCATCCAGAAGGCATCAAAGGTGCTCAGGCTACGGCTCTCTGCATATTATTGGCTCGTCAGGGTGCATCGAAGGATGAGATACGACATGCCATCGAGCAGGAGTTTGGTTACGACCTTGCTTTTACCTGCGACGGAATCCGTGACGGCTATGAATGGGGAGGACTTTGCCAGAATACTGTTCCGCAAGCTATCGTTGCATTCCTTGATGGGAAGGATTTTGAGGATAGCATTCGCAATGCAATTAGTATCGGTGGTGACTCTGATACTCTTGGTTGTATCACCGGCTCTATTGCCGAAGCCTATTATGGCATTCCGAAAGATCTGTATGCCAAAGGACTTGAATATCTTACTCCCCATTTCAAAAATGTAGTGAAGGAGTTCGAAGAGAAATACGGTAGAAAAGTAATTTGATGCATCGGTGAATAATCCTAATAGTTAACGGTTTCAATTAAAAACTAGATATGGAAACGACGAAAGGTGTATATACCTATGAGTATCCTCGTCCGTCGGTGACTACGGATTGTGTGATATTTGGCTATGACATGAAGGAAGGCCTGTCTGTGCTTTTGATAGAAAGAGGTATTGAGCCATATAAGGGACGCTGGGCATTCCCTGGCGGATTCCTGAGAATGGATGAGACAACAGAGGCTGGTGCACTGCGTGAATTGAAGGAAGAGACAGAGTTTGATGTGGAGAAAGGCTTTTTGGAACAACTGGGTTGCTTCTCCGATGTAGACCGAGATCCTCGCGGCCGCGTTCTTACCATTGCCTACTATGCATTGGTACAGAAAGGAGCCGTAAAGGGTGGCGACGATGCAAGGAAGGCACAGTGGTATCCCATCGGTGAGATTCCCCAGTTGGCCTTTGACCATGAGAAGATTCTACGCACGGCATTGAAGCATCTGAAGGAACAAATCCACTTTCAGCCAATAGGCTTTGAGCTGTTGCCAGAGACCTTCACAATGCCACAGTTGCAGGCACTTTACGAGGCAATCCTTGAGGTACACTTCGACCGTAGGAACTTCGCCAATAAAATGCTGAAATTGGGCGTTCTGGAAGAAACTGGCGACCGTCCGAAAAACGCAGCCCGAACAGTTCCTGTTCAGTACAGGTTCAACCCTGACAAATACAAGGAGATGAAATCAAAGGGTTTTAGGTTGGAATTTTAAGAACAGAGACATGGGTAGCAAAGAAAGAACTGAAGGTATGGGTAAGCTACCGAAGAGCAGACGGGCATGACACGGGAAAGTGTATTATTATGGATAAGGTTGCGTATTTCCTGACTGTATGCATGAGCTTGCTTGCTCTATCTTGTGGGGATGGCCACAAGGTGGATAGCAGTACTGAGCTGGTCCTACGGACGCTGGCGCTATTGAGCAGCACCGCTTTCAGTACCTTCATCAAGTGATTGCGGATAATCATTTCACACAAAACAGCATAAAAAAAATAAGAAAGAACAGCATCGAGAAATAAAAATGTCAGAAAATTTGGCAGTCTCGTGACAAAGTGATACCTTTGCAGGCTGAAATCAATAAACGCTAAACAATAAACATTCAACAATCATGGCAGAAATGAATTTTGGTGGCGTCATCGAGACTGTGGTCACCAGCAAGGAGTTCTCTTTGGAGAAAGCACGTGAAGTATTGAAAGACGAGGTCATTGCCGTCATCGGCTATGGCATTCAGGGACCTGGACAGGCTTGCAACCTGCGCGACAACGGCTTCAACGTCATCGTCGGACAGCGTGAGGGCAAGACCTACGAGAAGGCCGTTGCCGACGGATGGGTGCCGGGCAAGACACTCTTCAGCATCGAGGAGGCCGCACAGAAGGGCACCATCCTCTGCATGCTGCTCAGCGACGCTGGCCAGATACAGGTGTGGCCCACCATCAAAAAGCACCTCACACCGGGCAAGACGCTCTACTACTCTCACGGCTTCGCTATCAACTGGAGCGACCGCACCGGCGTCGTCCCTCCCACGGACGTAGATGTCATCCTCGTGGCGCCTAAGGGCAGCGGCACCAGCCTGCGCACCATGTTCTGCGAGGGCCGCGGCCTGAACTGCTCTTACGCCGTCTATCAGGACGCCAGCGGCAAGGCTGAGGAGAAGACCATCGCCTTCGGCATCGGCATCGGCGCCGGATACCTGTTTAAGACCACTTTTGAGCGCGAGGCCACCTCTGACCTCACCGGTGAGCGAGGCTCGCTGATGGGCGCCATTCAGGGCCTGCTGCTGGCTCAGTACGAGGTGCTGCGCGAGCACGGCCACTCTCCTTCGGAGGCTTTCAACGAGACCGTCGAGGAGCTCACCCAGAGCCTAGGCCCGCTCTTCGGCGCTAAGGGCATGGACTGGATGTATGCCAACTGCTCTACCACTGCACAGCGCGGCGCCCTCGACTGGGCTCCCCGTTTCCACGATGCCATCAAGCCCGTCATGGAGTGGCTCTACCTCTCGGTGAAGAGCGGCATAGAGGCGCAGATCAGCATTGACTCGAACTCAAAGCCCGACTACCGTGCCGGCCTGGAGAAGGAACTGGAGGCCATGCGCAATCAGGAGATGTGGCAGGCAGGCGCCGTCGTCCGCCAGCTTCGCCCCGAGAACAACGCCGACTAACACGAAGACTTTTATGGTCTGCGGCGCGACGTAAATATCCGTGTATTGTCTGCGACGCCACTCGGCTCTGCCGCTTGGCTCGTCCAAGAACGCGAATGTCCGTAAATGACACGCGAATGAACGTTAATTATTATCGGTCATTCGCGTGTCATTCACGGATATTTGCGTGACGCCGTAGGCAAAAAAATCATTCACGGTCATTCGCGTGTCATTCACAGATATTCGCGTGACGCCGTAGGCAAAAAACATTCACATGAAAAAGCCCTGACCTCAACGCTCAGCGTTTGGGTCAGGGCTTTTCATGTGTATTTCCGTTAAGGATTATTTCTTGTTCAGAGCCAGGTCAATCTCCACGGCGATAGAGACGGTAGCCCCCACCATCGGGTTGTTGCCAATGCCGAGGAAGCCCATCATCTCCACGTGAGCAGGCACTGAGCTGGAGCCGGCAAACTGAGCGTCGCTGTGCATACGGCCCAGCGTGTCGGTCATGCCATAGGAAGCGGGACCGGCAGCCATGTTGTCGGGGTGCAGCGTGCGGCCTGTGCCACCGCCGGAAGCCACTGAGAAGTAGGGCTTGCCAGCCAGCACGCGCTCCTTCTTGTACGTTCCGGCAACGGGGTGCTGGAAGCGGGTGGGGTTGGTAGAGTTGCCAGTGATGCTGACATCGACGTTCTCCTTCCACAGGATAGCCACGCCCTCACGCACGTCGTCGGCACCGTAGCACTTCACCTTGGCACGGGGACCGTCTGAGTAGGGCACTTCCTTCACCACCTTCACCTCGCCAGTGTAGTAGTCGAACTGTGTCTGCACATAGGTGAAACCATTGATACGGCTGATGATCATGGCGGCGTCCTTGCCCAGACCGTTCAGGATGACGCGGAGGGGCTTCTGGCGCACCTTGTTGGCCTTCTCGGCAATCTTGATAGCGCCCTCGGCAGCAGCGAAGCTCTCATGACCAGCGAGGAAGGCGAAGCACTCGGTCTCCTCACGCAGCAGACGGGCAGCCAGGTTGCCGTGGCCAATACCCACTTTGCGGTCGTCGGCCACTGAGCCGGGGATGCAGAAGCTCTGCAGGCCAATGCCGATAGCCTCGGCAGCCTCTGCAGCGCTCTTCACGCCCTTCTTGATGGCGATGGCAGCACCGCACACGTAGGCCCACTTGGCGTTCTCGAAGCAGATGCCCTGAGTGTCCTCACACATCTGATAGGGGTCAACACCTACCTTGTCACAAATCTCGTTGGCCTCTTCAATGCTATTGATGCCGTTCTCTTTCAGAGCAGCCAGCACCTGATTGATGCGACGCTCGTAGCTCTCGAATGATACTTTTCTAATCATAATTCGTGTCCTCCTTTACTCTTTACGTGGGTCAATAGCTTTCACAACACCCTGCTCGGCCTTTGTGCGGCCATAGCTGCCCGTGAACTTCTTCACAGCCTCGTTGGCGTCCATGCCGCCCTTGATGGCCTCCATCATCTTGCCCAGGTGAACGTACTCGTAGCCGCAAACCTGATCGTCCTTGTCGAGGAACTGCTTGGTGATGTAGCCCTCGGTCAGCTCCAGATAGCGAGTGCCCTTGGCCACTGTGCCATAGAGCGTACCCGTCTGTGAGCGCAGGCCCTTGCCCAGGTCTTCCAGGCCAGCACCGATGACCAAACCGCCCTCAGAGAAAGCGCTCTGCGTGCGACCGTAGACAATCTGCAGGAACAGCTCGCGCATGGCGGTGTTGATAGCGTCGCACACGAGGTCGGTGTTCAGAGCCTCGAGGATGGTCTTGCCAGGCAGAATCTCGCTGGCCATAGCAGCACTGTGCGTCATGCCCGTGCAGCCGATGGTCTCAACCAGAGCCTCCTGAATGACGCCGTCCTTCACGTTCAGGCTCAGCTTGCAGGCACCCTGCTGAGGAGCGCACCAACCAATGCCGTGCGTATAGCCCGAAATGTCCTTGATCTCTTTGGCCTGAATCCACTTGCCCTCTTCGGGAATGGGTGCAGGACCGTGGTTGGGGCCTTTGGCCACAACGCACATGTTTTCAACTTCCTTTGAATAAATCATAATGTTTTTATCTTTGCAAAAATAAAAAGTTTGTTTTCGCGCCTGCAAAGATACAACTTTTTTCCGACCGCACCTAATTTTTCTAAAACTATTTTGTACCTTTGCACCATGAATGTAGAAAAATCGATAAAAAAAGATTCTTTGAAAGCTTGGGTGCTGGCAGCGCGCCCCAAAACGCTGAGCGGTGCCGCCGTGCCGGTGATGATTGGGCTGTCATTGGCCTGGACCGATGCTGAGATCCACTATGTGCCCGGCACATTCAACTGGGTGCCGGCTCTGTTATGCCTGCTCTTCGCGTTTATCATGCAGATAGATGCCAACTTCGTCAACGACTTTGTAGACTATGCCAAGGGCACCGACGACAACGCCACGCGCCTCGGGCCGAAGCGCGCCTGTGCACAGGGATGGGTGAGCATCGACAGGATGAAGCGTGTCATCGCCGCCACCACATGCCTGGCTTGCCTCGTCGGGCTGCCGTTGGTGTGGTACGGCGGACTGGAGATGATTATCGTCGGCGTGCTGTGCGTCATTTTCTGTTTCCTCTACACCACACATCTTTCTTATATGGGCTGGGGCGACGTGCTGGTGCTGGTGTTCTTCGGACTGGTACCCGTATGCGCCACCTATTACCTGCAGCTGCACACCGTCACGCTGGAGGTGCTCATCGCCTCGATAGCCTGTGGACTGGTCATCGACGCCCTGCTGCTGGTCAACAACTTCCGCGACCGTGACACCGACCTGACAGCAGGCAAGCGCACGCTCGTGGTGCGCATCGGTGCTCAGCCTGCGCTGTGGCTCTACCTTGGAGTGGGCATAGCTGCGTTCCTCATGGGCATTGTCTTTCTTTGCAACGGCCATTGGATGGCAATGGTGACGCCGCTCCCCTATCTGGCGCTTCATTTCTTCACTTATTTGAAAATGAAGAAGATATGGGCGGGGCGCGAACTCAACAGATGCTTAGGCGAGACAGCCCGCAACATTTTCATCTATGGTCTGCTGGTCAGTGCTGGCTTGCTGCTTTCCTGCTTTTTCTTTAGATAACAGTCGCAGGCGCCGACGGGAGCATGAGCGTCTCGCCCGCGGACAGCTAAGGCGTCCATCAGCGACATGCGGATAATCATAAGGAAGAAAAAGCTGGCGAATCATTTGGCCGTTTGCCTGATATTTCGTATTTTTGCAACGGCAAGTTGAAGATTACAGAAAGCGATATGAGAAAATACCCCGTAGGCATACAGAGCTTTGAGTCCATCAGAACAGAAGGCTATATTTACGTAGACAAGACGCCGCTGGTCTACAAGATGATTACCGAAGGCAAGCCTTATTTTCTGAGCCGTCCGCGACGCTTCGGCAAGTCGCTCTTGGTGAACACGCTAGCGGCTGTTTTCGAGGGCCGCCGAGAGTTGTTCGAAGCCTTCACAACGGAGTATGGAATCGAGCAGCCGCAGCTGTTCATAGCCACCACCAACTGGAAGTGGGAGAAGTACCCCGTGCTGCGCTTCGACTTCAGTGTCGGTCTGGAAACTGTCGAGCAGTTTGACCAGTACGTTGACAATGCGCTGAGTCAGTATGAAAAACTGTATGGCATCACCCACCCCAGCACAGCAGCCAACGTGAGGATGATCAACCTCATCAGTGCGGCCGAGAAACAGACGGGCAAGAAGGTGGTGGTGCTGGTCGACGAATACGACAACATGATGCTACACAGCTTAGGCAACGCGGAGAAGCAGAAGACTGTGCGCGAGCGCTTCCAGAACCTCTTCGGCCCGCTGAAGAGCGAAGACAGCCACCTGCAGTTCGTCTTCATCACCGGCATCTCGAAGTTCTCGCAGATGGGCATCTTTTCTAAGCTGAACAACTTGGAAAACATATCCATGCAGCCGGCCTACGAGACCATCTGTGGCATCTCGGAGCAGGAACTTGTTACAGCCATGCGACCCGACATTGAACTGATGGCGGAACAGCAAGGCAAGACCTACGACACGATGTTGTCCGAGCTGAAGGCCAACTACGACGGATACCATTTCAGCAGGGACAAGACCGATGTGTACAATCCATTCAGCCTGCTGAAGGCCATCAAGTCTGGTATAGTGGACAGCTATTGGTTTGACAGTGCCACGCCCAGCGCACTCATCGAAATGCTGGCCAACATGCCGCCCATCGACATAATGAAAGTGGACGGTGTGGAGTGTGATGCCAGCGATTTCGACCGTCCCTTCGACAGCTATGCCGCTCCCCTGCCCGTGCTCTACCAGAGCGGCTACCTCACCATCAAGAGCTATGACCGCGACATGGATGCCTACACACTGGGGTTCCCCAACAGTGAGGTGCGTAAGGGCTTTGCCAGGTGCCTTTACCAGTATGTGGCACACCAGCAGCATCAAGACGACTGGACACGCAGCACCCTGCAGATGGCCTACAAGCGCTTCCGCCGTGACGACGTGATTGCGCCATTCATCGAGGCCCTGAAGGTGTTCTTCGCCGGCGTTCCTTATATGATAGACGACAAAGGCGAGCACCACTTCCACGCCATGCTCTACACGCTGTTCGTCAGCTTCGGGGCCGACGTGGTGGCCGAGGACCTTTCTTCCAAAGGTCGTGCAGACTTGACGCTGAAGATGCCAAAGGGCATCTACATCCTGGAACTCAAATACGACGACACCGCAGATGCCGCCCTGCAGCAGATAGACGAGCGCGGCTATGCCGCCAAGTACGCCCTCGACGGCCGTCCCATCACGAAGGTCGGCCTCGCCTTCTCGTCGAAGGAGCGCAACATCACGGAGTGGAAAGCGATATAAGACCGAGCTAACGGCTATGCAATAACGCCAAAGCATCTGAATTATAGTGTTCTTGCAACGGCAAGTTGAAGATTCATTCACAGAAAACAATATGAGAAAATACCCCGTAGGCATACAGAGCTTTGAGTCCATCAGAACAGAAGGCTATATTTACGTAGACAAGACGCCGCTGGTCTACAAGATGATCACCGAAGGCAAGCCCTATTTCCTGAGCCGTCCGCGACGCTTCGGCAAGTCGCTCTTGGTGAACACGCTGGCGGCCGTCTTCGAGGGTCGCCGAGAGTTGTTCGAAGCCTTCACAACGGAGTATGGTATCGAGCAGCCGCAGCTGTTCATAGCCACCACCGACTGGAAGTGGGAGAAGTACCCAGTACTGCGCTTCGACTTTAGTACAAGCAATCTGACGAGCATCGCAAAACTGGACGAGTATGTCAATGACGCTTTGTGCGGCTATGAGCAGCAATACGGCATTCCAACGACAGATGCCAGCTACAGCTTGCGCATGAAGAACATTATCCACACCGCTGAGCGACAGACGGGGAAGAAGGTGGTGGTGCTGTGCGACGAGTACGACAACATGATGCTGCACTTCCTAAACGATGCACCGATGCAGAAGGCCATAAGAGAGCGTTTCCAAGATCTCTTCGGCCCGCTGAAGAGCGAAGACAGCCACCTGCAGTTCGTCTTCATCACCGGCATATCCAAATTCTCGCAGATGGGCATCTTCTCTAAGCTGAACAATCTGAACAACATCTCGATGGTGCCGGCCTATGAGACCATTTGCGGCATCACTGAGAAGGAACTTGTCACCACCCTGCGACTCGACATTGAACTGATGGCCGAACGCCAAGGAAAAAGCTACGATGCGATGCTGGCCGAGCTGAAGGCGAACTATGACGGCTACCATTTCAGTGAGGGAAAGACCGATATGTACAATCCTTTCAGCCTGTTCAAAGCATTCAATAACGCCAAGGTGGACAGCTACTGGTTTGAGAGTGGTACCACCCGCGCGCTCATTGACATGTTGGCGCAGATGCCGCCTATTGACATGGCCGAGGCAGAGGGCACACCATGCATGGCCGAGGACTTCAACGTGGCCTTCGACAGCTATCAGTACCCCTTGCCCGTGCTCTACCAGAGCGGCTACCTCACCATCAAGGAATATCGCCCCTCGCGCGACCAGTACGTGCTGGGATTCCCCAACCGTGAGGTGCGCAAGGGCTTCGCCATTAGCCTCTACCGCTACGTGGCCAGCTCACAGGCTGACGTGCGCAACCGCTCCGTGTTCCAGAATGCCTGGCTTGACTTCCGCGACGACGGCAACCTGGCAGCCTTCATCGAGGCCCTGAAGGTGTTCTTCGCAGGCGTTCCTTATATGATAGATGACAAAGGCGAGCACCACTTCCACGCCATGCTCTACACGCTCTTCGTCAGCTTCGGCGCCGACGTGGTGGCCGAGGATCTCTCTTCCAAGGGCCGCGCAGACTTGACGCTGAAGATGCCGAAAGGCATCTACATTCTGGAACTCAAATACGATGACACCGCCGATGCTGCCCTGCAACAGATTGACGAGCGCGGCTATGCCGCCAAGTACACCCTCGACGGCCGTCCCGTCACGAAGGTGGGCCTCGCCTTCTCGTCGAAGGAGCGCAACATCACAGAGTGGAAAGCAAAATAAGACGGTCCGCTATTTTTCTTTTCATTTCGTATTTTTGTCCGAAGCCTTCGGACGAAGAGTCCGAAGCCTTCGGACAGAGCGTCCGAAGCCTTCGGACAGAGCGTCCGAAGCCTTCGGACTTTTTTGAGGAGGCCTGACAGAGATGTAATTTGACCTGACAGTAGCTCCTTGCCGTTGTACTTGTAGGGCTGAAGGTCGGGGTTACTGGCGCCTGTCGCGTTACTGTAGGGTGTGCCGAAGGGGTAGTAGTTCTTGCGTCCCGTTGGTGGCAAGCGGCCAAAGGCCGAGCGCATATTGACAAGAACGTACTCCGGCAGCATCTCGTGGCCACAGTAGCCGCGGTGGAAGCCGATGGTGTTGGTCGTCACCGTCTGCCGGCCCCATGCATCGTAGCTGGCGGCGAACATTGTGGTGCCGTCGCCCTTCATCAGGTGGGTGATGCTGCCCAGGTGGTCGGCCACGGCCACGAGGGGCGTCACGGTGCTGCCCTCCTTCATGACGATGATGCCGTTGCCCAGGTAGTAGAAGTGGTGGGTGATGCTGTTGATGCCCCTGTTGCAGTCGCGTGTCAATGCACCGTTGCTGTCGTACTGATACTCGCAGTCACCACCACTGTCGTACTGATACTCGCAGTCGGCATTGGCACCGTCGTTGAAGTCGAGAGCACCGTTGTGGGTCTGGCCATAGTTCATTATTCATTCTTTTCGCATTGCAAATGCTTATATTCACTGCGGTTTGATTACAAATCCGACTGAACGGGATTAACACCGCAATCTCCGTTTTTCTTATTACCTAAAAAATCAACGTAAATCGTTTTCCTTTCAAAAAAACCACGATATTCAGGTTCTGATACACACTTGCGAACAAGTGTGCTGAACTCACCTATAAAGTCTGCCTCATCCATTCCTGATTTGATGGAAACCCTATCATAAAATGGCACAACAGCAACCTCAAAAGGAAGCGAATTATTAGTATCATCAGCATTCCTTGTCCCGAAAAGATGACAGATATAATTCTGCATGTTCTTTATATCTCTTTCAATTCCCCAAAAAGCTCCAGTTACATAGTCTGGCCAGCTGATTTCTTTAGCAATAGTGGAGTCTAACCATATCCTTATAGATAGTTCCAAAAGACTAATTTTTTGTATCATTTGTGATGTCTTTGGAATAATTACTGGAGGTTCAGAAAAAAAAATGGATTTCTCTGACAAAAAACCCTCTATTAAATAATTATGGATAAAGAGACATGCATCCTCTTCATTTTTGCATCGTTTCAGCAATGTTTTATTTCCTTTTTCGTCAGCATAAAATACCTCCCAAAAATTATAGTTTTCATACAAAACAATGTGATCTGATATAAAATTACCGTCTAATGAATATGTATCTGAAGATACACCCTCATTTATCAACAGTCTTAACAACTCTTCTCTATTCATATACAACCTATTTATTACATTGATTGTAGTTTAGATAGTATAAACTCTTCCTCATTTTTATTAAAATATATGTAAAGTGTTTTCTTTTGATTTTCAGACGTTTCTTCTACAATTTCATCCCAGTCTTTGCAGGCATCAATTAGTAATTTCAAGAAAATCTTCAAATCACGAATAGGCATCAAAGTGACACATTCGTGATAAATATGGATATGTTTTTGTGGAATCCAGTGAAAATCACATATCAAATCCCATAATGAGTCCCAGTTTGCTCCAAAATATGGAAATTTTAGCTTTATGCTATATTCGTTAAGCAATTCCTTCTTGTTGCAAATAGCAGGTATGACCACCGAAAAGTTATTCGAGTCTGTAAGGACCTCATATTCCGATATAAAAAAAATGCTACTCATTATTATTATTATATCCGTATAAAAGTATCATAATGGTCTAGAGAATAGTACCAAGCCCCATTAGATGTAATAATTCTTAGCAGTCGCATATTAAAACGCAGCGACACCACCTATGAACGGGTGGTGTCGCAGCGGAATGTCTTAGTCGATGATGTCGAAGCCTGTGTACTTCTGCAGTGCCTTGGGTATGCGGATGCCCTCGGGTGTCTGGTTGTTCTCCAGCAGGGCGGCGACGATGCGGGGCAGTGCCAGAGCCGAGCCGTTCAGCGTGTGGCAGAGCTCGGTCTTCTTGGTGTCAGCCCTGCGGTAACGGCATTTCAGGCGGTTGGCCTGATAGGTGTCGAAGTTGCTGACCGACGAGACTTCAAGCCAGCGGCCCTGTGCCTCGCTGTAGACCTCGAAGTCGTAGCAGATGGCGGACGTGAAACTCTGGTCGCCGCCGCAGAGCAGGAGGATGCGGTAGGGCAGCTCCAGCTTCTTCAGCAGTCCCTCGACATGGGCGAGCATCTCCTTGTGGCTCTCCTTCGAGTGCTCAGGCTTGTCGATGCGCACTATCTCAATCTTCGAGAACTCGTGCAGGCGGTTCAGGCCTCGCACGTCCTTGCCATAGCTGCCGGCCTCGCGACGGAAGCACTCGGTATAGGCGCAGTTCTTGATGGGCAGCTTGTCCTCGTCGAGGATGACATCGCGATAGATATTGGTGACAGGCACCTCAGCCGTAGGAATCAGATAGAAGTCGTCCACCTCGCAGTGGTACATCTGTCCCTCTTTGTCGGGCAGCTGTCCTGTGCCGTAGCCCGATGCGGCGTTGACCACGGTGGGCGGCATGATCTCTGTGTAGCCGCTGGCGCGTGCCTCGTCGAGGAAGAAGTTGATGAGTGCGCGCTGCAGCTGGGCACCCTTGCCGATGTAGACGGGGAAGCCTGCACCCGTTATCTTCACGCCGAGGTCGAAGTCGATGAGGTTGTATTTCTTCGCCAATTCCCAGTGAGGCAGCGGGTTCTCAATGCCCAGTGTGGGGTTGACGTCCCAGTTGCCCACGGTGTCGGTCTCCGTGCACTCCTTCAGGTTGCTCTTCACCACGCGGTTGTCCTCTGCGGCGCGTCCCTGGGGCACCTCGTCGTAGGGGATGTTGGGAATCTGGCAGAGCAGCCGCGTCATCTCTTCCTGCGCCTGGCTCATCTTCTCCTCCAGCAGCTTCGAGCTCTCCTTCAAGGCGCTGACGGTCTGCTTGGCCTGCTCAGCCTCGTCGCGCTTGCCCTCCTTCATCAGCCGGCCTATCTGTCCCGACTGCTGCTTCTGCTCGTTCAGGTTCTTGTCTAACTGTTGCTGAGCCTCACGGCGCTGGCGGTCGATGGCCAGCACCTCGTTGATGGCTTCACGTGCACCCTGAAAGTGCTTCTTCTCCAGACCGGCAATCACGCGCTCGGTCTGCTCGGTAATAAGTTTAAGTGTTAACATCTTTATGATTTACGATTTACTGATTTACGATTTGTTGGCTACGCATCATTTCCTTTTGATGAAGGTGAGCGTGGTGGGCAGCTTTTTCCAGCTCTTCTTCTCCGGCACCTTCATCGTGGAGCCGCTGTTCTGCCGCAGGGTGTAGACGGTGTCGTTCACCTGTGTGAGCGTGGCTGTGAGGTCTTCGCTGCCATAGTCGTTGGTAATCTCCAGCTCGGCCTTGTTGCCGTCAATGGTGAAGTCGGTGATAATCCAGCAGTAGTTGTTGCCCTCCTTGGCCAGAAATCCCGGCAGCTGTCCGAACATCTCCTGCCAGCTGATGACGACATCCTGCTCGTAGAGGTTGAGGCGCATGAACACCTTGTACTCATTATTATATAAGTACGCGCGAAACGGCCCGTCGGCCTGCTGTGCCTTTGCTCCCAGCACGCCCATGAGCATGAAAGCAGCGAGAAGAATCTTCTTTGTCATCATTGTTTGTGCACATTTTGCGTGCAAAGGTACTAAAAATTTTCTTTTGAAAGTGTAAGAACCACAAAAAAAAGAAAAATCTGCCAAATGTTTCCTTTGAAAAGTTTGGCGGTTCACGCTTTTTTCCGTACTTTTGCAACCACTATAACTGACAAACCTATTTTATTAGTTTCACTTTATGAACAACGTACCTGTTATTAAGATTGGAATCGTGGCCGTGAGCCGCGACTGTTTCCCCGAGTCATTGGCAGTGAACCGCCGCAAGGCCGTCATCGCCGAGTATGAGAAGAAGTTTGGCAAGGAAGGCATCTACGAGTGCCCCATCTGCATCGTCGAGAGCGAGATTCACGCTCAGCAGGCTTTGGAGGACATCCAGAAGGCCGGCTGCAACGCCCTCTGCGTCTATCTTGGCAACTTCGGTCCCGAAATCTCTGAGACGATGATTGCCGACTGGTTCAAGGGCCCGTCGATGTTCATCGCTGCTGCTGAGGAGACCCAGAACGACCTCATCGACGGTCGTGGCGACGCCTACTGCGGCATGCTGAACGCCAGCCAGGCACTCTCTCTGCGCAAGACCCGCGCCTACATCCCCGAGGAGCCCGTCGGCGACGCTGCCCAGTGCGCTGAGATGATTCACGAGTTCCTGCCCATCGCCCGCGCTATCGTAGGTCTGCAGAACCTGAAGATCATCAGCTTCGGTCCCCGTCCCAACAACTTCCTCGCCTGCAACGCTCCCATCCGCGCCCTCTACGACCTCGACGTGGAGATTGAGGAGAACTCCGAGCTCGACCTCTTGGAGGCTTTCCAGAAGCACGCCGGCGACCCGCGCATCGACGATGTGGTGAAGGATATGGCTGCCGAGCTGGGCACTGGCAACAAGATTCCCAGCGTGCTGCCGAAGCTGGCTCAGTATGAGCTGACGCTGACCGACTGGATTGAGGCCCACAAGGGCAGCCGCCAGTTTGTGGCCATGGCCAACAAGTGCTGGCCTGCCTTCCAGACCATGTTCGGCTTCGTGCCCTGCTATGTCAACAGCCGCCTGACGGGCCGTGGCATCCCCGTGGCCTGCGAGGTCGACATCTACGGTGCTCTGTCAGAGTTCATCGGCACTTGCATCACTCAGGATGCCGTGACGCTGCTCGACATCAACAACTCCGTGCCCCGCGACATGTTCGAGGAGAGCATCAAGGGCAAGAAGTTCCTCTGCGACGAATACACCGAGAAGGAAATCTTCATGGGCTTCCACTGCGGCAACACCGCCTCGTCGAAGGTGTGCAACTGCCAGATGTGCTTCCAGCGCATCATGGCCCGCGCCCTGCCCGTAGAGGTGACCAACGGCACGCTGGAGGGCGACCTGAAGCCCAGCCTGGCTACCGTCTACCGTCTGCAGAGCACCGCCGACACGAAGCTGCGCGCCTACATCGCCCAGGGCGAGATTCTGCCTGTGGCCACACGTTCCTTCGGCAGCATCGGCACCTTCGGCATCAAGAACATGAGCCGCTTCTATCGTCACGTCCTCATCGAGAAGCACTACCCGCACCACGCCGCCGTGATGTTCGAGCACGCAGGCAAGTACCTCTGGGAGGTGCTGAAGTACATGGGCATCCCCGTGGAAGAGATTGACTACAACTTCCCGAAGGGCAACTACTATCCCTCCGAGAACCCCTTCGCATAACTGGTTTCAGACCCATCCCCAGCCCCTCCATAGAGGGAGGGGATGGGTCTGTTCCTTCTTACCGCCATGGCTAAGCAACAGAAGAAAACAAAACAGAATTACAGCGACATCAGCTCGACGCGCCCCGTGCTCTGCCCCGACGGCAAGTACCGCTGGGTGTATGATGTGCCCATGTTAAAGAACCCAAGCATCCTGCTGGAAGTGTTCTGGGTGCTGGGCATCAGTTTTGGTGCGGTGTGGCTGTTTGTATTGCTGATGGTAGGCTGCGAGAGTCGCCACCTTCTGGCCGACTTGTGGGACGTCACCCGTGGTTTCCTGGTGCTCATGGCCGTATTCCTGGTACTGGGCTGTGTGGCCTATTTCTTCGTTTCCTGGTACTATGGCTGGAAATACAGCATCCTCTTCATCATGGACGAGCAGGAGGTGGTGCACAAGCAACTGCCCAGCACAGTGAGCAAGGCGCGCGCCATCGGCAAGCTGACGGCCATGGGCGGCACGCCCAGCATGGTGGGGATGGGCATACTGATTGCTAACCGCACATCCTTATCCTGCAGCTACAGCAGCGTGCGCCGCATCATAGCCTGCCGCCGACAGCACTTGATTAAAGTGAGAGAACGCTTCAGCCGCAACATGGTTTTCGTGGGCGACGAAGACTTCGACTTCGTCTATGATTTCCTCTGTCAGCACTGCCCCCAAGCCCGCATAGGCTGAGAAATGGCTGCCGCTGGTTTTGGAGTTTAAGGAGTTAAAGACAATAGCTTTTTATGGATTTCAACCCATGTGAGAATCCTGCAGTTTCAAGGCAGCATGGGTTTTAAAAGTTTCCTGCCGAGAAACCATCGGTTTCTCGGCAGGAAACCAAAGGTTTCTCGGCAGGAAACTTTTGCATATAAGCCCGAGATGGCAAAAAGACACATGCTGTACGGATGGAGTGACATAGTTATGGCGCGAAATAGGTCAGTTCGTTACCCGAGTTCCTTCGTCCCTTCGGGACTTTTGTGTGGTGGGGGTGCCGGTGCCATGCCATGTAAATTTGTTCTTCGGCCTCCCTCCTTTGCAACGAGAGAAAAAGACAGCTCTGCGGCGGCATTGCCTCATATCACATTTTTCAGCCAAGGCGACAAGAAAACTTCCGTTTTTCTTTGCACTTTGCTCACTTATTTGTACCTTTGTCGCCGCAAGAACCATTATTCTTTCAAATCAATGACAAAATGAAACTAGAATCTTGCAAATTCCGGACACTGGCAGTAGCGCTGGCAGTGTTTAGCGGTGTTGCCGCTATGGGGCAACAAGCATCCAACACATGGATGAACGACTTAACCAAACGCATCACGTTCAACGGCTACGCACAGGCCGGCTGGAGCTTTAACGACGCCCACGGGCAGAAAGCGAACAGCTACAACCTGAAGCGCACGCTGCTTTGGGCGAAGGCTAAGATTACCGACCGCTGGTCGTTCCTCTTCATGCACGACTTCAACAGCGTGGTGCAGGAGTTCTACACCGACTACCGTGTGACGAAGGACAATGCGTTGACCGTGCGCTTCGGACAGTTCAAACACTCGTACACGATGGAGAACCCGCTGTCGCCGACGGCGCTGGAACTCATCGACGTCTACTCGCAGGCCGTGCTCTACCTGGCAGGCGAGGGTCCCGACCCGCTGAACGGCGTGAACTACGGCCGCGACCAGGGTCTGATGGTCTTCGGCGACCTGGCCAACAACCTGCTGCACTATGAGCTGGCGCTGATGAGCGGACAAGGCATCAACCGCTCCGACCGCAACAACCAGAAGGACTTCCTGGCCAAACTGGAGGTGAAGCCCGTCGACGGTCTGCGCTTGGTGGCCTCCGGCTATTTAGGCACGGGCAACGCCATGGGCGTGGCTGCCTGGAATCCCGCCATCAAGGTGGGCGACAACTACAAGCGTCAGCGCTACAGCGCCGGTCTGGAATACAAGACGGTGCCCTACGCCGGCTCGCAGTATAAAGAGGCGCGTCCCGCCAGCATCCGCGCAGAGTGGCTGGGCGGCAAGGACGGCGACGTGGGCTCGCGTGGCGGCTATGTCACCTGCTGCTTCCCCGTGGTCGATGCCCTCGACATCGTGGCCAGCGGCGAGACCTTCGACCGCAACACTGACGTGGACGGTTGGGACCAGACCAACCTCACGCTCGGCGTGCAATATTGGTATTATAAGAAATGTAGATTGCAGCTGCAGTACACCCGCTGTCTCTGCGGCGACATGCTGGGCAAAGACTATAACTGGCTGCAGGCACAAGTGCAGGTAGCGTTTTAATAACAAGTCGTGATAACGTGATAACGTGATAACGTAATAACGTGATAACGTGATAACGTGATAACGTAACATCGTGATAACGTGATAACGTAATAACGTGATAACGACATAACGTAACAACGTCATAACGACATAACGTGATAACGACATAACGTCATAACGAAAAAATGGTAATCAAAGTTCTTTTAACGATAGTTTTCCTGGCCGTGATGATTGGCGTGGGTCTTTACACCCGCAAACAGGCCAGCAGTGTTGACGGATTTGTGCTGGGCGGTCGCGCCGTAGGCCCCTGGCTGACGGCTTTCGCCTTCGGCACCAGTTATTTCTCGGCGGTGGTCTTCGTGGGCTACGCCGGACAGTTCGGGTGGAAATACGGTCTTTCCTCAGCATGGATAGGCATTGGCAACGCCGTCATCGGCTCGCTCCTGGCCTGGATCATCTTAGGCCGGCGCACGAAGCTGATGACGCAGCACATCGAGAGCCGCACCATGCCCGACTTTTTCGGCACCCGCTTCCAGGACCAGGGCTTGCGTGTCACGGCCTCGGTCATCGCCTTCGTCTTCCTCATCCCCTACACCGCAGGCGTGTACAAAGGCATTTCCACCCTGTTTGAGATGGGCTTCGGCATTCCCTACGAGTATTGTGTCATCATCATGGCAGCCTTGACCGCCGTCTATGTCATCCTTGGCGGCTACAAGGCGACGGCCATGAACGACTTCATCCAGGGCATCATCATGCTCTTCGGCATCGTGGCCGTCATTGCTGCCGTCCTGGCTTCTCAGGGCGGCCTGACAGAGGCCGTGCACAAGCTGGCCGCTCTGCCCGCCGACAATCCCGAGCAGGGCACCGGCGTCTTCGCCTCGCTCTTCGGTCCCGACCCATGGGGACTCTTAGGCGTGGTCGTCCTGACATCGCTGGGCACGATGGGTCTGCCGCAGATGGTGGGTAAGTTCTACAGCATCACCGACGAGAGCGCCATCAAGCGCGGCACCATCATCTCTACCGTCTTCGCCTTCATCGTGGCTGGCGGCTGCTATTTCCTCGGCGGCTTCGGCCGTCTGTACGACCCTGTCGTGCTCGACAATGGCAAGATAGCCTTCGACAGCATCGTGCCCGCCATGCTGGTGCAGCTGTCGCCCGCCCTCATCGCCCTCGTGGTGCTGCTGGTGCTGTCGGCATCGATGTCGACGCTGGCCTCGCTGGTGCTCACCTCCAGCTCAACGATGACCCTCGACCTCATCTACCGCGACAAGAAGTCGCTGCCCGGCGAGGTGGAGGAAGGCACCATCGACGACATGGTGGCCGAGAAGATTGAGCGCCGCAAGGTGGTGGTGATGCGCGTGCTCATCATGTTCTTCATCGCCATCTCGCTGCTCATCGCCCTCAACCCGCCCACGTTCATCGCCCAGCTGATGGGCATCTCGTGGGGCGCCCTGGCCGGAGCCTTCCTCGCTCCGTTCATGCTGGGCCTCTACTGGCGCGGCGTGACGACGGCCAGCGTCTGGGCATGCTTCATCTGGGGCGTCGGCTTCACCGTGGTCAACATGGTGGCTGGCAATCCCATCAACCCGATTAACTGCGGCGCCATCGCCATGGTGGGAGGTTTCCCCGTGGTGTGGCTCGTCAGTATGCTCACGCCGAAGATGCCGCGCGACATCGTGTCCCGCATGTTCGAGTGCTATGCTCCGGCTAAAAAGTAATGTAATTCAAGAGCCACAAGTTTTGGAGTTAAAGGAGTTAATGGAGTTAAAGGAGTTAAAGACAATGGCTATGCTAAAGACAAAGACTTTTCATGGAGAGTCATTTGTCTTTAACTCCTTTAACTCCATTAACTCCTTTAACTCCTAAAAAAACTCCTTTAACTCCTTTAACTCCTTTAACTCCTTTAACTCCTTTAACTCCTTTAACTCCTTTAACTCCTTCGTTTAACCTTTACTAAGCCCATGAAAAGAATTACTATCGTCAGTGTGTTGCTGGTGCTTTTCTGCATCAGCAGCGCTTCGGCGCGCGCTCGGAAGAAGCGCCCCGAACCCACACCACCGTCAACAGTGGAAATCATCACCATGGTCAACGACTACTG